>BOJX01000237.1 GCA_016860685.1 Planctomycetota bacterium
GTGATACTGACGCCGGGGTCGGTCGTAGGCATATAAAGGAGGTCGCCTTCCTCCAGCGGCGGCATGAACTCGCTGCCCATCCCGGGGAAGGCCTTGTCCAGCGCGGGCCAGCGGTCCGCGACGCGGTGGCCGATCAGCGGAACCTTGCGCAGTCCGACGAGCGGAACGGCGGTGCTCAGGGTGATCAGCGCCGCCAGGGCGATCGTCAACCACGGAGCGGCGATCGAGAGGCGGAAGAAGGGATCGTACACGCGCTGCATCAGGCGGCTGATCGGGTTCGCCTGCTCATGAATGATTTTCTGGGGTAGCAGGAGCATTCCGGCGATGAGGATCCAGCCGCCGGCGATCCAGGTCCGGTAGGGGGTCCACGCTCCGAAATCCACGGGCGCCGCGTAGATCAGCGCCGCGGGGACGCCCATCGCGGCGACGGTCAGCAGGGTGTTCTTTCCCCAACCCCAGCGCTTCGGCAGCACGCGCGGCGTGATGAAAAGCACCATCAAGACCGGGATGACCGTCACCGCGAGCAGCGACCCTGCCGCCACCGCGAACGTTTTCGTGTACGCCAGCGGCTTGAACAACCGCCCGCTCTCCTCGCCCAGCGCGAACACCGGCAGGAAGCTCACGGTGATGATCAGCAGGCTGAAAAAGAGCGTGGGACCGACTTCCTTGGCGGCGTCGATGATGACCTCGGCGCGGGGGCGCGGCTCGACGGGGCCGCCCGCCAGCGCCGCTTTGTGCAGGCGCTCCTCCTCGCGGTCCAGGTGTTTGTGCGCGTTCTCGACCATCACGACGGCGCTGTCCACCATCACGCCGATCGCAATCGCGATTCCGCCGAGGCTCATGATGTTGGCGTTGATGCCGAGGCGGTCCATCACGATCAGGCTGATGAGCACGCCCGTCGGCACGACGAACATCGCCACCAGTTCACTGCGCATGTGCAGCAGAAGGATGATGCACACGAGTCCGACGACGAGCATCTCCTGAAGCAGCGCGATCGTCAGCGTGTCCACGGCGCGCTCGATCAGCCTGGAGCGGTCGTATTCGGCGACGACGTCCACGCCGGGGGGCAGCCCGGTCCGCAGTTCGTCGAGTTTCTCCTTCACATCGTGGATCACCTGGCGGGCGTTTCCGCCGTGGCGCATGACGACGATGCCGCCGGCGACCTCGCCCTTCCCGTCGCTTTCGGCCACGCCGCGCCGCAGCTCCGGACCGAGGACCACGTCGCACACGTCGCGGAGGTACACGGGCGTGCCCTGCGGATTCGCGCGGAGCACGATGCGGCGCAGATCCTCGAGGGCCTGCTCCGCGCGGACGCGCTGGAGCGGAACGCCGCTCTGGCGGGCGAGGCGCATCTGCTCGGGCGTGAGTCGGCCGAGGTATCCGCGGCTGCGGATCATGTACTCCGTCTCGGACATCTCGATCACGCTGCCGCCGACGTCGAGGTTCGAGCGTTCGACCGCCTCGCGCACGTCTTTCAGCGCGATGTCGTAGGCGAGAAGCCGGTCGGGATCGATGATGACCTGGTACTGCCGGACGAACCCGCCGACGGACGCGACTTCGGACACTCCGTCCACCGAGGTCAGCTCGTACCGCAGATACCAGTCCTGAAGCCCGCGCAGTTCGGACAGGTCGTATTCCGCTTGAACGAGCGGCGTTCTCCCGTCAAAGAGGCAAAGACCGGGACCGTCGAACATCCGCACGCGCTCGAGGCGTTCCCGGATCGGGGCCGGGGCGTCTTCCCGCGAGGCGTACCACGTGACCGGGTCGTCCGTCGCTGCCGGATCGTGGTACATGCCGTCCGGATGTTGCGGGCAATACCAGCCGTTGCGCAGCGAGTATTCGTAGACCCAGCCGACGCCCGTCGCATCCGGTCCGATGCGCGGAGTCACGCCGGCGGGGAGGCGGCCGGACACGTAGTTGAGATATTCCAGGACGCGCGATCGCGCCCAGTAAAGGTCCGTCCCGTCCTCGAAAACGACGTAAACGAAAGACACGCCGAACATCGACTGCCCGCGCACCGTCCGGGCGTGCGGCACCGCCGTCATCGCCGTCGTCAGCGGGTAAGTGATCTGATCCTCAATGACTTCGGGCGACTGCTCCGGCCAGTCCGTCACGATGATAACCTGCACGTCGGAGAGGTCGGGGATCGCGTCGAGGCGGATGTTGGTGACGGCGCGCAGGCCCGCGAGCACGACGAACCCCGTCAGCAGGAGGACGAGCAGGCGGTTGCGGGCGCAAAGGTCGATGAGTTTCGGAATCATCCGGGTGTTCTTCGTTCACGCGGTCCGCGACCGGTCGGCCGGCCGGGCAATCCAACGCGGGCCTTATTTCCTTCCCCTCGGTTCGCCGCACTTGAGCATCTTGAACCCGTAGTAGGGGTTGCTCAGCGAGGCG
>BOJX01000238.1 GCA_016860685.1 Planctomycetota bacterium
AAGGGACGCTTCCTGACAGGCGCGGTTCGCTTATGCAAAAGCGCCTCAGTTGCGGCCGGATGTTCCCGGTTCGCGGGTAGGTCGTCGCGACGTGTCGGGCGGCACCGCCGACAGATCGATCAAACCCGGCGAAGCATGCTCCAACTTCATCAGCGGCGACGGGTTGAGCCGATCGGGCTGAAACAGGCTGAACCCCGGCGTTTGCGCCGTCAAGGAAGGGATCGACATCGCCGGCGCCATCGGGTAGATCGATCCGGCAGAATGCGTGATCGAAAGCCCGGTGGTCGGCGGGTGCAGTTGACGCTGACTTGGCGAGAAAAGGCCGCCCGCATCCTGACCGGGGAACACGGTGTTCCGGACGCCGAACCGCAGGAGCGGGTCATCTTCAAGGCCGAAACCCGGACGCGACGATGCCGGAAGCGTCGGGCGGGCAAGGATGGCGTCGAGCTTCGCCTTCAGAGAGGCGGAAAAACCCGCCGCGTTCGACGCGTGAAGGATCGCGGATCGCGGTCCGTATCCGCCGGGACTGAGCGAACGATCCGCATCCGGGAACAAGGTGCCGAAGGAGATCGGCGATGTCCCGGGTCGCAACGCGGAGGACGGATCCCGGCGGCGGTTCAACGGATCCGGTGAAACGGGCGCGCTGAAGGGATCCTGCGCAGGCGCCAGCGGTTCGACGGGATTCACGCCGGCCAAGGGCAGCGCGGCGTAAGACCCGAAATCCGTGCCGTATAACGTCTTCAGGAGTTCCTCGCGTGGCGACGGAATCCGCGGCGCGCGAGAGCCCCGCGCCGTCGCCCCCACCGCCGTGGGCGACGATGACCGCGCCGTGGCGGCGGGATCGGGCTGGCCGGCGCGGTTCACGGCGTCCGGCGGCGCCGAGGAAGGCGGGGTCGCCGACGGTGCATCCTGGGAAAGCGCCGTGGCGGCGGCGGAAAGCAGAGCGGCAACACAGACACCCCGATACAGGCGTCGTAAGACCCGCACCGACAGCCGCAACGGCGCCGAGCGGTTATGATGGTGGCGATGGTGACGCATATGAACCCCTTTCCGTATCATCGGCGACATCCGCAGAGCCGCAACAGGGTCGCGGATTCGCGGACGATCCGCAACGCTCCGGGGCGGTGCTCCGCGTCCGTGGGGTGCTTGCGAACGTGAGCCGCGAGCGTTTTACGCCCGCCGATCGCCTTTATCGGCGCTGCGACGTCGATCGAGTGCTCCGTCACGGCGTCCGTGTTTCAGATCATTGCATGACATTGTGGGCGTTGGAGAACACCCTCAAACGTTCCCGGATCGGACTGCGCGCCCCGCGCCGCGTCGGAACGGCGGTGTTGCGCAACCGGCTGCGACGCCGCGTCCGCGAGGCGTTCCGGCGGAATCGGGATCGGATTCCCGCGGGCGTGGACCTGATGTGCCAGCTTCGCACGGCTGAGGGATGCAGCTACGCAGTGCTGGCGGAGTCGCTTGTCAGGCTCAGCGTCAAGGCAGCCCGCCGCCGCCCTGGCGACCGACCGCGCAGATCTCGACCCGCCGATCCGTGAACGCGTGGATGATTTCGCCGAATTGCGGATCCTGAATTTCGGCGATCAACGTATACAGGCCCGGGTCCATCCCGGTGAGCGCCTCCCACGGCACGACTTCGTTGAAAACGACGCCGGGCTGCTCCGCGCCGAGCAGGATGATTCGATGCGTGCGATCGTCATCCAGCGGCGGAGGCCAGACCCCGTCCTTCACCAGCCAGAACCGCACGATGTTCGCCGGATCATGAACCGCTGAACCTCCGCTCACCCAGCCGAACTCGATCCGCGCGTCCGCCGGAACACCGTTGTGGGCGTCACAGTCCGGCAGAACCCCGCCGATCCCGAGCGGCGACAGCTCCCGGCGGATAAAAACCGCGCCAGGGGCGGTATCGGAGGCGACAAACTGATCCCCGTCGAAAAGCTGCACCTGCACGCCAAGCCCGCGCGCCCGAACCTCGTCAGGAATCGAAATCCGCGACAGATCCGCCGTCCATGTAAAGGCGCTTCCGTTCCGAAGCTCGGTCGAGACGGGAAGAAGATCCACGCTCCAGGACTCGCCAACGAGAACCCCTTTCAGGAAATACCGCACGCCGATGTCGCCTGGCTCAACGTTGTTGACCCGAGCCCCGAAGGTCAGACCGTAACCGTCGCGGAGGCGTTGATCGATCAGCGGCCACACCGCGTCAACACCCGGAGATTCCGCCTGCCCCCCGCTGCCGCGGTCGGTGATGCTGATCCTCCCGGCTGCGAAACTGACCGCCGACGTACGACCGTCCCAGATCGTTCCCGCCAAGCGGTACTCCCCCGCCGCAATGTCGACCGGGAAGCCGATGCGTA
>BOJX01000239.1 GCA_016860685.1 Planctomycetota bacterium
CGGCGGACGCCGCGCCGAGTCTGGCGCTTACACCCGGCTGGACGCGCCTCTTCAACGGCGCGGATCTGTCGGGGTGGAAGGGTCTCGTGGCCGACCCGCCGGCTCGGGCGAAGATGACGACCGAAGAACTGGCGGCGGCGCAGGCAAAAGCCGACGAACTGATGCGGGCGCACTGGAAGGTGGAGGACGGCGTGCTCGTTTTCGACGGCCAGGGTTCGCACCTTTGCACGTCGAAGGATTACGCGGATTTCGAGATGTTCGTGGACTGGAAGATCGGTCCCGGCGGCGACAGCGGGATCTACCTTCGCGGCAGTCCTCAGGTTCAGATCTGGGATCCGGCGCAGTGGCCGGTCGGCTCCGGCGGGTTGTACAACAACGAGAAGAACGCGAAGGATCCGCTCGCGGTCGCGGACCACCCGGTGGGGCGGTGGAACACATTTTACATCCGCATGACGGGCGACCGCGTCACGGTACGGTTGAATGACAAGCTCGTCGTGGACGACGTGGTGCTGGAGAATTACTGGGAGCGAGACAAACCGATCTACGCTTCCGGGCAGATTGAGTTGCAAAGTCACGGCTCGAAACTGTGGTTCCGGGACATCTGGATCCGCGAGCTTCCGCCGAAGTAGCGACCCTCAAGTTGAATCCGTGCAGGTGAAACATGCCGAATCCGCTGTGTCATTTCGAGTTCATGACCGCCGACCCGGCAAAGTGTCGGGCGTTTTACGGCAAAGTCTTTGACTGGGCGTTCGACGACCAGTCGATGCCGGGATACACGCTGATCCAGCCGGGCGCCGAACCTAACGGCGGCATGATGAAGCGACCCGAAGTCGCCCCAAGGGCGTGCCTGACGGTGTACTTCAGCGTGACCGACCTGGAGGCGACGCTGAAGAAGGTGCGTGACCACGGCGGGAAGGTGCTGGTCGAGGCGACGCCGATTCCGAATGTGGGAACCTACGCGATCATCGCCGACCCGGAGAACGTGGTGGTGGGTCTGCTCAAGCCCGGCGGCTGACCGGGCCGGCCGGTGATCGGCGGCATCGTGGGCGAGGTGACGCGCTGAAACAGCGCAACATGCTGGACCGGGAATATTTCTTCTACGCAGTGCAGTCGTGCTCCCGCTGATTCTCGTCGGGCCGACGGTCATCTGCCTGACCGGCTTCTTTGTTGTTGAACGCGTGCGGCGTCGGCGCAATCAATGCGACGAGCTCATGCCGCGATGTCCGGAATGCGAGTATTCGTTGCGGGGATTGAAGCAGAGTCGATGCTCGGAATACGGGAAGACGTTCGCCGGAGGCGGATCGGATCCGATCGGATCATGAAGTCGACACGACGCAGGGAGGCGCGACCGTGAGGCGAGGGTTGCGGATTCACGGCGTCGTCCGCGCGGCGCAGCGGTTGCGCGACGAGTTGCGCGCTCCCTTGTCGTCGCAACGCCGGGAGGTTCTGCGCGTCGTGATCGCCCGGACGCTTCAGGCGGTCTCGGACATCCTGCGCGAGCACGGCGCGTCCGAGCTTTCGCTGCCGGCGCCGACGCGCCGGGCGCTGGCCTACCTGCGCAACATCGACCTTGACGCGGCACCGAGTGCCGTCGCCACGGAGTCGCGGGCAACCGGCGCGCCGCATAAGGTCGAACGTTCCGCGCGGGCGCTGACGTGGCGCATTACCGGTCTTCCCTCGCGGTTCGAGGCGTGCGTCCGGGCGCTGGGCGACGGCCGGAGCACGATTCCGCCGCAGCGTGTGTTCGAGCGAATTGAAGGGGAGCACCGCCATCTTGAGCGCCTGATCGAGCATCATGCCGGAAAGTCGGGAGTCATTTCGCCGGAACATCTCGCGTTGCGCGGCTGGTTTGCGTTTTTCGCGCAGCGCGAGGAGTTCGACGGATATCGCCGGGCCGTGGCGGCGGTGCGCGGACCGATGACGGCGGCAATCAGGCGGCAAAGGCGTTTTCGCGGTCATCTCGTGGTGCATTTCCGCCCGATGCGTGGCATTTTCCGTCTGCGGCAATCCGGCACGGAGGAGGTCACGCTGCGTCTTCCGGCCGCGATGGTTCGGTTTGACCCGGCGCAGTTCGAGGCGGTTGCGGAGCTGGCGCTCGGCGCGGGCCAGCGCGACGGGCGCGTGCTGGAGGCGATGCAGTCGCCAGCGTACCGGGCGGCGCTGGCCAAGCTTGAAGCGTTGTCCGGGGTACGTCCGGTTGAGCAAGGAGCGGTACACAACATGTCCGCGTCGTTTGCGCGGGTAAACGCGGCGTATTTCGGCGGGCGGATGGCGCGACCTCGCCTGCGCTGGAGCGACCGGCTGACCTCGTGCAAGTTCGGGCATTACGACTTCACGATCGACGA
>BOJX01000240.1 GCA_016860685.1 Planctomycetota bacterium
TGATGGGGTTACGGTTCGGGACTGCGCGGTCCTTAAGTGCGGGGGGCGCCGAGTCGAGCTTGCGAGCCTCTGGAAAGACGAAATCTCTACTGTTTGTGAATGCTCTTTCTGATCTCCCTTGACATCCAATAACGACGTGGCACACGACTCATGTAGGGTATTGCGGAAGGTTGCCTGACGGGGATGCGGGTTCGGGATCGCGTGGTCCCTTCCCTTCCCTTCCCTTCCCTTCCCTTCCCTTCCCTTCCCTTCCCTTCCCAGCTTTTGTTGAAGGAGCACAGTCATGGTCAATATCACCGTATTTGTCTGTGTGTTGTCTGTCGGGCTGGCTCATGTTGTGATCGCTGCCGGTGCCCCGCCTCAGGCCCCGATCGCGGCGGGAAGCCATCCGGTTGAACCGGCGGACTTTTCATGCAACGGGAGCTGCCAGTATCCGTATGATACTGATGATTGCGCCATGTGCTGCATGGGGATCAACTCCTGCTGTACGTGCTGCTATGTTCACTACTGCTGCGGTGTGGACTATGCCTACTGTAAAGCGTTTTGCGCGGACCGATTTCCTCCGAAGACTTGTCCTTCGACCTGATCAGACCTGGTTTGTGGATCGTGTGTTCCCGGCCTGCGAATTAGAGTTGGCCGGGACACTCGCCGGATCTTTGGTTCGGCGCAATTCCAATTCACATTGAGGGAGGGTTCCGTATGATCCTTGGATTGTTTATATGGCCCACGATTCTGTTGGCGGGCGGGCTGTGGCCTGAGCTTCAGGCAGTGCGATGGTTCAACAACCCTGTCTTTCGATTGGAGGATGATCGCAAGGTTCTGCTTTTCTTTTTCGACATCGACCAGAACAAGGATGCCCGGGAGACCCTGCGGCATGTCGAGCAGATCAACGTACTGATGAAGCAGAAAGACTGGGTGGTGATCGGATTGACGTCCGCCCGGCCGAGCGAGGTCGAGTCGTTCATCCGCGAGCACCGCGTCCGGTTCACGGTGGGCGCCGGAAGCAAATCGAGTCGGGATTACAAAGTCGATCGTTTCCCCAAGCTGATCGTCGTCGATCGCAAGTCCGGAAAGAAGGAAACCGGCGAGGCCGCACCCGGGTTCTCCGAAATGGATCTTGAGGCGCTGACGCGCATGAATCGGTCCGCGGCGCCGCAGGCGTCGGACCTCTGGCCCGAACTCTCGAAGATGGATGTTGCGGAACTGATGGACTACATTGAGGGCGACGCCCATGGCATGGATCGCGCCGGGGCCGTAGGCCATCTTTTCGAGCAGATGGGGAACGAGGAGTTCGTTCGATACGCCGAGGATAGGATCAAGGTGGAAACCGACCCGTGGGCGCGGGCAAAACTTCGATACTACACGGAGGTGGCGAGAGGGGTGCGTGCGGACGATGACGGCCCGTCTCCGTCGGCGCGAGCCCTGACCGCGATGAATGAAGACCCCGCGAATGAGCTCTGGACCCCGGTTCGCGCCTATGAGGCGCTGCCGGAAGGGGAGCGTGCCGATGCTGATAAGGTGTTCTCGATCTATCAGTCTTCCTTCGGCGATTCCCCCGTCGACTCCCTGATCCGTCGGGCCGCCACGACCGATCTGTGGCGTCGCTGTGCTTCGAGTCATCAGTCGGTGGTTCGAAAGAGGTTATTGCAGATTGCCGCAGCGGATCCCGATGCGTCCATCCGGATGATCGCCTGCATGGCTTTGGGGAAAGTCTGTGCCGTCGGAGATACGGAGGCGGCCGATTTCCTTGAATCGTTGGCCGAACACGAACCTGAAACGGTCCGAACCAAACCGATGATGGAATACGTTTCGCATTACCTTCGCACGGGGCAGGAGGAATCCGAGACCATGACGCCCCGACCCTGACCCGGACTTTGTAAGCGGCCGGTTTCGCACGCGTCGCCTTGCGGCGATGGACCGGTTGAGGCGGACGGCGCACGAAATCGTCGGACTCGCCCGGTTCGGCGCCGTTGTCCCGCCGAGGTGCGCGACACCGCCGTCGAGGCGGATGACTTCTGAAAAACGATGGCGCCCTCCAGACGGCGCTGAGACCGTTGGCGAAGCAAGATCGGCTTCCGACCGCCCCGCCATCGTCACCCGCCGCCCCCTGGCGACGAATCATCAGCGCACCGTCGAGTGGAGCCAGTACGCCCACGCCACCGCCAGTCTCGAACGCGAACACTTCCTCGCCTCCTGCCTGGAGGATCCGCATGAAACTCCCGAGCGCTTCGCCACCCGCTTCCTCGAACCCCCGCTTTTCTCCACGGCGTTCGCCCAGGGCTGGGGCACGCTCTACACCGCGACCTACC
>BOJX01000241.1 GCA_016860685.1 Planctomycetota bacterium
GGCTGAATAACGCTGCGACGTTCGTTCTCGCCGGGTATCCGGGGCAACAAAAAACCCGCCGTATGACATCGGCGGGTCAGGATCGTCTGCTGATTTCCCCGGCGCCGGTCAGGCGCGACGACCCCGTCCCACCGCGAAGGTCAGCCGCCAGCCGTGATCGGTCGCAAGGTTGTACCCGAACATGCCGCGCATTCTACTCGGGTCTCGTTCTCGACGTCAACCGGGTTTTGCAGGCGCGACGGATAACTCGGACAGCGGTACGTCCACCTCGAACGCACCGACGGCGACCAGCGCGGATTGCTTGTGAAGCTGCACGCGGACGAGGCGACCAGTCTGCTCGAAGCTGCGGACGTACACCGTCTCGCCGCCCTTCAGCGTCGACACCCAGCGCGACCAGGCCTCATGCGCCTCGCGCTGCATCTCCAGCTCAACCTGCTTGTCCTCGAAATCCTTACGGGCGCGGTCGGCCTCGAGCGCTGCCCGCCGCGCTGTCTTGAGCGCCTCCTCGGCTTCGCGCCTCGAGCGGAGCGTTCCGCGGATCGCCTGATCCAGCGCGCGGTGTCGCTCGTCGAGGTGGCTGCGCGCCTGCTGAACGAGGCGGGTGTTCATCCCGAGGCGCTCGGCGATGATCAGGGCGTTGCTGTTTCCGGGCTCGCCCATCAAAAGCCGGTATGCCGGTCGCAGCGTCGCCACGTCGAACTCGACGGAGGCGTTGTCCACCCGGGGCAGCGCGTACGCGATCGCCTTCAGCGAGGAAAGATGCGTCGTCACAAGGATGCGCGCGCCCTGCCGCAGCAACTCCTCAATCACGGTGCGGCCGATCGCCGCGCCCTCGTCCGGGTCCGTGCCTGCGCCGAGTTCGTCGATCAGGACGAGCGTCCGCGGACCGCTGCGGCGCAGAATGTCGAGCTGGTTGGACAGATGTGAACTGAAGGTGGATAACGATTGATGCAGGCTCTGCTCATCTCCGATGTCCACGAAGATGTCTTTGTACACCGGGATGCGCGATCCCTCGTCAGCCGGGATCGGCAGCCCGGCCTGCGCCATCAACGCGCAAAGCCCGACGGTTTTAAGTACGACGGTCTTTCCACCCGTGTTCGGACCGGTAATGACGAGAGCGTCGAAGTCGATGCCGAGACGGACGTCCACCGGAACGACGCGGCGGCGCGTCGCAGGCGGGGCGTTCTCCGCGGCGAACAAGTCGATCAGCACCGGGTGCCGCGCCTGCACGAGGTCCAACGCACCGTCGTCGCTGACGATCGGGAAGACGCAGGCGCGGCTGCGTCCGTAAAGCCACTTCCCGCGGTTAAGGTCCAGCAGGGCCAGCGCGCCGAGCGTGGCGAGGATCTCCCTCCCGTGGCGGTGCAGCTCGGTCGTCAACTCGCGCAGAATGCGCGTGATCTCTTTCTGCTCCTCTTCCTTGAGGCGGATGATTGTGTTGTTGATTTCGACGACTTCGGACGGCTCGACAAAGAGGGTCGCGCCGGAGTCCGACGTCCGGTGAATGATGCCGGGAATGCGCCCGCGATGTTCGGCACGCAGCGGCAGGACGACGCGGTCGTGATGAAACGTCGTGCCGGAGTACTGGAGCATCCGCTGCATCGAGGTTTGCCGCAGGATGCGGTCGAACGCGATGTTGATCCGGTCGTGGGCCTCATCAATCGTCCGCCGGATCGTGCGCAGTTTCGGACTGGCGTGATCGTGTACGCGTCCGCGCGGGTCCACCGCGTCGTTGATGAGCCGGGCGAGCGCGCTGAAGTCGTCAATCCGCTCGCCCAGCCGGCGGACCGCGATCGCGCGCTCATCGACGCGGGAGAACCAGGCCCGGATCGCCGCGGTGGCAGCGAGCGTCTCCGCCACCCGGGCCAAGGCGTCGCCTTCCAGCGGCGCGGGCAGGCTGGTCGCCTGAATCTCCGGCCGGATATCATGCACCCCCGCCATCGGGGGCGGTCCGATCTCCTCCGCCACCTCGGCGAACTGGCGACCCTGGTCCAGCCAGGTGCGGACCGTGTGCGGATCCGAGGTCGGAAGGATCGATCGCGCCAGCCGCTTTCCCAGCGCGCAGGCGCACTCGTCGGCGACTTTCTGGCGCACGTGATCAAAGTTGAGCTTGTCGAGGGATTCCTGACGCAATGCGGCGTGTCCCGTCCCTTCAGGGTGGGAAGGTTCTAACCTTGCTCGTGCATGCGGGCAAGACGCGCACGACAGGGTGCGTTTCGCGCGTTAACATTGCTGCGGACGTCCGCCGCCTCCCGAAAAGCGGCGGACGGAACTGCCGGAACCTTACAATGAGAGTCTT
>BOJX01000242.1 GCA_016860685.1 Planctomycetota bacterium
CTGCGGGAGCGGCGCCCGGACGCAACCCTTGCAGGGTTTTGGTCGGAGCGCGGGATGCCGTGAACCCAAGGTAGGCAGCCTTCGGCGTCCAACCTTGGGCTGGAGGCCGCAATCCCTTCGGGATTGAAACGCAAGCCCCTGAGCCGGCCCCGTAACGTCGGGCGCAACGTCGAGCGCGGCGCTGAGTGCGGTGACGAGCGTGACGCAGCGGCACTTTCAAACTGAGACGCCACCGATCGCCGCGGCAATCTTCCATTCTCGCGAGATCATGGCTGGGCGCTCCCTTCTCCGGAATCCCTGGCATGATTCATGCCTTTATGGCAATTTGGCCATGAATATAGCAAAAACAGAGAGCGGCTTGACCCCATTTTACTCGTCATCGCAGCACCGCTTGTTGTACCTTCAGATTCTGGGCGAGCACCGTCTCGATGCAGTCCCAGAAGCCCTGGAGGCAGCACACCTTGAGCTTGTAGTAGACCATCACACCGTCTTTTCGGTCCTCAACCAGCCCCGCCTGTTTGAGCACGCCCAGATGCTTCGACACTGTCGATTGGTCGGCGCCGACTAGGTCGGTTAGGTCGCAGACGCAGACTTCGCGTTCCTCCAACGCCTCAAGGATCATCAGCCGACTCGGGTGCGCCAGCGCCTTCGCGATCCGGGCTCGGGCGTCGTAGCGAGGTCGAGAATGGCGGGATCGGAGTTTCATGGTCCTATGGCAATTATACCATAAAGCCGTCGGCAGTCAAACTGGTAATCAGGTCACCAGCTCGATATTTTCACGCAACGTTTGAGCAGTGCCAGCTTTTCGAGCCGGTCCTTCTTCCCGGCTTGCCGTTTCCGGTCCGTGAGGCTTGTTTTGGTGGCCAGTTTCTGTACGATATGCCGCTTAAGCTGCGCAACGCTGTGGCCGGCTTAAGTTGTGAACACAGGGCCGACAGAATCCGTAAGTCGATACAGTACAGTGACTTACGCGGGCGTAATTCAGTGGTAGAATGCCAGCTTCCCAAGCTGGACGTCGTGGGTTCGAATCCCATCGCCCGCTTTCTTCCTAAAGTCCTCCAGCTTCAGTACTTGCGGCTCGTCGTCCGGAGCGTCGGAGACCCCTGAATTCTCGATTTGCGTCACTTTTTGCGTCAGTTTTTCGGCGATGGAGGTGTGGGCCGCCTCGGCGAGATCAGCCTCGTTCACCCGTAAGTAGTGCTGCCGAGCGACATCGTCGGAGTGGCCCATCCATTCGACGACGACGTGGAACGGAAAGCCGGCGTTGATCCAGTCGCTCTCCCGGTTCTTGCGGAGCGTGTGGCACCACTTGGTGTACTTCGGCGTCC
The DNA here is from genome assembly GCA_016860685.1 of Planctomycetota bacterium. Classification (GTDB taxonomy): domain Bacteria; phylum Planctomycetota; class Phycisphaerae; order UBA1845; family UBA1845; genus JABWBH01. The sequence goes on from BOJX01000242.1 coordinate 1,329, forward strand.
CCGCCCGCTTGCGGATGACGCCGAAATCCCGCCAGACGTTCGGCGTGGTTACGCCTGTGACCACCAGATGGGCGCCCTCGGGCGTATCCGCCAGCGCGTCGCGAAGGATCGGCATTAGCTCCGGGGCGATGGGCACGACCCGTCTCCGCTTGGTCTTCTGGGCCCAGACCATCAGCCGGTTCTTCTGCCATTCCACATCGCGCCATCGAAGCGACAGCGCTTCGCCCTGCCGCAAGCCGGCGAGTCGGCAAAGTCCCAGCAGCGTTTTCCAACCCTGGTTCGGGCAAGCCTCGATAAGCTTGTTGAACTCGTCCAGGCTGACGTAGTGCCAATCCTTCTCGACCGGCGGCAAGCCGCCGCTCAGACGGTCGAAGGGGTTGTACATGATCAGGTCGTCATCGACGGCACGGTTAAACGTGGTACGAGCGATGCGGATGTGCAGGTCAACCGTTCGCGGGCTGAGCGTGAGGTGCTTCCGCTCATTGACGCGGGCCAGCTCACCGCGTGCTAGCGTTGACTTGAACTCGCGGGCTTCGCAGCCGGCCGGCGAGCCGGTCGTGCTGGACGTGCAGCAGCTCAGCGGCCAGATCGTCGCGGGCGTGCAGGCCGAACTCAGCAGCCGGATCGAAACGACCGTCGCAACCACCCTCCGCGCCGAGGTGCAGGCGACCGGCATCGGCGGCAACGCGACCGGCTATCGCAGCGAGTTCGGTGTGGGCGCCACGCTCGTTGTGTCGCTGACGCTGCTGCTTGCACTCGTCCTCAGTCATCGCCGTGAGATGTTGCGGATCAAGCAGAACGGCCGGCACGCCGCGGCACCTGAATCGGGACCAGCTCTGCCCCAGTTCAGTAGGCCGCTCTCCGGCTCCACGCCGAGCGCGTCGGCGATGCGATTGATGTAGTTGAAGTATGCGACAACCTGCGCAGCGTCGTGGATTGCCGCATCGGACCATCCTACCT
>BOJX01000243.1 GCA_016860685.1 Planctomycetota bacterium
TCATCGAGCAATTGATGGCGATCGAGGCCCGGCCTCTGAACCAGTTGCGTCTGCGCATGTCCGGCGTGGACGCGCAGAAGACGGCGTATCTCGAGATCAGCGCGAAGATCCTCGCCGCGAAGAACGCAAGCGTGCGGTTCAAGACGAAGGCGTTGTTCCAGGTGTTCTCGGCGTCCAGTTCGAAACCGGAGGCGCTGACCGCGACGGCGTCTTCCGGCGCGACGCCGGGGACGTTCACGTTCCGGGTGCGCCGGCTTGTGACGAATTCGCAGCTGGTGTCGCGCGGGTTCGCGGATGCGAATCAGACGCCGGTCGGGGCGGGTACACTGACGTTCGAGCTGGGCAAAGGCAAGGTCAATGACGCGACAGAGCTTTCGGTTCTGAACGGCGGACAGGGCGTGCGTCGGGGATCGATCAAGATCACGGATCGCAGCGGGGCTTCGACGCAGGTGGATCTCTCGTTCGCCCTGACGCTGGAGGACGTGGTCGCGGCGATCAACGCGGCGGACGGCGTGAACGTCCGGGCGCGCGTGACCGGACTCGAGGAGAACGGCGCGACTGGCGACCGCCTCGTCATTGAGGATCTGACCGGCGCCACGACATCGGACCTGATCATAGATAATGTGGGAGGCGGCTTCACGGCGACGGACCTGGGGATTGCCGGTCGGTCGCCCGGTTCGCGGCGCGACGGACGTGCGCTGCTTTCCGTGTCGGAGCGGACGTCGCTTTCGTTCCTGAGTGACGGCAACGGCGTTGGGCGCTTCGCCAACGGCTCGCTGAACGACGATCTGGTGTTCGAGATCACTGGCGGCGAAGGCGGGGGGTTCTCCGTGTCGCTAGGAGACTTTTTGAAAGGCTCGACTCGGGTCGAGGCCTTAAACGGCGGAAACGGGGTGCGCCTCGGCGTCATGACGATCACCACCCGAGACGGACAGAACACCGACGTGGATCTGGCCGGTGCGAAAACCGTGCAGGAGGTGATCGACCGCCTGAACAACTCCGGCGCAGCGATCCGCGCTCAGTTCGTGCAGTCGCACCTGTTGGTGACGGACGAGAGCACGGCGTCGGGCGAGGCTCCGGTGTTCAAGATCGCGGACAAGACGGGCAACGCAGCCGCGGACCTCGGCATCCTGGCGACGAAGAGGGACGGCGCGACCTCGATTTCGGGTCGGGATATCTACCGCGTGCAGTCGCTCGGCGACGTCGTCCGCGCGATTCAGTTTGCGGAGGGCAATGACGGGCGCGTGACCGCGCGTGTTGACGGAAAGAATCTCGTGCTCGAAACGTCGCAGGCGGACGTGACGATCGCCGTCCGCGCCGGAAAAACGTCGGACGGTGTCGCTTCCGACGCCGCCGCCGACCTCGGGATTCTCGACGGCGAGTTTTCGGTCGGCGCGTCCCTGGTCTCGCGCGACCTGATTGGCGGATTGAACACGGTCCTGCTGCGCAATCTTCAGGGCGGCGCGGGCGTCGGGCTGGGTCAGATCAGTTTCATGAACCGCAGCGGCGCGTCGGCCACCGTCGATCTGGCCGGGACGAACACCTTGCAAGACGTGATCGACGTCCTCAACCGCGATCTGGCGGCGATCAACCTGTCCGTGACGATCAACGCCGCGGGCAGCGGGCTGCGCATCGTGGACGCCTCCGGCGGCGGCGGTCAGATTCAGATCAAGGACGTCACGGGCAGCAGCGCCGTCGATCTGGGCATCGCGGTGAACGACGGTTCGGGCCGGGTCGCCGAGGGCGACGTCGTCGAGGGCGGGAACGTGCAGCGGAAGTACATCGCCTCCGGCACGCTCGTTTCCAGCATCAATCAGGGTCAAGGGATCATGTCCGGCGAGTTCACCGTCACCGCCGCCAGCGGACGTAGCTTCAGCGTCACGATCTCCACCAACGGCGTCAAGACCGTCGGACAGGCGATCGAGCGCATCAACTCCGCGGCGAAGCAGGCCGGCGTCGACGTGCTCGCGCGAATCAACGACACGGGCGACGGCATCCTGCTCGAAGACCGGACCGAGGGGACAGGCCGACTCACGGTTACGGACGAAGGCGGAACCACCGCGCGCGACCTGCGCCTCGCCGGAACAGCGAAGGAGGGTCAAGCCTTCATCGACGGTACGTTCGAGACGCGCATCGATATCGCGGCTGGCGACACGCTCAACGATGTCGCCGCGAAGATCAACGCCACGGGAGGGTCCGTCACGGCGGCGGTGGTGAACACCGGCGGCAGCGACCTGCCGTTTACGCTGACGTTGTCGTCGA
>BOJX01000244.1 GCA_016860685.1 Planctomycetota bacterium
GGCGGTTCGACCCGTCAATGCGGGGCGTGGAATCCAGGGCAAGCGTAGCCGCGCCGCGTGGACGAAGCGTGACGCCACATGGACGCAGCGTGAGGGCGCACGCGTGTCCACGGCGAGGAATTCCAGCTCGCCGGGATCGACCGACGGCGGGCCGTCCAGTCGGGGAAACCGCTTCCTCACGGTCGCGGCTCGGCTCGGAGAGACGCCCTACCCTTACGGTTGCGGCTTGGTTCCGTGGCGGGTCGGGCGTTTGCGCTCGCGGCGGGGGTGACCGAGCGACCGTTCGACTTTCTGACGCACCGCGCGGCTTGAACCCCCGCACGCGACGGAAACAGGATTCTACCACGGGCTGCTATCCTGAAAGCGGTGATAACCTTCAAGATAGGACGCAGACCCTTGCCTTCTTTGTCACCCGGAAATCCCGGATGAACCTGAAAAAGGGAGCGTGGGGCCGCAACCTGATCCCCACGGGGCGGCAACGTCTCCGCGACCCCCTGTCGCGTCAAAGCGTGGATCGTCCTCTTCCATCGGCTCCAGCGTCCCCGCCAGCGTCGCCGTGCGATGTTTAACCGGCTCCCCATCGACTTCGATCGTGATCTTCACTTCCATGACAGGCTTTGGAACGGCGCCTCCGCGCCCTTCACCACGAGCCTCATGATGATGTGAACGTCGTGTTGGCGCCACCCTGTTGGAGATGCGCCTGGGCGTCGTTGTTGGCGGACGGTTATTTTTGTTGACACCCTTGGACGGCAGGAACAGAATCCGGTACCAGGAGTTTCCCGGATGGCGGCGCGTGTAATGAAGGTCAGAAACTCTTCCGCGGAGCGGGAGGCGATCGTCGCCGCGAGCGAAGTGCTGGACCGGGGCGGACTGGTGGTGCTTCCCACGGAGACCGTTTACGGCGTCGCCGCCCGCGCGGACCGTCCTGAGGGAATCCGCCGTCTGCGCGAGTTGAAGATCCGGGATGACGGAAAGCCTTTTACGCTGCATCTTGGTTCTCGTGCCCACGTCGAGACCTACGTTGGTCCGCTGACAGGTTACGCCCGGCGGATCACGACAAAAGGTTGGCCCGGCCCGCTGACGCTGGTCTTCACGGTTCCCCCTGCCGTCCGGGAGACGGTCGCGGCGGATCGGGGTCCAAGAACGTCAGATGAGATTTATTTTGAGGGCACGGTGGGCATTCGCTACCCCGATCATGAACTGGCCTGCGCCGTGCTGCGCGAGGCGGGAGGACCGGTCGTCGCCAGCAGCGCCAACCGCGCCGGCGATCCGGCGCCCACCACCGCCGCGGATTCGATCGAGCGGCTGGCCGGAGATGTTGACCTCGTCCTGGATGCCGGGACGACGCGCTACACCCGCTCGTCGACGGTCGCCCGGGTGAGCGAAAACGGGTTTGAAATCCTCCGCGAAGGCGTCTACGACGCCCGGACGCTGGAGCGGCTGGCGGTGCTGCGCCTCCTCTTCGTCTGCTCGGGCAACACCTGCCGCAGTCCGATGGCCGAGGGACTGTGCAAGCGCCTGCTCGCTGAGCGGATCGGCTGCTCGGTGGAGGATTTGCCGGCACGACGGATTCTTGTTGAATCCGCCGGAACGTCCGGGGGGGGCGGCGGTGCATCCGAGGGCGCCCGGCGGGCGATGGCGGCGCGCGGGATCGACCTTTCCGGTCACGGATCGAGGCTGCTGACGGCGGACCTCGCCCGCCAGGCCGACTACCTTTTCGTCATGACGCCGAGTCATTACCTTGCGGTCCTGGATCTCGCGCCGGACTTGGAATCGCGGGTCCGGTTGCTCGATGAACGCCGGGCGATCGAGGATCCTTTCGGCGGAGATGACGCCGCTTACGAGGCGTGCGCGGCGCAGATTGAGCAGGCGTTGATCCGAAGACTACAAGAGGTGCAACCATGAGAATCGCGCTGGCGTCCGATCACCGCGGTTTTTCAGCGAAAGAGAAGATCAAAGCCTATCTTGCATCAAAAGGCCACGAAGTGCTTGATTTCGGCTGCAACAGCAACGCAAGCTGCGACTACCCCGACAGCGCGCTTCCCGCGGCCGAATGCGTGGCGTCTTCCCGGAGCGACGTGGGAATCCTCATGTGCGGGACGGGGATCGGCATGTCGATGACGGCCAACAAGGTCCGCGGCGTGCGCGCCGCTCTGTGCCACGACGAGTTGACCGCGCAGTTGTCGCGCGCTCACAACAACGCCAACGTCCTGTGTCTTCCCGCGGACCTGATCGGCGAGGAGCTGATGCGACGGGTCAT
>BOJX01000245.1 GCA_016860685.1 Planctomycetota bacterium
TACGGTTGGGATCTTGACAACCGCCTCGATGATGTCGGACGCCTCGTGCTCCGCGGTCATGACAGCTACGTCTACGGCGTGGCTTTCGTCGGAAACACGACGCGCCTCGTATCCGGTTCGTGGGACCACGACCTGCGTTACTGGGACATCGAGAGCGGCGCGGTCGAGTCCGTCGTCCCGACGCAAACGGAACGGGTGCTTGCCGTCGCCACCTGTCGAGGCGCGCCGCTTGTCGCCTCCGCTCATGAACGCGGACTCGTCAAGCTCTGGAACGGCATGACCGGCGAACCGGTCGGCGACCTGTCGTCGGGTCATAAATCCCGAATCACGGCGTTGGCGTTCAACGCCGACGGCTCGCGTCTCGTGGCGCGATCCGAGTCGGGCGTACACGTCTGGGATACTCGATCGAGGAATCTTCTGGCCGATCATCGGCTACCCGGCCGGGCCGTCGGGGCGCTGGCATGTACGCCGGACGGCAGCCTGGTTGCCGCGGATGCACCCGGCGCGACGGTCGTCCTCCTGGCGACGGAATCCGGCGATGAAATTGCGCGTCTCACAGGACACCGGGACTTCGTCAATTCGCTGGCGATCAGCCACGACGGCGCGATCCTCGCCAGCGGGTCCGTGGACGACACGGTCAGGTTGTGGAATCTCCGAACCGGCGACGCCCTGGCGACGCTGACCGGTCACCGCTCGACGGTCTACGCATTGGCGTTCTCGCACGACGGTACGCGCCTCGCCTCGGGATCGGACGACTCGACGATCCGTCTCTGGGATCTGGAGACGCTTGACCCCGTCCTGACGCTCGAGGGGCACCAAGACTACGTGTTCTCCCTGGTCTTTGCACCGGATGACTCGGCGCTCGCCAGCGCCTCCGGAGACGGCACGGTGCGCCTTTGGGATACGCACCCGGATCGGCGGCGGAAAAAGACCTGGGCGGCAGCGTTGTCGCCGTGACCGTCATGAAGACCCCGTGCTGACGGTCAATAAGGTCGATCTTTGAAGCGAGCCGCCCATCGACCCCTCGCCGGCGGTCTCCGACACCGCCGCGCTCGGGGAGAGCGGGACGCTCCCGACGGTTTGCCTGGACGACCCGGAAACACTCTTCGGAGAAGCGCGATGCCTGCGAACGTCCGGGAGCGGGCGTTCTTGAGTGGAAGAGGGCGGGCGGCGCGCCTGGCTCGAAGTATCGGGGAGTTGGAGAGCTCCGCGCGCGTCGACCGACGGGGTTCATGTCGTGGCGACTTGCGCCGGAGGGTTGAATTCCCCGCTTACAGGGGATCGCACGACAAGCGCGGCCTTTAAGACGATCAGGATTGCATCACCGATCTTATCCTTCCATCGGCATCCGGGGATTCGTCTTGAGCTTGAGGTGTGGGTGCGGACGCTTCCGACTTGGAGGCGCTGCGCGCCGGGATTGGGCAGGAGGAGCGCGGGATGGTGTAAAGCGTTGGAGTTCGAACGACCGCGGGTTGTCTGATTCTGTTTGTCTCGGCAGTGTGGGGTCAGGTGGAGGAGGCGGAACTGCTGGCGGAGGGGAGGATCACCAGCGACATCCTCGGATGCGGCGTGGGGTTCGACGGGACGACCGTCGTCGCGGGCGCGCCGTTCGGCACGTTTCAGAGCGTGGCGCGAGGTTGCGGCGCTGACGTCGCCGGAGGGTCCGTCGGGCGACGTGTTCGGCGAGGATGTTTCGGTCGAGGGTCAGACGGTCGTCGTGGGCGCGTACCTGGGTGATCATGACGGCGTGGGCGGTGCGGGAGTGAGCTACGTGTACCGCCGCACGGGCGACGGGGGGTCGTATGATCGTGCGTTTTATCCGCAACGCCGCGAGGGGATTCTCTTCGGATGGCGGCTGGCGCTGCGCGACGACCGGACGGCGGCGGCGCCGTTTCACACGTTGAATCAGGGAGCGGTGTACGTCTTCGGCGAGATGAATTCGGCGGGCGCCTGCACGCGGCAGGAGCGACTGTCCGGGCTGAAGTGCAAGACCGGCGGCGACGCCTTGAAGCTGGTGGCGAAGCTGATCGGCGGAACGCCGGGTGAGCGGGGGTCGCTTGAAACCTCCGGCGACGTGTCCCGACGCACGACCCTGGATGACGCGGGCAAGGCGCGAGTCAAGCTGCGCGTCGCGGATGACGCGCAGGGCTGGGTCCGGGCGACGTGGGATTGCGGGGCGCTGGACACGATGAGTTACGACTGTCGCTAGCGCGGATTCGTGCGTCGGGGCTTGAGAATCCGCCGGGGCGG
>BOJX01000246.1 GCA_016860685.1 Planctomycetota bacterium
GTCGAGGACCGCACTGAGGGCCGTGCACTCGAGCAAATGGGGGCGCCGATGGCCTCAAAGTTCTCGATGCGCGTGGAGGACGGGGCGGTCATTCTGGACGGTCACGGTTCCGGGCACCGCCATGTGCACATCGCGCTCGACGTTTCGATCACCGAAGTCGCCGATCCGAAGACGACCTCGCGCTACCGCGGCACGTAGAGGACGGGACGTTCGAGTACCCGAAGCGCATCGCCTACGAGATTTCGGCCGAGGGTCGTCTGAGTGCTACGATCGGTTACACCAAGGGTGGCACCCCCCAGCGCTACGAGTTCAAGCGCGAAGGCAGCTAGCAGAGCGCTAAGCCAACGGCGCGCGAGCTGATTGCGCTCCCGTCGGATGCGGGCGCGCCGCCGCGCCCACCCCTTCACGTTGCCGCTGTTTCTTGGCTGATCCGCGTCCGCCTGTCCCTGATGTTGCGAAGCAGGATCAAGGGTAAGGAAGCGCTCTTTTTGCGGTTCTCCGGAGGTTTTGAAACAGCGTCTTTGCCGTTGGCTCTTCCACCAGCCGCGGTCAGGGTTCATCCGTCCAACGCGCCGGGCAGGACTCGAACCTGCGACCGTCGGATTAGAAATCCGATGCTCTGTCCACCTGAGCTACCGGCGCCGGCGGCGAAACCGATGCGGTCCCGGCTGGGTCCGTTGAGGTCTCGCGCTAAAGCCATCCCCGTCCGCAGGGTAGCCTGGCGCACGCCCGCCACGGCACGTGAAGGCTTCTGAAACCTATTCTAACCCGGGGCGCCTGATCTGGCGATTCCGAACAACGTCGCGAACCCGTGCCGCCTGGTTCCGAATCCTTGGCGCCGACACGGCGTTGCGGCTGATAACACGCCTTCGGGGTCAGACGTGGAGCGCGGGTTGCGGAAGGCAGATGCGCCATGCCGGCGTCGAGGCTTAGTAGTCCGTTGAAAAAGGCAGCGCGTTGCTGGGGGACTTCGTTTCCTCCGCGCGGGCTTCCCAGCCCTGGCGGGCTGGGCTGTTTTCCGGCGAATCCTGCGGGGCAAAGACTTGCGGATGATCCTCCGGGGCGCAAGAAATTTCGTCGATTTCCCCGCATGATCGTACGTTTATGCGAATCCAAAGCCCACCAACCGGAGTCCAGTGGAGACTCCGCAGCTTATTGAACCCCCCGGGACCTGTCTTTGTGATACCGGTTTTTCCCGATGACATTCGCCTCCCGGAGGGAGGCGCCCCCTTTTTCAACGGGCTGTCAGGTCTGGGCTTTTCCGCGAGATTCACGGAATCCGCTCCCTGAAAAACGGCGAAAGTCGAGCTGCCGAGGGTTCATACCCGGCTTCTCACGGACACACGATCGGAATCGGATCGAAGCAGCCCGCAGGGGAATCGAGACGGACCTGCTGGTTGCCCGAGAAACAGCAAACGTTCAACTTCGCCCTCCTGCCGCTGATCGGAACGGGGATGGCGTTGCCGCCGACGCCGAACACCACCGGCACCCCGTCGAAATCCTCGTTGCGCAGGACGACCTTGCCCTTGATCGCGCCGCTGTCCCGGCAGGTTGCGGTAAACTTCTTGATGACGTCGCACGTCACGCCCGTGAGGCGGCGCTCCGCGATCGTCAGCGTGATCTGATCGCTGTCCGACCCACCGTCGCTGTCCGTCGCGGTCACGGTGATGACGTGTTCGCCGAGCGACAGATCGTCGCGGGTCAGCAGCAGGCCCGTCCCGAGTTCCCCGTCCACGCTGGACGTCCAGACCACGTCGTGTCCGGACAACATCAGATCCTCCCGATCCCACGCCGCAGCGTGAAAGGCGATCGGCGCGCCTTCGAGATGAGCGAAGCCGTGGTTCGGCGTGATCAGGTGAACATCGGGAGGCGTGGGGTCGCCCATCACGCCCTGCCCATCGTCATCCACCGTCGTCACGTTGAAACCGTCGCTGACCACCAGGCGGATCCGGCCGTGCGGACCGCGGCTGTGCGGAACGCTTGATGCGTCGAACTCGAATGCTTCGCCGGTCAGGTTGACGCCCAGCGGCAGCCAGGACTCGCCCGCGTCGGGGCTGTAAAGGAGGTTGGCGGTGAGCGGGTCGTTGTCGGCGTCTTCGGCGACCCACTCCGCCCGTGAGGGGCCGCTGAGGCGACCGTCGATCCACGTGCGCGTGAAACGGGCGGTCGGCGCGTTGGCCGAGCGTGATCGGCCTGCGACGACGGCGCCGGTGTTCACGTCAACGACGTCGAT
>BOJX01000247.1 GCA_016860685.1 Planctomycetota bacterium
CGGACGCCCGGTCGTTGCTCGCGGAGTGGTTCAAGCTGGATGCGCTCTCGCAGGGTGTGACCGCTGATCTGAAGGAGATGGTGGCGGAGATGAAGGAGCTGGACCGCAAGGCGGCGGAACTGGTCGCACGGCAGGGCAGCCGGGGAGGGGGAGGTCAGCGCGGCGGTCCGGAATTCGAGAAGATCGCCCGACAGCGCGAAGCGCTCGAGGCGCAGATGAGTACGTTCCGGGTGCGGCTGCGAGAGGCGGAGCAGGAAATGAAGCGCCTCGTTGAGGCCTTGGCGACGAAGCCGTCGGAACTCGCCGCGTTCGGGGTGACGCTGGAGAAGGAGCGCTTTCACCTTGCCGGCGCTTCGGGTACGAACTCTCCTTGACGGAGGCGCTGGACAGACCGCGAACGTTGCAGGCGCTTTTCTGGACGCGAGGTCTGCGACGCGCCCTTGCAGGAGGGGAGCATGAAGGGCATTACGATGCAATACCGTCCGCTGGGCAAGTGCGGAACGCGCGTCAGCGTGTTCGGCCTGGGCGGTTGGACGACGTTCGGCGGGAGCATCACCGACCGCGCCGCGACGCGCCGCCTCATCACCTCCGCGTTCGACGCGGGCGTCAACTTTTTCGACATCGCCGACGTCTACGAAAAAGGCAAGGCCGAGAAAGCGATGGGCCGCGTCCTGCGCGAGTTTCCGAGGCACGAGCTGGTGATCTCGACGAAGGTCTACTTCCCGATGAGCGACGACGTGAACGACCGCGGCCTGTCGCGCAAGCATATCCTGGAGTCGATCGACCGAAGCCTCGAGCGGATCGGCGTGGATTACCTCGACCTTTATTTCTGCCACCGCTTCGACGAGGAGACGCCGCTGGAGGAGACCGCCCGCGCGATGGACGACGCGATCCGTCAGGGGAAAGTGCTTTACTGGGGCACGAGTGAGTGGACGGGCGCGCAGGTGGACGACGTTCGCGCGCTGTGCGACCGGCGCCATCTTCACGCTCCGCAGGTCGAGCAGCCTCAGCTTTCAATCCTCTATCGCCGCAAGTACCTCGAAGACGTTCGTCCGGCGCTGGAGCGGTACGGGATGGGCGCGGTGGTCTGGAGTCCGCTGGCGTCGGGACTGCTGACCGGAAAGTACGACGACGGCGTGCCGAAGGACGCGCGCATGTCCCGCATGGACTGGCTGCGCGACAAACTCGTGACGCCGGAGAACGTCGAGCGGGCGCGGGCGGTGCAGCCGGTGGCGGACCGTCTCGGGTGTACGCGAGCGCAAGCGGCGCTGGCGTGGGCGCTGGAGCAGCCCGGCGTCTCCAGCGTCATCCTCGGCGCGACCCGGTTGTCGCAGCTTCGAGAAAACCTGGCGGCGCTTAACGTCAGTCTTGACGACGTAGCGCGGCGGGATCTGTCGGCGATTCCGGCTGCGGCGGGCTGACCGGCGTGTTTCAAGGGCCGCCTGCGACGTGCAAACAACGCCGTCGCGCCCTAAGATGCCCCGCATGAACCGAGCCGACTGGTTGGCGCTGCTTCCGCACCGTCCGCCGTTTCTTTTCGTCGACGACGTGGTCGAGATCGGAGACGACGCCATCACGACGGTGTTCCGCGCCGCCCCGGATCTCGCCTTCTTTTCCGGGCACTTTCCCGACGACCCGGTGATGCCCGGAGTGCTGCTTTGCGAGTGCTGCCTTCAGGCCGGGGCGATCCTGATACGGCGGCGCCATGCGGTCGCGGAGGACGCTTCCGTCCCGGTCGTAACCCGCATCCTGGAGGCGAAATTCAAGCGCGTCGTCAGACCGGGGGATCGCCTCCGGATTCACGTTGCGCTGGACGAGGAACTCGGCGGCGCGTTCTTCATGACGGGCAAGGCGTCGATCGAGGACGAGACGGCGCTGCGCTGCAAGTTCGCCGTGACGCGGACGCGCCCGGGAGAAGCGGCGGCAGGAGCGGGCACATGACGAGCTTTCTGAACCTGGCGGGTAAAACCTTCCTCGTGCTTGGCGTCGCCAACCGCAAGAGCGTCGCGTGGCACGTCGCCCAGCGTCTCGAGGAGCAGGGCGCGACCGTGCTTTACAGCGTGCGCTCCGAGACGCGCCGCGAAGGCGTCCGAAAACTCCTCCCGGATCGGGAAATTTTCGTCTGCGACGTGCAGAGCGACGCGCAGATTCAGAACCTCGCGACCACCATCGCAGGACGACGCATCGCGCTCGACGGGTTCCTTCATTCCGTGGCGTTCGCCA
>BOJX01000248.1 GCA_016860685.1 Planctomycetota bacterium
TTCGCGGAATGCGTGGCGTTGACGGCCGGCGTCAAGCGGTCGCTGAGACTGGATGACGTGAAGATCGTGGTGATCACGGATGCGGCGTACCTGACGCGACCGAAGGTGGAGGAGGGGCTGGCGCTGCTCGATCGGGAGCGCAGCGAGATCTGGGCGAAGCTGGACGCGGGGACGGAGGAATATTACCGCCGGATCAACCGTCCGAACGTCCCGTTGCGGCATGTGTTAGACGAGATTCTTGCGTGCGCGCGCCGGCGTCCGGTGGTGATTCAGTCCTTGTTCATGCGCGTGGACGGCGCCGGACCGGACGACGACGAACTCACCGCGTATATCACAGCGCTGAACGGCGTGACGTACGCCGGCGGGCGGCTGACGCGCGTGCAGGTGTACACCGTCGCCCGCAAGCCCGCGGAGCCGTCGGTGACGCCGCTTTCCGCCGCGGAGGTGGACTACGTCGCCGCCCGCGTCCGCGCGGAGACGGGCCTTGCCGTCGAGGCGTACTACGGTCCCTCCGAAGTCTGACGCCGGTCGACTTCGCCGCGTCACTCGTCGCCGAGGTTGTTGCGATACCAGACGAGGCGGTCGTCGGACAATCCCGGTCCGGTGCGTCGGTCCAGCGTTCCCACAATGTCATTGAACCCGTCGCCGTCGAGATCCACGATCAGCAGGAAGTTGATGTGCGTCGAGACGTCCACGTTGGACACGCCGACGCCGGAACCCGCCGGCGGGGTGGAGCTGTTGTCGTTCGTGTTGCCGGACGTGGCGCCTGCGCCGGGCGTGGTGGTCTCCGTCGCGCCGTCCTGAATAATCTTGTTCTCCAACCACGGGTCGTAAGCCGTCAGGGTGGGCGACTCGTCGAACCAGAGGACCGCGCCTTCGGCGGCGACGATGACTTCATTGCGCCCGTCGCCGTCGATGTCGCCCACGCTGAGCGCTTCCGGCTCGCGCAGCTCGAATTCGGTCAGCGTGTACACCTGCCAGGGGAAGTTGGTGCGGTCGGGCGTCGGGTCGGGCGGAGGGAACTCGGGTTCAATCGCCTCGAACGTCGGACGGCGGAACCACTGCACGATCTGTCCGAACGTCGAACGCACGACCACGTCGTCGAACCCGTCGCCGTCGATGTCGCCGATCGCCATCATGTCCGCGCCGGTGTCAAGCTGCCCGACGGGGCGCTGCTCCCAGCCGCTGGCCTGATACAGCGGCGGGTCCACGTTGCCCGCGACAACCTCGGCGAAACCGCCCGGTCCACCCTCCTGATGCGCAACGAAGGGGTTGCGACACCAGCGGATGTTGCGGCTGAGCGAGTTGGTGAAGGTGGCGATGACGTCGAGGTCGCCGTCGTCGTCCACGTCGCTGACGTGAATTGTGTTCAGATCAGGCAGATCGAACTCGATCGTGATCGGCGCGCCGGCCAGTTCGTTCGCCGGCGTGAGCACGGGGACGCCCCAGTTCGTCGGATCCTGCGCCGCGACGCCGCCGGGGTTGATCCAGACGTCGAGCATCGACAGCGGGGGTTTGTGCAGGAGCGCTTCACACTCGGCGGCGTTGTTGGCGACGATGATCTCGTCGCCGTCGTTGCCGTCGAGGTTCGCCAAGGCAAGGGATGTAAAACCAGACAACTCAGGCTTCGTTTTCGCGTCGTCGATCTCGGCGGTCTCGCGTCCGGGAAACTGATTGTGAATCCAGCGAGAGGGGACGATGTTGCCGGCGTCATCGACCTGATACGCGATGACCATCGGATTCGAGAGGAGGATCTCCGCCCAGCGGTCGCCGTTGGGCACCAGGCTGTCGCTGCCGGGGTTGATGTAGATGATGATCTCGCCTTCGAGCAGGCCCAGCGACGTCGGCGGACCTCCGACCGAGTTGGCCGGACACAGCGTCCCAGCCCCGGTCGCCTTGACCAGCACGACGACGTCCGGAAAGGCGTCGCCGTTGATGTTGCCGACCTGCACTCCCGCGACGACGGCGACCGGTGTCGTACCGGCGAGTGTTACGGTGCGGAACGAAATGTTGCCCTCGTCGTCCCGGCGCTGGAGGTGAATCTGCACCGGCTGGGACTGGTTCCACGCGCTGACCAGGTCCGGCAGCCCGTCCTGATCCAAATCGCCGGAGGCGACAAATTTCGGACCGGCCGTGTCTTCCGCCGTGGGATCGATCTGGTAGGCGGTGAAAAAGCTGAGCGTCTCCTCGCCCGCGCCGTCCACGGGCGCGGAGTCGTC
>BOJX01000249.1 GCA_016860685.1 Planctomycetota bacterium
CGCTGATCGAGCATGCCCGGCGCGAATTGCAAAGCGTCCTTCCGGGGGTCTCGTTGGAGGGAGCAGAGTGGGCAACGGTGCGTGTTGATCGGGCTGAACCGGCGACGCCGGGCGGTGCGCGACCCGCTGGTCCGCATGCCGCCCTGGAAGGCAACGTCATCACGGCCTGGCCGACGAAGCTGGCGATGGCGCCCGAGCTGGCGAGAATGATCCGGGGGTTGATGCCGCCGGAGGCAAGCGGGAGCGCGGAAGTGGCGGACTGGCCCCGACCCGAAGTTGCGCCGCTGCCGTGGAACATCGGGGAAGTGACGTGGCTCGCTTAAGCCGGACCACCGAGGCAACTTCCCGCAATTCTTCTTCTTGAGCGATCCGGGATCGTGGCGGAGCTGGTCCTCAATGACACCGCAATTGAGCATAATCGGCTTCGGTGCGTTCAAGATCGGGCGCAATCAGGGCATCAAGTACCCTTCCGGGTATGACCTTCCGACGGATGCGGAAGCGGAGGCGCTGCTGAACGGCGTCCTTGATCTGGGCATCACCTACATCGACACGGCGCCCGCTTACGGCGTCAGCGAGGAGCGGATCGGGAAGTTCCTCGCCGGTCGCGCGTCGGAGTTTGTCCTTTCGACGAAGGTCGGCGAGACGTTTGAAGAAGGTCGATCGTCGCATGATTTTTCGGCGGGGGGCGTGCGTGTGAGCATCGACCGCAGCCGACGGCGGCTGAAGCGCGACGTCCTGGACCTGGTGTTCATCCACGCCGGGCGGAACGACCTGGAGGTGCTTGAAAACACCGAGGCGGTGCAGACGCTGTCCGATCTTCGTTCCGCAGGCGTCGTCCGGAAGATCGGGTTCTCCGGTTACACGACGCCCGCCCTGATAAAGGCGCTGGGGTGGGCGGATGCTTTGATGCTGGAATATCACCTGTCGGATCGGTCGCTCGAACCCGTGATCGGGGAGGCCCGCAGTCGCGGGGTGGATGTCATTGTGAAGAAAGGTCTTGCATCCGGAACGCTTGACCCGGATGCCGCGTTGCGCTTTGTGCTTTCCAACTCCGGCGTTTCCAGCCTGCTGGTCGGTTCAATCCATCTTGAGCACATGCGTCATAATCTTGCCGTGGCGCGTGACGTGCGACGAGCGGGAGCGGGATAGGGCAGATCGCAAAAAAAGTGAACTGAATGAGGGAGTATCCTCTTGAAAGAGCACTGAAACGATACTATATATATATCGAGGGACGCTCCAGCGCGTCTCGGACAATCATGCTCGCGGTAACACGACGCACGGATTATGCACTGATTACGCTGGCCCACCTGGCGGGGGACGACGAGGGGGTGTCCAGCGCGAGGGAGATGGCGGATCGTTATCACTTGCCGCCGGCGATGGTGACGAACGTGCTTAAGTCGTTGTGTCAGGCGGGTTTGATTGAGAGCGAGCGCGGGGCTCGGGGAGGGTACCGTTTACGGGTGCCTGCGGAACATCTGAGCATTCTGAGAGTGATGGAGGCCGTGGAAGGGCCTTTCCGGCTGGTGCAATGCGCATCGCCGGAGGGTTCCAACGGAGCGGGATGTGATGTGCAAGCGTGGTGCCCGATTCAGTCGCCGATCCTGAGGCTGCACGGGGCTGTTCGAGAATACTTGAATAAAGTAACAATTGCTGACATCTGCCGGGAGCGCCCGTCCTCGGCTCTGGTTCAGGCGCAGGTGTCACGGGAGTAGGAATCGATGGCGCAGAAACTGATTTACCTGGATAACGCGGCAACGACGCCTGTGGATCCGAGGGTGCTGGAGGCGATGCTTCCGTATTACCGCGAGAACTTCGGGAATTCGGCGAGCCGGAATCATCAGTTCGGCTGGGTCGCCGAGGAGGCGACGGAGAATGCGCGGAAACAGGTGGCGACGGTGATCAACGCCGATCCGAAGGAGATCATCTGGACCAGCGGGTCGACCGAGAGCAACAACCTTGCGATCCTCGGCGCGGCGCGGATGTACGCGGACAAGGGTCGGCACCTCGTCACCTCGCTGATCGAGCACAAGGCGGTCATCGACCCGTGCAAGTTCCTTCAGTCGCAGGGGTATGAGGTGACGTTCCTGCAACCGGACAACAAGGGTCGCGTAAGCGTGGAGCAGGTGCGCGAGGCGCTGCGTCCGGACACGGTGCTGGTGTCGCTGATGTTCGCCAACAACGAGATCGGGACGATCCACCCGAT
>BOJX01000250.1 GCA_016860685.1 Planctomycetota bacterium
GAGGGGTCCGCATGCGGGGCGCGAATGCAGGGCGGGTTTTGCGCGCGGGCGTATGCGGGCCGGGCGTTCGGGACGGGTTTCGACAGGCGCGGCGGCGGCGGGGATGATGCGGATTTATGCCGACGTATCTGATGCGGATTGCGTTTGACGGGACGGATTTCCACGGTTTTCAGCCTCAGCCGGGCGTGCGGACGGTGCAGGAAGTCCTCCAGGGTCATCTTCAGCGCGTGCTGCGGCATCCGGTGGAGCTGGTGGGGAGCGGTCGGACGGACGCAGGGGTTCACGCGGCGGCGATGGGGACGAGTTTCACGACGGACTGCCCGATTCCGCCACCGCGGCTGGTCCACGCGATCGGGTCGCGCCTTCCGGAAGACATCGGCGTGCTGGGGCTTCAGGAAGTGGCGACAGACTTTCATGCCCGGCGCGACGCGGTATGCAAGTTGTACGAGTACCGGATTTACAACCACCCGACGCGGCCGGTGGCGCAGTTCGCCCAGCGTTACGCGTTTCACTGCTGGAGGCCGCTGGACGTGGCGCGGATGAACGCGGCGGCGGCACTTTTCATCGGAGCGCACGATTTCTCGGCGTTCGCGGGGGCGGGTTGTGTGCGGGAGAGCATGACGCGAACGATTCTGCACTGCGGCGTCGAACGCCTGTTCAACGAGGTTCGTATTCAGGTGGTGGGCGACGGGTTCCTGTATCAGCAGGTGCGGATCATGACGGGAACGTTGATCCAGATCGGCCTGGGGCGGTGGGCGCCGGAGGATGTTCCGCGCATCCTCGCCACGCGGGACCGGCGCCACGCGGGACCGACGGCGCAGCCTCACGGATTGTGCCTGCGCTGGGTGCGATATCCGCCGGAGCGGCTCATTCCGCCGTCGGGGGCAGCGGCGAGTTCCGCGGAGCCGCCGTGGCCGGAAGGCTCGGGTTCGATCGGGACGGGACTGCGCGCCGGTGCGGAGGACAAGACGTGAGAGTCTGTCACGTCATCACGCGTCTGATCATCGGCGGCGCGCAGGAGAACACAGTGCTGACGTGCCGCGGGCTGGTTGAGCGCGGGCACGAGGTTCTGCTGGCGGCCGGGCGGGAGACGGGTCCGGAAGGCTCGCTGTGGCCGCAGGCGGAGCGATCCGGCGCGGGCCTCGTGCGGCTCGAACACATGCGTCGCGCCGTGAACCCGCTGCGCGACGCGCGGGCGTTGAGGGAGCTGGTCTCCCTCTTCCGCCGGACGAAGCCCGACGTCGTACACACGCACAGCAGCAAGGCCGGGATCCTCGGACGTGCGGCGGCGGCGCGGGCGGGCGTGCCGATGATCGTACACACGATCCACGGAATGAGCTTCAACCGGACGCAGGGGGCGGCGTCGCGGGCGACATACCGGTTTCTCGAGTGGCGGGCGGGGCGGCATACGCACGCTTTCATCAGCGTGGCGGACGCGATGACGGATCAGGCGGTCGCGGCGGGAATCGCACCGCGGGCGCGGTTCACGACGATCCGGTCGGGGATGGAGACGGACCGGTTTCGGCCGGACGCGACGGCTCGCGGGGAGGTGCGCGCGGCGTGGGGGGCGGGCGACAACGACGTCGTGATCGGGACGATCGCGCGGTTGTTCGACAACAAGGGATATGAGGAGATTCTCGCGGCGATGCCGGGGATCGTGCGCAGCGCGCCGGAGGCGCGGTTCGTCTGGGTCGGAGACGGCGCGCGACGCGAGGCGTACCGGGAGCGGCTTGCGCGGATCGGACTTGAGGGGCGGGTGACGTTTGCGGGGCTTGTGCCGCCGGAGGAGGTCGCGCGGTTGCTGAGCGGGTTCGATCTTCTGGTTCATGCGTCGCGGTGGGAGGGACTGCCGCGAGCGGTGGTGCAGGCGCTGTTGTGCGAAGTGCCGGCGGTGAGTTTTGACAATGACGGGGCGGCGGAAGTCGTGCTCGACGGCGTGACGGGGCGGCTGGTGCGGTACGGCGAGGTGGAAGGGTTGGCGCGGGCGGTGATTGAGCTGGCGAAGGACGCAGGGCTGCGGGCGCGGCTGGGGGCGGAGGGGCGGCGGCACGTCGTGCAGGAGTTCGACTGGCGCACGATGGTGGAGCGGATCGAGAGCGTGTACGCGGCGTTGCGCGAGGCGCGAGGGGGTTGTTGAGTCGCGGGTTCGAGATCGAGAGTTCGGGAGAGAAGAGCGCTTCCTGACGAGCGCG
>BOJX01000251.1 GCA_016860685.1 Planctomycetota bacterium
CGCGTCTCGCCCGATCACTGGATTTACGGGATGGGGCGTGATGTCCTGGTCAACGAAGACTCGAACTACCGCAACAGCGCGGACGCCTACGAACCGTGGATCACGCCGCTGGGGTATTACGACGGGCAGAACCTGATGGGCGACGGCCGGACGCGGACGAACGCGAACAACAATCCGTGGGGGGTTCACGACTTGTGCGGGAACGTCACGGAGTGGGTGCAGGATCAATGCCTGATTCCTGGTTACGCGGCGCTGCGCGGCGGGTCGTTCGATGACGCGTCCGGTGGGCTTTCCGCCGCGAACCGCTCTTCGGACGGAGTTCGGCGCTCGTCCGCCGACAACGGTTTTCGCGTCCTTCGCGTCCCCGGATGCACGATCGACGTGCGAAAAACGAAAGCGTCTCTGAGCAATGACGGCCAGGTCGAGATTGAGTGTAAACTGATTCAGGAGGGTCCGCCGGTAGTCGGCTGGTTCGTCTCCGTCCGCGTCACCAACGTCGACACCGGACGTATCCGCGACGCCACGCTAGGCCCGACCAGCAAACGCGGATCCGCGCGCAAGCGCATGAGCCTCAATTCAGGCGCATACCTGATCGAAGTCACGGACGTGTATGACGCATATGCGTATTCGTGCATGCCCGATCCTTGCCACGACTGCCTGGCGATCGTGATCGTGCCGTGAGGCGCGGACCGTGCCGCGATGTTCCGGTCAGCAGTCCGCGCCGGTCCGCTTCACGCGGTTGACCAGCGCGTCGGCCAGACGCGTCGGGGCGGGCAGACGGAATCCGCTGCGGCAGGCAAGGACGACGCGCACGGCTTCCTCCAGATCGATCCGGTGTCCGACGCTGACGTAGACGGGCTTCACGCCGTCACGCGTCCGCAGGGCGGCGCCGACGACTTCGCCGTCGTGGACGAGCGGCCGCCGTGATCCCGCGCGGCGAGCGGGTTCCGCGTGCTCGCCGACGAGCAGACTCTTGGCGCAGCCGATCGCCGGGCGGTCGAGGAGGACGCCGACGTGGCACGCCAGTCCGAAGCGCCGCGGGTGCGCCAGCCCCTGACCGTCGAGCAGAATGACGTCGTACGCGGTGCGCAGTCTGCGCAGCGCGGCGATCAGCGCCGGCGCCTCGCGGAACGACAGAAGCCCCGGCACATAAGGAAACGTGACGCGACGGCGCACGACGACTTCCTCGATGACGCACCGCGCCTCCACGTCCCACGCCACTGCACCGGCGATGACGCTACTCCCGTCCGCAGAGAACGCGGCGTCCACCCCGGCGACGACGCGGAGGCGTGAAATCCGACCCGTGCGGATGACTGTCGCCGCCAGCCGCCGCTGCAACTTAACCGCCCGCGCCGGCGTCACGCGCCAGGAATGTCGAGTCGCCGGGTCTGAACTCGCGCGAATCACGGGGGGAATGTACCAGCGCCGCGCCGCGGCACGATCCCATCAGTTCCGCGGCGCGCCCAGGACTCGGTTGCAATACCCGACCGCAGTCCCCGGGAAGCGGATTCGTCGCAAGCGGGCGAACCAGAGCCGCAGAGGGCGCAGAACACATCGCCCAGGATGCAGGAAGGCGCGGACCGGAGGTCCGCGATCCGTTCCCCATCAAGGACCGTCGGGCGCGGTTCAGACTCGTCGTCCGCGGATCGACGCGGTCACGGCGCTGAGGCGAGCCTCGGGTCGGCATCCGGGCGTGGGCGCCAGACGCGGATGTCGCAGATTTCAACCGCAGTGCGGAGTTCGTCGCGCTGCTCGCGGGTCAGGCCGCGGTGCGGGGAGAGGACGATATAGCGCGTACTGCCGGGCATCAGGGGACCGCGCAGCTCCTCGAAGCTGACCGGCGCGGCGGCAAGTTCCGACCACTCATACAGCGGCGCGCCCTCCCGGTTCAGCAGATTCACGCGCAAGCCGAGAACGGAGACGACCTCCGTCCCCCGGTTGATGATTTCGACGGAGGGCACGAGCAGCCCGGAGGCGGAGTCCTCCGCGAGGACCACCTTCGTCTCGATCCTCGAGGCGTACTCGGGCGCGCGGCGGTCGTGCAGCAGATCCGCCAGTGCCGGGGGGAGCTTCTCAATGAACTCGGGCAGGTCTTGCACGGTGTCGTGGGCAAGGGCGAGGATGCCCGAGGCCTTCTGATCCACGACGCTGATGCCGTACA
>BOJX01000252.1 GCA_016860685.1 Planctomycetota bacterium
TTGCGTGAACTCGGCCGCATCATCTGGCTCGACGCGCCGGCCGCCGTCCTCACCGCCAGGATCGCCGCTGACCCGGAAACCGAAACCACGAGACCCTCGTTGACCGGATTGAGCCCTGCGGACGAGGTGGCGACCGTGCTGCTGCGCCGCCGCCCGTTGTACGCCCAGGCCTGCGACCTTCGCGTCGATGCAACTTTTGACACCCCCGCCGTGATTGTCGAAGTCATCCTTAAGGCTTTTCCACCCACATCGGCCTGAATTCGTCTTATTCAGGACAGTATCGAGCTGCGGGGATTTACCCACCGGGAAGGGGGTGTTTCGGAATCTGGGAAGCGACGCTAAGGCTTGCGCGGGTATCCGTCTTTGACATCCGGCGCAGATTGACATCCGCGACGCGAGCATCGGTCAGGTTGCAGCGCCAGCCGGATGCCCAAATCCACGGATCGATCGAGTGTGCGTCTCTTGGTCGGGTCTTCAATCCGAATCATTGTTGAACGACAAGTGCCGTCGGGTCGTCACTGACAACGAGGATCATGTTCAAAAATTTAAGGGACAATCCTCATAGAAAAGACGGAATTGCATGTTAGAATTCTCCCCTTCAAGAGGCGGGTCGCCGGGCGGCTGCGACCTCTGCGGATGCCGAAAAATCAGAAGAACCCGCGCGTTCAACAGCGCTTCTTTCCCCTCCGGAAAGCACCGGGAGCACCTTGCATAACCCGGTGCTTTCTTTTTTGGGTCGCGTGTTCGTCGACGAGGGCGCCGCGAACCCGTCAACCCGCCCCTCCCGTCGTGTCGTTTCCGAGGGCGCCTCGACCGGATCCCCCCTGAAACGTCCGCATTGTCGGCGGTTTCGGCGAATTCTTAACGAATACCGCGCGCAGGAAACACAATTTACTCACAGGCGGACGGGTTGATGTCCGCTGGAGAGGATGTGCCGGGGTGAAGATCGTTTACGGCGTTCACGGTTACGGTCGCGGGCACTCGATGCGAGCCCGAGCGGTGTTGCCTGCACTGACCCGCCGGCATGACGTCCTGCTGCTCGCCGGCGGAGATGCTTACGAAGCGCTGTCGCCGGACTACCCCGTGACGCGCATTCCGATCCTGCGTTTTCAATACCGTCGTCCCGGACGGATTTCCGTGCGGCGCACCCTGGGCGATAACGCGAGCATCCTGGCGGATCTCATGCTCAGACGAGGCGCGATGCGCGACGTCATCGAGCGCGTTCAGGCGTTCAAGGCCGATGTCGTCATCTCGGACTCGGAAGTGTTTACGAACCGGGCGGCTGCCTGCCTGCGCGTGCCGCGCATCAGCTTCGATCATTTCGGAGTGCTGGTGTACTGTCACCTGCCGCTGGACGCGGTCGATCGGTTGCGCGCCGCGGGACAGGCGGCGGTGTACCGCCTCCTGATGGGCACGCCGCAGCGGGTCGTCGTCTCCAGCTTCTTCGACGCGGCTCCGAAGCGCCGCGGGGTCCGCGTCATCGGTCCGGTCATCCGGCCCGAAGCCCGCGCCCTGAAACCCACCGTCGGCGACCACCTTCTGGCGTACTTCAGCATCGGGGAGAAAGAGTTCGACGCCCGCGTCGAACAAGCGCTGCGACAGGCAGGCGTTCCGGTCCGCATTTACGGCGCGCCCCGAACCGGGTCCGACGGGAACCTGACGTTCAAACCGATCGCAAACCGCCCCTTTCTGGAGGACTTCGCGTCGTGCCGGGCGATTCTGGGCACGACGGGCAATCAGCTCTTAAGCGAGGCTTTGCATTTCGGAAAACCGGTGCTCGGCCTGCCGATCGACTGTCTTGAGCAGCGGATCAACGCCGCGGCCGTGGAGCGCCTCGGCATCGGCTGGTCTCGGCGGCGCGAGGATCTGTCCGGCGATCTGATCCAGTCCTTTCTGGAACGCGCGCCGCGATTCCGCGAGCCGCTCCAGTGCGGCGCGCGTGACGGGGAGCGCGAGGCGATCGAGGCGATCGAAGCGTTTGCGGTCGAACTGACCGGGTCGAGGGGGAGGTCGCGAGGCTCTCCGGCGCCCGGTTGCCCCGCCGCCGTCAACGCCCCCGAGATCATCGAAACCAAGGAACTCCGGGAAAAGCAGCGGGATATCCGTTTCCGGACCGAGGCCGCGATGACCCCGCACACGCAGGAGGCGTTATGACCACGTG
>BOJX01000253.1 GCA_016860685.1 Planctomycetota bacterium
GTCCGCATGATTATCACACCACGGCCGACGGCCGGCGATTCCTCGTCATTCACGGCGACCAGTTCGACACCGTCGTGCGTTATCATCGGTGGCTGTCCGTGCTGAGCTGCTGGGCGTATCAATACCTAGTCACGCTTAACCGCCTCGTGAACGCGGTGCGCCGGCGGCTGGGCAAGCCCTACTGGAGCCTCGCCGGCGCCGTCAAGCAGCGCGTCAAGCGCGCGGTCAAGTTCATCAGCGACTTCGAGACCACGCTCATCGCCGAGGCGAAGCGGCAGAACGTCGCCGGTGTCATCTGCGGTCACATTCACCAGCCGGATCTGCGGCAGACGGACGGAATCCTTTACGTTAACACCGGCGACTGGGTGGAGCACTGCACGGCGATCGTCGAGGACGAAACCGGTCGCCTCAGCCTGATCACCTGGCCGGAGAACGCCAAGGCCACGGGCGCGCGGACCCTCCGCTTCGAGGCTCCCGCTGACGCCGAGACGCAGGAGGGGGTCATTGACATGACATTTGATACCCCGGGCGCCGACCCCGGCCGCGCGCGGCGACCGCGGCGACCGGCGCCAGCGCACGCTTCGTGACCGCGCCCGCTTCGTTTTCCCGAGACGTTGCAGCCGCAATGCCGCCTCTTTCGGCGAGGTGCGCTGGAAGGACGGCTGGCGTGGGTTGTCCGGCCACGCTGCGGGCGTGTGCAATCGCGCCGCGTTCCGACGCAAAGATTCAGCGCGTGGATTCCGAGGGGATGAACGACATCGTGATGAGGAAAGGCTCGGGACCGGCGTCGTTGACTTCGAGGCGGATCACGACCAGGGCGTTGCACGGGAAGTCCGCGCCGAGAAGGAACGTCTGCGCCGCCGCGAATCCCGCATCCGGCACGTCGGCGTCAGCGTCGCCGGCGGGCGCGGAGGAGAAACCCACGCCGGTCAGAAGCGCGTCCTCGTCGAAATCGTCTTCGGAGGCGGTTTCCCTGACGAGATCCGCCAGCGCTTCGCCGCCGATGCTCAGAAGGCGGGCGCAGGGAAGCTCGAGCGTCTCGCTGGCGGCATTTCCCTGAAGGACGCGCAGGGGGCTTGACCCGCCGAACTGGACGAACTGCGGCACGGTGTCCGCATCCGTGTGATCGTAGGTTCCCGCGGTGAAAAGCGCCCGGTGCGGCGTGTTGTTGATGAACACGATTTCGATCGTGCCGCGCTCGCCCGCCGTGTCGCCGCCGAGAGACGCTGTCTGATTCAGAAAAGCATCGGCGCATCCGGACGCAACGATGACGCAGACTGACACCGCGACGCCGGCCGATCGTTTCAATACGGATTCCCACCAGCTGTGCATGACGTTTCGCCTTGCCCTGAATCCCGCGTCGCCGTCTCGCCCCCCGGTTCCGTGCGTCGAACGTCGCCCGAAAACGCGCCCTCTGAATGCATTATCGACGATCGCGGCGGCTCGATAAAGGCCCCCCTCACGCGATCGCCGGGGACGCAGCGGCGGCTCGGCAAACCGGGCGAGTTACTCGCGCGGCGCCAGTTCGCGGGCGGCGTCGAGGTAATGCGCGTACGCGGCGCGGACCTCGCGGATCGTGTCTCCGGCGAATTTTTCCAGAAACGCCGCCGCCACTTCGAACGCCACGACGTTCTCCACCACGACGCTTGCCGCGGGAACGGCGCAGACGTCGCTGCGCTCGTAATCCGAACGCTGCGGCGTCAACGTCGTCAGGTTCACGCTGTCCATCCCCTGAAGGAGTGTGCTGATCGGCTTCATCGCCGCACGGACGACGAGCGGCTGCCCGTTAGTCATGCCCCCTTCCAACCCGCCGGCATGATTCCGCCTTCGGGTGAAGCCGAGGGCGGGCGTCCCACGCTGGGCGGGATCGAAGGCGATCGCGTCATGCACGCGGCTGCCGGGCAGCGCCGCGGCTGCGAACCCCAGCCCGATCTCGACGCCCTTGATTGCCTGGATCGACCCGACGGCGCGCATCAAGCGCCCGTCCAGCTTGTCCTGCCAGCGGGCGCAGCTCCCCAGTCCTGGAGGCAGGTTGTACACCCTCGCTTCGACGACGCCGCCGAGCGTGTCCCGGTCGATCTTCGCCTGCCGGATCGCCGCGATCATGCGTTCCGCGGCGGCCGAGTCAGGACAGTACGCCTCGTTGGCGT
>BOJX01000254.1 GCA_016860685.1 Planctomycetota bacterium
AACCTGAGCCTGATCCTGCGCAAGCTTCTGGGTTTTGGAACGGCCTGAGGCCTGCAGGGGCGGTCATGGGCCGTGACGAGGGAGCGTTGCGCGGCCGCCCTGCGGCGTCTTTTCGCGCCTCTGGGGTATTATGGAGGAGTTCTGGATCGCGTCTGGAGGGTTTGGAGTCATGTATCGCAGCGCACGGGCGTAACCGCGCGATCGTTCGGCCATCCCGCGCGCCGCGCGGCCTGAACCTCCGCACGCCACAGAAACCGGATTCTACCACGGGCTGTTAGTCTCGGTGCAGGGCTCATGGCAGGCGTGTTGGTTGGACAACTGTTTGCAGAATCGAATGACGGAGACCGCCATCATCTGCCGAATCAGCAGGATGGCAACAGAGCAATTGATGACCTATACGGATTGAGAAGCGTCGTATTCGTAAGAGGTTGTGATCACAATCCGATCTTAGCTGAAACTGTATCTTCTGGACACGGACAATTTGCCGTATTTGATGAGGTAGATGCTGAGTTTTGATTTTCTGATGCTCTGCTTTGTCGGATTGTTCTGAAGTAAGGTGAATTAGGATGCGTCATTACATTATTACATCTTTGATATGCATGTTTGCCTATCTTAGTGTTGCAATAGTAACATCGCGGCTCCATTTGAGCGGGTTTCTTGGCGCGCTTGGAGGAATTGGAGGGGCGTTGATGTTGATGTTGATCGTGCGATCATTTTACATGGCTAATAAACGTCGACGACGCTCCCGTTCCTAGTGTAGTGTTTCACAATTATTGACTCTTAACGAGCGCCTCGTGCGCTCGGGCGATTTGGGGAAGGATGTCTGCGAGGTCGGCCTTCCACACGAGGGGTCTTGGTTCCTGGTTATGGTGGCGGATGTATTAATGGGGTCATCAAATAGTTTACACTCGGAACTCCTCGAATCGTCGAGTCATGCTGAAATCTCTACGGTTCGCCATACGTGATGTAAACTATTTGATGACCGGAGTAATATTTCAGCGAGCCGGATCGCGGGCGTCGGAATTGGCGCGGCGCGAGCGATGAGGAGACGGCACGGAAGTCGGCGGCGCGCGACGCGACCTATGGGAATCGTCGTCGCATCCGCGGCGCGCGGGGCCGGCGGCTGATGCGTCGGCGCGGGGAACGGGTGGAGCGCAGCTTCGCCCACTGTTATGACACGGGCGGCATGCGCCGGACCCATCTGCGGGAGCATCCCAACATTCTCAAACGACTGCTGATCCATGCCGCCGGGTTTAACAGCCCGTTGAAAAAGGAGTGCGCCTCCCTCCGGTGAGGCGAATTTCATCGGGAAAACCGGCATCACAAAGACCGATCCCGGGTTCTTCAACGGGCTGTTAACCTGAGCCTGACCTGCGCAAGCTTCTGGGTTTTGGAACGGCCCGAGGCCTGCAAGGGCGGTCCTGGGCCGTGATGCGGGAGCGTTGCGCGGCCGCCCTGCGGCGTCTTTTCGCGCCTCTGGGGTGTTATGGAGGAGTTCTGGATCGCGTCTGGAGGGTTTGGAGTCACGTGTCGCAGCGCGCGGGCGTGACCGCGCGATCGTTCGGCCATCCCGCGCGCCGCGCGGCTTGAACCTCCGCGCGCGAGCGAAACAGGGTTCTACCACGGGCTGCTAGAATCCGTGGAACTTATTGGATCATTCGTGCAATACGCATACCGATTAAGCCCCTGCGGCGAGAAGGCGCCCATCGAGATGCTGTCGGCCATGATGAAGCGGCCCAGGCCGGGATCGTAGTGCCGCGTCTGCATGTAGACGAGCGTCGGCGGCGACAGATGCACCCCTTCGTCCGGGTCGTTGCGGTGCAGGTCGTCCGTCTCGGACCCCTCCTGACTGCGCCAGCGGTAGCGGCTCGCGTCGTGGTCGAGGCTCCAACTGCTCCCCTTCGCCACGCGGACGCCGAAGGCGTCAAAATGCTCGGTGGCCAGGGCCCGCTCGTGCGGCTGGGCGTCGTAGAGCAGGAGCGCGCTCGTGCCGCCGAAGAGGTCCGGCAAGACCCAGTGATCGAAGTTGTCCTCCGGGTCCGTGTCCTGCGTCTCGACGGTCCGCGTCGTCACGCCGACCGGGCCATACGTGTACGACTCGTGGAACTCGTCGCCGACGTTGTCATACGACAGGCCGT
>BOJX01000255.1 GCA_016860685.1 Planctomycetota bacterium
GGTGAACGACTCGATCAACGAACCAAACTGCTCCACGCTCCGCACGCGGTACGACCCGAGAGTATAAAGCAGGTCTCCCGGCTGCAACCCGGCCCGCGACGCCGGGCTGCCCACTTCGACTTCGGTCACGACGACGCCCTCGTCGCGCGACCAGCCGAGCCGGCTGGCCACCTCCTGGGAGAGATTCTCGACGCGCACGCCGAAAAGTCGCCGTGCAAGCTGGCCTCCGTCGAGCGCCGGCATCGGTTCAAGGCGGATGCGTGCCGAGCCCGGCCGCCCGTCGCGCACAAATCGGACGTTGACGACGTCGCCCGGGTTGTGCGCCAGCAGCGTCATGTAGAAGTCCGTCCCGGACGAGAGCGGACAATCATCCAGCGAGAGAAGAACGTCGCCCGCCGCCAGCCCTGCGCGGGCCGCCGGCGTCTCTCCCCGGACCTGCACGACGCGCGGCTCATCCGGTGCGACGCGCAGGCCCAACTGCGTCCGCTTCACTTTTTCGGGATCGAGCAGATCCGGCATCAGGCGTCGCAACTGGTCCACCGGGATGGCGAACCCGATGTTCTGGGCGTCGGTGCGGATCGCGGTGTTCACGCCGATCAGTTCGCCGAGCACGTTCAGCAGGGGACCGCCCGAGTTTCCGGGGTTGATGCCCGCGTCGGTCTGGATGAGGTCTCCGTAAAGCACGCGGCCGTTGAAGTCGAGATCGCGGTGCAGGGCGCTGATGACCCCCGTGGTGACGGTGTTCTGCATGCCAACTGGATTGCCGACCGCGATCGTCGTCTCGCCGATCATCAGGTCGTCGCTGCGCCCGAGGGGGATCGTCGTGAGCGGGCGCGGCGTCTCGATTTTCAGGACCGCCAGATCATGCCGCGTGTCCCGGGCAACGACCTCCGCCGCGTAGCGCGCCCCGTCGGCGAAACTGACCTCCAGGTCCGCGCCCTGCGCGGCGACGTGGGCGTTGGTCACGATGTATCCGGCGGGATGAATGACGAACCCGCTGCCGATGTTGGTGCGCTGCGTCGTCATCGGTCGCCGCGGCAGGTTGAACATCTCCTCCAGTGCAAGCCCGCCCCACCGCTGAACCTGAATCTCCTGGCTGGCGGTGATGTTCACCACAGCGTCACGGACCTTCTCGCAGGCCTCGACGATGGGCGTGCGCCGCAGCGCAAGGCGCGGATCCGAAGGCGCGTCTTCGCTCGGTCGGCCCGTCAGAACCGCCGCAAGACAAAGAAAGATTCGTGCTCCCGACATGTGATTCTCGCTTATCCGCCGCTGAAATGAACGACTTTGAATCGCGTCCGGCGTTCAATTCTCAAAGACGATCGTCCCGGGACGATCCTGTCAGAGCGAGCGCCCGAGGCCGGCGGAACGCCGTGAGCGGCGTCAGACTCGAGTCCGGCGAAAGACGCGGAAGGGCGCGGCTTTATCCGGAAGCGTCCGGCGATCCGCCCCCCGCGGGCCACGCCTTCTCCACCGCGGCCCGGACGATCCTCGCGTCGAAGTAATTCGTCGACATGCCCGCATCCACGACAAGCCCCTGTGCATTGATTCCGGCGGAACGCTCGGAAAGCAGGAAAACCGCCGCGTCAGCGACTTCCTCGGTGCGCACAGCCTGCCGCCGCAGCGTCGCCTGCTCCGCGTAAAGGTAGTAGTCGAGATAATCCGGAATGCCCGCCGAGGCGCTGGTCTTCAGCAGACCGGCGCACACCGCGTTGAAACGCACCCGCGAGAACCGGCTGAACGACTTCGCGAGGAAGCAGAGGGTCGAGTCCAGCGCCGCTTTGGCGGGCGCCATGTAACCGTAAGGCTCGGCCGCCATCCGGGTCGTCGAGATCGAGATCGTCACGACCGACGCCTCGTGGCTCAGCACGGACTTCAGGGCGTTGGACAGCGCCACGAGCGAGTAACACGACACTTCGACGGCCTGGAGGAAGTCCTTGCGACTGACCTCGTGAAACCGCCCCGTGAATCCTTCGTAGTTGGCGAACGCCACGGAATGAAGGAACCCGTCGAGCGCGATGCGTCGTCCTGCGATGGTGGTCGCGAGGTTCTGAATCTGCGCGTCGCTCTGCACGTCGCAGACGAAAATTTCCCGATCCGGGAGGAG
>BOJX01000256.1 GCA_016860685.1 Planctomycetota bacterium
TCCCGATCGACCGCATCCGCGCGGCGTCCGCGACGGTGATGTGCGCGGACGCGATGGGCACGGCTGCGGGCAAGCCCAGACGAAGCCGGACCGAGTACCGGACGGACGGTTCGTCGGATGTGTTCGCCTGGGGCAATCATGCGTGGTCGCTGGATCCGCCGCGTCTGACCCCGGAATCCGACTTCTGCGATGACAACAACCGAGCGCCCGAGCACCGCTCAGCGATCGAGATCCGCCACGGCGCCAAGGCCAACGTCATGTACTGCGACGGTCATGTCGGGGTCGAGACGTTCGAGTCGCTGGGGTACGAAGCGGGCGCGGATGGCGCGATCGGCGTCGGCACTGGCCGGGCGCACAACCGTTTCTTTTCCGGAACCGGCGAGGACGCGGACCCGCCGCCAATTCAGTAATCAACGGTCGTGGGCAGGAACAGCCGGGGGGAGACAGTGCATGTTGCACAGACAGGGAAAGCGGATGAGCTTGATGCTCCTGACCGGCGCTGTCGGCTCGCTACCGGGCGCTGGGGCGACGACGCAGGACGGATCCCCAGGTTCGGGAAACGTCTCCGACGACGTCGTGCTGCGCGCGATGATCGCCGAACTGGATCGCTCGATGAAGGAGCTGGTGCTCGGCGGGCTGGAGCGGCCTTACTTCATCCAGTATGTCGTCGAGGACACCGTCGCGCATAACGCCTCGGCGAAGTTCGGCGGCGTCCTCTCGTCGGGCCGGACGCGCCGGCGCACGCTGAACACGGACGTTCGCGTCGGATCCTACGAACTCGACGACGGCAACCTCGGGTTCGGCGGGTTCTCCGGTGGCGTGCTGCCGTTGGACGATGACGAGCGGGCGATCCGCCACGCGATCTGGCTGGCAACCGACGCGGATTACAAGGTCTCCGTCGAACTTCTCACGCGAAAGCGCGCGGCGCTGAAGGAGATGAACGTCGAGGATCGGCCAAACGACTTCTCGCCCGTGCCTCCGGTGCAGGTGCTGGATCCGCACGTGACGCTCGAAGTCGACGGCGCCGCCTGGACGGAGAACATCCGCCGCCTCAGCGCCCGTTTCCTCGATCACCCGCACGTCGACGACGCCCAGGTCACCTTCTTCGCCGGACATACGAACCGCACGCTGGTCAACTCCGAAGGCACGCGCTACCGCCACGGCGACACCGGCATCTTCGTCAACGTCAGCGCTTCCGCCCGCGCCGCCGACGGGATGGACCTCGCCGCCGAACGCATGTACATCGCCGAAGCGTTCGATCAGCTTCCCTCGCTCGAGACGATGCTCGCCGACCTCGACGCCCTCGCCGCCGACCTTAAGGATCGCGCCGCCGCCGGAACCCTCGAGCACTACATCGGGCCCGTACTCTTCGACGCCGAGGCCGCCGGCGTCGTCCTCAACGACTTGCTCGCCGACGCGCTGGCCGCGAAACCCGTCATCCTCGGATCCCGCTCCGCCCAGGACGACACGATGGAGAAGAAGATCGGGTTGCGGATCCTCCCGCGGTTCCTGAGCATCGTGGATGATCCGAACGAGCACTTCTTCGAGGGAACTCTCCTCGCCGGGCATGGCGCCTACGACGACGAAGCCGTCCGGGCCCAGCGCGTCAGCCTCGTCGAGAACGGTATCCTCAAGACCCTCGTCACCTGCCGCACGCCTTCACGCAAATTCAAGGAATCCAACGGGCACGGGCAGGGGCGCTTCGGAACCGTCAACGCCCACGTCGCCAACCTCTTCGTCGAAGCCTCGGAGGGACTCACGCAGGAGGAGCTCGAAGCCGAACTCCTTCAGGCCGCCCGCGACGAGGGGCTTGAGTTCGCTCTGCACGTCCGGGCGATCGAGTCCGGCGGCGCGGGGTCGCTCGGCGATCCGCTGCGCGTGGACAAGGTATACGTCGCCGACGGCCGGCGAGAGCGCATCCGCGGCGTCGAGTTCACCACGGTCGACGTCGCGAAGCTTAAAGACATCCTCGCCGCCGGAACGCAACGCAAGGTGTATAATGATCTGGGGTTCGGGGCGGGCACGTGCAGCGTCGTTTGTCCGGCGCTGCTCTTCGAGGAGCTGGAGCTGACGCGCGTGGAGCCGCAGTTCGA
>BOJX01000257.1 GCA_016860685.1 Planctomycetota bacterium
GAGTCACGACGCCGGAGGAAATCGCGGCGCTGGACCGACTTGGCGCGGACGCCCAGGTGGGGATGGCGCTGTACAAGGGGCGGATGTCGCTGGCGGAGGCCTTTGCTGCACCGCTCGTCAGCGACCGGCCGGACGGATTGTGGCCCACTGTCGTCGCGGACGAGCACGGCGTCGCGCTGGGGATTGCATATTCGAGCCGGGAAAGCCTTCATGAGGCGTTGGAGTTCCGGCGCGGGGTTTATCACTCGCGGCGGCGCGGGGTCTGGACAAAGGGGGAGGCTTCGGGCGCGACGCAGGAGCTGCTTCGCGTGGATGCCGACTGTGATCGTGATGCGCTGCGTTTCACGGTCCGACAGCAGGCGCCAGGTTTCTGTCACCGACAGACGCGCACGTGCTGGGGGGACGATCCCGGGCTTCCGGGGATCGAGCGAAGAGTGCGCGGGCGCGCGGACAGCGCCCCCCCGGGATCCTACACGCGCCGTCTTCTGGAGGATCCGGCACTCCTGAAAGCAAAGCTCGTCGAAGAGGCTGCCGAACTCGCGGACGCCGCTGATCCGCGGAACGTGGTGCATGAGGCAGCCGACTTACTGTACTTCTCGCTGGCGCGACTGGCGCAAGCGAGCATCTCGCTCGTGGACGTTGAGCGAGAACTTGTTCGAAGGGCAATGAAGGTCTCGCGCCGGTCGGGCGACGCGAAGTCTGCAAAGGAGGTGACGTGAATCCGCCCTGGCTCTGTCGCGTTCGTCCTGAAGCTCTCGCGCCGCGACGCCGTCGCGCGGTGGACGCGCACACCCTGGAGAGCGTCTCAAGCATCGTCGAGGATATACGCCGGCGGGGGGATGTCGCCCTGCGGGAATACGCCAGCCGGCTGGACGGCCTGTCTCCGGATGAGCCGCTGGCGATCGACCGGGCTTCGTTAGAAGCCTCGCGCGACGCCCTTACGCCGCCCGTCCGAGCGCTTCTGGAGCGGGTCGCGGATCGCATCCGGGCGTTCGCGGTCGCGCAGCGGGCCGCGCTCAGCGATCTGTCGTTTCCGGTGGCCGGTGGTCACGCCGGGCACACGGTGCTGCCGGTCGCGATTGCCGGCTGCTACGCGCCCGGGGGGCGATATCCGCTTGTCTCCAGCGCTCTGATGACGGTGGTCACAGCGCGAGCAGCCGGCGTGGGGCAGGTCTGGGCGTGCTCGCCGCGGCCGACGCCGGTGATGCGAGCCGCCGCCGCGATCGCCGGAGCCGACGGGATGCTCTGCGTGGGCGGCGCTCACGCGATCGCAGCGCTGGCTTACGGAGCGGCGCCGGCGCCGGCATGCGACGTCGTTGTGGGTCCGGGCAACCGCTGGGTCACCGCGGCGAAGCACCTCGTTTCCGCAGACGTGGGCATTGACCTGCTGGCGGGCCCCTCGGAGCTGCTGATCCTTGCCGATGATTCCGCCGATCCGCATCGCATTGCGGCCAATCTTCTCGCGCAGGCGGAGCACGATCCGGACGCGGTTCCGATGCTGGTGGCGACGCAGGAGTCCCTGATCGACGAAGTCGAGCGCGTATTGTCGTTGCAACTGGCGGATCTGCCTTCTCGCGATACTGCGGCCAGCGCGCTGCGTAACGGATTTGCGGTTGTGGTCGGCGGGACGGACGAGGGGATCAAGGTATGCAATCGCGTCGCTGCCGAGCACGTCGAGCTGCACGTTCGTGATTCCCAGGAATTTGCGGCGCGGATCCGGTGCGCCGGAGCGGTTTTTCTCGGGGAAGACTCTGCGGAAGTGTTCGGCGACTACGGCGCCGGCCCGAATCATACCCTGCCGACCGGCGGGACGGCGCGGTATGCCTCGGGATTGTCTGTGTTCACGTTTCTGCGATGTCAGACCTGGTTGCGGCTGAACCGCGCGGACGTCGCGTCTCCGCCGGGATTCGGCGCGGGGGGACAAATCGTGGACGGCACGGCGGGACGTCTGATCGACGACGCGGCGGCGCTGGCGCGGCTGGAAGGCCTGGAGGGGCACGCCCGCAGCGCGGAGCTTCGTCGCGCCGCAGCGTTGATGCTTCGCCGATCGTAGACCGACCGAACGCGCGGTTGGAATCAGGGAGGAAAGA
>BOJX01000258.1 GCA_016860685.1 Planctomycetota bacterium
CATCGCACTTGCAGGTTGGGTCCGCCCCTTCTTCTTGCCTTGTCGGCGAGTTGCCGCCCGCAGGACAACAAGGGTTGGAACTGGGGCATCGCTCCGGCCCCGAAGCCGAATTCGCCCGCAACTCCGACGTCTCCGGCCGCCGACGCGCATCCTTTTGCCGAGTTCGTCGAACCGCGCACGCCGGCGGACGGTGAGCTGGAGGTCTTGCTCGTCCGGTTTGAGGTCTTGCGCGTCGAGCTTCCGGCGGAACCGATCCGGCACTCCCTGAACATCTGGGAGCATGCGGACGGGCTGCGAGTGGATCCCGAAGCCGTCGTCCGGCTGGCGCGAAACGGGTTGCGGATCGGCGTGGTGACGCAGAATAACTGGCCGGCGATCCAGGCGATCCTGCGCGACAGCGTGACGCCGTCGGTCGCCAGCGCGCAGTCCCTCCAGACCGGGTTCCCTCTTTTTCTGCACGTCGGCGACGTCGAGCCTGGGGAGACGCTTTTCATTCATCACGCGGACGGTCGTCTGATCGGACGGACGCTTGACGCCGGACGCAAGACGATCCGTCTTGAATACGAAACCTTGCCGCCGAGGCGAGACCGTCTGCGGATGTGGGTCGAGTTGAACGTGCTGGCGCCGGAGCGAACCTCTGCGTGGACCTTGATCCCGGAATCACCGAATGCGCTCGTGCCGCTGGAGCGGTTCCGGGAGCTGACCGCCTCGTTGATCCTGAATCCCGGCGACGTGATGATCCTCGGTCCGAACGAGAACACCCCGGAGACGGACGTTCTGCTCGGAAGCCGGTACCTGACCTCGGCGCGGGGAGGGCGACGGACGGATACGCTGGTGTTCGTCACGGTGACGCTGGATCGGCGGAAACTACGTTCATGAGCGCGCGTGACACGGATCCGGGAGGCGCCGACGCGGCGAAGTTCCACTACGCGACGCGTGCTTTGCCCCTTGAGGGAGCGGTTCTGCGCTACGTGGACGAAGGCGAGGGCGATCCGGTCCTGATGCTCCACGGCAACCCGACGTGGGGGTTCTTCTACCGGCGGATGATCGAGGCGCTGCGCGGGTCGCATCGCGCGGTCGCTCCGGATCACGTCGGCTGCGGCAGATCCGACAAACCGGCGCACTACGCGTACACGCTGCGTCAACACGCGGCGAACATCGAGACGTTGATCGACCGTCTGAATCTGCGAGACATTACGCTCGTCGTGCATGACTGGGGCGGGGCGATCGGGTTCGCGGCGGCGGTGCGGCGACCGGAGCTTTTCCGCCGGTTCGTCGTGCTTAACACGGCGGCGTTTTTCGGTCGGGTTCCGCTGCGGATTCGGATGTGCCGTCCGCCGCTGCTGGGAGAGGCGGTGGTCCGCGGGCTTAACGGGTTCTCGCGTGCCGCGCTGACGATGGCGGTCGTTCACCGCGAGCGGATGACGCCGCAAGTCCGCGCCGGATACCTCGAACCCTACCGCACGTATGCGGACCGGCGGGCGGTGCTGGCGTTCGTCCGGGACATTCCGACGTCGCCCGCGCAGGACAGCTTCCACGTCATCCGCGAGATCGAGAAAGGGCTTTCCCGGCTTGTCGGGCGTCCGATGTTGATCTGCTGGGGCGGGAGGGATTTCTGCTTCAATGACGCGTTCCTTCAGGAGTGGCGCCGCCGCTTTCCCGAAGCCGTCGTTCACCGCTTCGACGATGCGGGACATTACGTCCTCGAAGACGCGCATGAGCGGATCCTTCCGCTGGTTCAGGCGTTCCTCCGCAACGAAGCGTAGCCGGGCAACGACGCGTCAGCCGCCGGACCGCACCGCCCAGCGGAAAAGAGCGGACGCACAACGAGGATTGTCGCGCCGCTCCGCCGACGTCGGGGTCTCGGGAGTTTCAGATGCCTCCCGGTAAAGCCCCAGTGCGACGCCTTGAGCGAACGCCGCCTCAACCCGCGCGTCCTCGCCGCTGTGAAAACTGATCGCGCCGATCCGCCCTCCGGGGTTCAGGCAATACGGGGCGTTGCGCAACGCGGCGACCAGATGAGCGCGCTCGTCGTTGACGAGCATCCGAAGCGCCTGAAAGACCCGCGCGGCGGGGTGCGGAGCGCG
>BOJX01000259.1 GCA_016860685.1 Planctomycetota bacterium
TTCGACGCGAGGGAGGCTGAACCGGCGCAGAAGGTCCGCGCCGCCCGCTCGCGCCCGAGACCCCGATCCGACGGCGCCGCTGGAGCATGAATCCGAACTGGGAAACCTGGCGCGAGCAGTTCCCGATCACGCGGAACTACAACTTTCAGAACCACGCCGCGGTCTGCCCGCTGTCGAAGCGGGCCGCGGACGCGGGGCGCGAGTACTTCACCCTGGCCGAGCATCACGCCTACGTGCATCAGGGCTTCTTCCGCCGCGTTGAGCAGATCCGCCAGTCCGCGGCGCGACTGATCAACGCTCAGCCGGATGAGATCGCGTTCATCAAGAACACCAGTGAAGGCGTCAGCTTCGTCGCCAACGGACTGAGCTGGACGAGCGGCGACAACGTCGTCCTCGCCAACGTCGAGTTTCCCGCCAACGTCTACCCGTGGCAGGCGCTGCAATCCCGCGGCGTCCAGATGAGGATGGTGCTCGAGGAGGACGGTCGGATTCCGATCGAGCAGGTCATGTCGGCGATCAACAGCCGGACCCGCGTGGTGGCGGTGTCCAGCGTTCAGTACGCCAGCGGCTACCGCACGGACCTGGCGACGCTCGGCGAGTACTGCCAGAGCAAGGGCGTGTTCCTCTGCGTGGACGCGATTCAGTCGCTGGGCGCGTTCCCGATCGACGTGAAAGGCATGAACATCGACTTTCTCGCCGCCGACGGGCACAAGTGGCTGCTCGGACCGGAGGGCGCGGGCCTGTTCTACGTCCGGCGCGAGCTTCAAGGGTACCTGCGCCCGACGACGATCGGCTGGTTGTCGGTGCGCAACGCGTTTGACTTCGGGCGCTATCAGTTCGAGTTCAAGGATTCCGCCGCCCGCTACGAGAGCGGCAGTTACAACCTGGCCGGGACGTTCGCCCTCGGCGCGGCGATCGACCTGGCGCTGGAGATCGGCATCGAGAACATCTCCCGGCGCCTGATCCGCCTGACCGACCGTCTCGCCGCCGGCGTCGTCGAGAAAGGGTACCGCGTCGTCAGCTCCCGTCGTCCGACCGAGGCCAGCGCCATCGTCGCCTTCGTCTCGGACACGCACGATCCGAAGCAGATTCAGGCCCACCTCCAGAGCGAGCACCGGATCATCATCGCCGAGCGCAGCGGTCGCCTCCGCGCCAGCCCGCATTACTACAACACCGAGCGCGAGATCGACCAGCTCGTCGAAACCCTGCCGCGACACTGACCGCGCCCGCACGCCCGCGCATGAGCGATCATCGCCGTCAGGAAGCGGGCCCAGCGGGGACCGAACCGGGCCCGTCAGGAAGCGGGTTTGGCGGATTTGAAACCGATTCACGCCTGGTTGAACCGTCTCTCGCTCCGCCCGCGCTCGCCTGAACCGTCGCCGCTGGGTATCACACGCTCATGAAGCGGGCGAGCCGGTCCTCCGTGCGGAAATACCACGACCGCGTGGCGGGACGCTATGACGACAGTTATGACGACGCGTACTGGCAGTGGCATGACACCCTGACCTGGGACCACCTGAAGGCGTTCCTGCCGACAGACCTCTCGCAGGACGTCGTGGACCTCGGTTGCGGGACGGGGAAGTGGGGCGCGAAGCTCCTCGCCAGCGGGTTCCGCGTGACGTTCGTGGACATCTCGCCGCAGATGCTCGATGCCGCGCGCCTCAAGCCTGCCTCACCGACGCAGACCGCACGGGCGACGTTCATTCAGGCGGACCTGATTGACTTGTCGGCCTTACCGCACGGGCGCTTCGCCCTGGCGACGGCATTCGGCGAACCGATCGGCTGCACCGAGTCTCCCGCGCAGGCGATGCGCCAGATCGCCGACATCCTGCGCCCCGGCGGCGTCCTCGTCGCGACGTTCGACAACCGCTTCGCGTGTCTCGAACATTATCTGGAGAACGCGGACGTGGACGCGCTGGAGCGCTTCGTCGTTCAAGGGCGCACACACTGGCTCACCGCCGATCCCTCCGAGCGCTTTGAAATCTGGACGCACGGACCGGAGGATGTGCGCAGGCTCGTCGAAGGCGCGGGGCTGGAGCTGGTAGATCTCGTGGGCAAAACGGTGCTGCCGA
>BOJX01000260.1 GCA_016860685.1 Planctomycetota bacterium
AACATCCCCACCCGAAGGTCCACGCGGTTCCGATGATGATCCACCACGGCCAGACCACCGCCGACTGCCACGCCGGAAACAGGATCAGCTTCCAGGACGGGACTCCGTCGGCGGACCGCGCCAGCTCCGTCGGGAACGCCGACTGCCCGATCTTGAACCACGCCAGCAGCGCCGCGGACGACAGCATGATCCAGAAGTTGGCCCGGTCGTTCCCGCGCGTCTTCGTCAGCACGCCCAGAAGAAACACGCCCAGCATCGCCCCGAAGACGAGCCCGGCCCAGCTCAGCGCCTCCCACAGAAGTCCTTGCGAACGCCTTAACGTGTAAGCGACGACGGCCAGCAGAGCGCCGAACGCGAACGTCAGTCCGCGCGCCACCCGAAGATAGTGCTCCTCGGAACGCGCCGCCCGCTCCCCCGCACGCAACGTCATGAAAGGCCGGTACAGGTCCGTGACCGCGCTGGAGGACAGCGATCCCAGCGCCGATGCGGCGCTGGACATCGACGCCGCGAAGATCGCCGTCACAAGCAGTCCGCGCAGCCCCGCCCCCGCCGGAAGCGTGTTCGCGATGAAGAAGGGAAACACGCCTTCGCGCGAGACATCCGGCGTCGGTCCCGCCGCATGCCCGCCGGAATACGCGAGAAAAAGCATCGTCCCGATCGACAGGAACAGGCAGACGATCGGAAACCCGGCGAAGAGATTGAAGATCAGTGAGCGCCGGCTTTCGCGCACGTCCCGGCAGGTCAGCATGCGCTGGGTCAGATCCTGATCCGTCCCGAGCGCGGCCATGTTCTGGAGCGTTGAGCTGACCAGCAGCAGCCAGAAGACCTTCTCCCAGGACACGCCCTCGGCCGGCCGCCACGTGAAGGTGTGCAGTTTGCCTGAATGCCACGCGGCGGCGACGTTCTCATGCCACGCACCTGGCACCAGAAGGAAGAGGAATACCAGTGCCGCGACGCCCCCGCCGATGAACGTCAGCGCCTGAAGCAGGTCCGTCCAGAGGATCGCCTTGATCCCGCCGTGCGTGGTGTACGCCGTGACGACCACCATCATGCCGCCGATTACCCACGGCAAGGACCAGTCAAAAGTCCCGGAGACCGCGATGGCCGACGCCAGGACGCGGATCGACCCGCCGACGATCTTCGAGAACATGAAGCACAAGGCGGCCGTCGTCTGCGTGCGGCGGCCGAAGCGCTGTCCGAGATACTCGTAGACGGTGGTCACCGACCCGCCGTAAAACGCAGGCAGCAGCAAGAATACGATCAGCCAGCGTCCGAGGAACGCGCCGGCATAAAGCTGAAGGTAGCTCCAGTCCGTCGCGTAGGCTTCCGCGGGCACGCTGATCAGCGTCAGGGCGCTGACCTCGGTGGCGATGATCGACATGCCCGCCAGCAGCCAGTGCTGGCGTCGCCCGCCGAGAAAGAAATCCGTCGTGTTCCGCTCGCGCCGGCCGGACCAGAACCCCACCGCCAGCGTCACGGCGAAGTACCCGATGAAGATCACCCAGTCCGCCGGACCGAACACGCGGGCGCGTCCCTCCTGGTTTCCCGGCGACGCGCGAGAGGTGCGTCGGCCGCGCCGCCGTCGCGTGCCTCTGGCGTTGTCGCAGCGGCGAGCTTAACCTTGAACGCCGTGAAGGGGTAGCGCGGATCCCGAAGGTGCGGCGCAGCGGAGGTCCGGTCTCTCCCGGGTCGGGTACGCGGAAGGAAAACGAAACATGAAGAGATTGGTCGCAGGCTTGGTGTTGACGGGATGTGGGTGGGCGATCGCGGGGTGTCAGTCCGGCGGGGAGCCGGCGGCGCAGGCGGATACGCAGAAGTCGGCGCTTTCGGGACAGGCGGAAACGGCGCAGGCGGCGCCGGCCGCCGCTCCGCAGACCGAAGTCAAGGACGAGGCGAAAGAGGCAAAGGAGAAGGAGCGAAAGCTGGCGGACCTCCTTCAGCGCCACGCCGTCGCGAAGCAGCGGCTGAAGAAGGCGCGCCTTTCGATCGACCAGTCCGAGGAAGATCACAAGTCGAACATGACCCGCATGACCGCGGAGCTGAACCTGGCGAAGCGCCGCCTCGAGGACTT
>BOJX01000261.1 GCA_016860685.1 Planctomycetota bacterium
GTCTGCCTCTGGGACGGCGTGACGATCGAGGACGACGCGTTCATCGGACCGGGTGTCATCTTCACGAACGATCGTTATCCCCGAAGCCCGCGGCTTGAAGCCGTGCAGGCTCGTTATGCGCACGCGGAGAACTGGCGCGAGCCGACAGTGATCGGGCGAGGGGCGTCGATCGGCGCGGGATCGATCCTGTTGTGCGGGGTGACGATCGGCGCCTTTGCGATGATCGGCGCGGGATCGCTGGTGACGCGCGACGTGCTGGCGCATGCGTGGATGCTCGGGAGGCCGGCGCGGCGCGTCGGCTGGGCGTGCGTGTGCGGCCGGAAGCTGGACGCGGGTCATTGCTGCGGGGCGTGCGGGCGGCGACATCGTTCGGGCGCCGCGGGGCTGATCTGTGAGGAGACGGCTCATGCCTGACCGCAGACGAGTCTGTCTGCTGATCCCGGCGTACAACGAAGAAGCGAAGCTGGGGGCGGCGCTGGATCGGGTGCCACCGGGCGTCGTGGACCGGGTGCTGGTCATTGACGACGGATCGACGGACGGGACCGCCGTCGCGGCGCGGAAGCGCGGAGCGGACGTTCTCTCGCTGGGAAGTGTTCGTGGGGTGGGTGCGGCGTTGCGCGAGGGCTTGCGTGCGGCGCGTCGGGACGGGTTCGACATCGCCGTCATCATGGCGGGCAACAACAAGGATGAGCCGAAAGAAATCCCGGTTCTGCTTGCGCCGATCCGGTCTGGAGAAGCGGACTTCGTGATCGGGTCGCGTTATCTGAAGGGCGGCGGGTTCGGCGGGGACATGCCCTTCTACCGGAAGCTGGCGACGCGGGTTCACCCGTTATTGATGAGTCTGGCGGCAGGCAAGCGACTGACGGAGAGCACCAACGGTTTTCGCGCGTTCCGGTTGTCGCTGCTGAACGACCGGCGGATCAGGCTCGATCAGCCGTGGCTCGACGGATACGGACTCGAGGTCTACCTGCTGTTCAAAGCGATCAAGCTGGGCTACCGCCACGCGGAGGTTCCCTGCACGAAGATTTACCCGCCGAAGCGCCTGGGGACGACGAAGATGAAACCGATCATCGGCTGGTGGGACATGCTCAAGCCGGTGTGGCTGCTGGGCAGCGGGCTGAGGACGTGACGCAGATGAATCAGGGATTGATCACGGTCAATGCGATCGGCGCGGGGCGCTGGGGTCCGAACCTGGTGCGGAGTCTGCGCAACCTTCCCCTGGTGCGCGTCCACCAGGTGGCGGATCCGGACGGCGCCCGTCTTGCGTTGATCGCCCGGCGCTTCCCGGACGTGCGGACGACGACGGATGTGGCGGCGACGGTGACGGACGACGTCGCGGACGCGGTGGTGATCGCCACGCCGGTGCGGACGCACTTTGACCTGGCGCGGCGGGCGCTGCAGGCGGGGAAGCACGTCTTCGTGGAGAAGCCGCTTTGCCTGACGGTTGAGGAGTGCGAGCTGCTTTCGGAACTTGCGGAGGGGCGCGGGTTGACGCTGGCGGTGGGGCACGTGTTTCTTTTCAACGCCGGCATCCGCAAGGTGCGCGAGATTCTCGACTCAGGAGCGCTGGGGCGGGTGTATCACCTTCATGCGACGCGGACGAATCTGGGTCCGATCCGCGACGACGTGAACGCGTTGTGGGATCTGGCGTCGCACGATCTGAGCATTTTTCAGTATTGGCTGGGTACGGGGCCGAGCGAGGTGACGGCGCACGGGGAGAGCTATCTGAAGACGGGCATCGAGGACGTCGTGCTGGCGTCGTACCGATATCCGGGCGGGGAGATGGCGTCGGTGCAGGCGAGCTGGCTGAACCCCCGGAAGGTCCGTGAGATCACGATCGTCGGCGAGCGGAAGATGATCGTCTGGAGCGACATGGACGTGATCGAACCGGTCCGGGTCTACGACAAGAATGTTCAGACGCGGTCGAACGCGGCGTATGCGGACAGTCTCGGCGGATTTCAGATGCAGATCCGCGAGGGCGACGTGGTGATCCCGCATGTCAGCGGATCGGAGCCGGTCGCGGCGGAGTGCGAGCATTTCATCGAGTGCATCCG
>BOJX01000262.1 GCA_016860685.1 Planctomycetota bacterium
GAGACGCCGATCCTCTTCGGCGTCGGAGTCGAGGGGAAAGACGCAGCCTGCGACGTGTTCGTCGAGTTGCTCGGGTCGATCAGCGGCGCGTCGTGGACGCCGCAACTGGCGCAGGACTGGCACGAGCTGGTCAGGCAACTTGACGAAGACGCGGTGCAGGTTTGCGCTGAGTCCGGCCGCGGCGGGTGTTCCGGTCTGAGTTGGGCGTAACCGCGGAGGACCGCCTCGGTCAGGCGATCGCCCGGAAGAACTCGATCGTCCGGGCGAGGCCGTCGCGCAGCGGCGTGCGCGGCTCCCAGCCGAGGCGCGTTTTCGCACGGGCGATATCCGGTTTGCGGCGGACGGGATCGTTGACCGGAAGCGGACGATGCTCGATCGCCGGCTTTTTTCCGAGCACTTCGCCGAGCGTCTCGACCAGCTCCAGCATCGTCACTTCCGTCGTATTGCCGATGTTGACCGGCTCATGCGCGTCGGCGCCTTCGTACTTCATCAAGCGCACAATCCCGTCGATGAGGTCGTCCACGTAGCAGAAACTCCGTGTCTGTCTGCCGTCGCCGTAAACCGTGACCGGCTCGCCGCGCAGCGCCTGGACGATGAAATTGCTGACGACACGTCCGTCGCCGACGGCCATCCGGGGTCCGTAGGTGTTGAAGATGCGCACGATGCGGATGTCCACCCGGTTCTGGCGGTGATAATCCATCATGAGCGTCTCGGCGACGCGCTTGCCTTCGTCGTAGCAGGCGCGCGGTCCGATCGGGTTGACGTGGCCCCAGTATTCCTCCCGCTGCGGGTGCTCCTGCGGATCGCCGTAAACTTCGCTGGTGGACGCCTGAAGGACGCGAGCCTTGACGCGCTTGGCGAGGCCCAGCATGTTCAGCGCGCCCATCACACTGGTCTTGACGGTCTTCACCGGGTTGAACTGGTAATGAACCGGTGACGCCGGGCAGGCGAGGTTGAAGACCCAGTCCACCTCCAGCAGGATCGGCTCGACGACGTCATGCCGGATGAACTCGAACCGCCCCGTCGCCCCGTCGCGCTCCAGCAGGGGACGGATGTTCTCCTTCGAGCCGGTGAAGAGATTGTCGAGGCAGATGACCTCATGCCCGTCCCGCAGCAGCCGCTCACAAAGGTGGCTGCCGAGAAACCCCGCTCCGCCGGTGACCAGTGTTCGCATGCGCCCATCGTACACCGTCTCGCGGAACGACGTAAACGCCGGATTGCGGCCCCTCAGTTCGCAGTGTGCAGCCCGGATCGCGGACCTCCCGTCCGCCTCGTGCGAAGCAGAGCTTCGCGACCCGGACGGATCCGCAATGTTTTTGCGGTGTGCTGCACGCATCGGTTTCCGCCGGGCTGCGCTGTCGCCGCGGAATGTCGGCGGCTAGGATACGGGCATGTCTCGTTTGACGTGTCACACGGCCGGGGAGTCGCACGGGCCTTGCGTTCTGGCGCTGGTCGAGGGACTGCCGGCGGGGCTGAGGGTGGACGCCGGGGCGATCGACGTGGAGCTGATTCGGCGCCAGGGCGGATACGGTCGCGGCGGACGGATGCAGATCGAGCGGGACCGCGTCGAGATTCTGGCCGGGGTGCGCCGGGGCATGACGCTGGGTTCGCCCGTTGCGCTGCGGATCGTCAACCGTGACAGCCGGCTGGACGACGCCCCAGCGCTGCACACGCCTCGTCCGGGACATGCGGACCTTGCCGGCAGCCTGAAGTGGCTGACCCCCGATTGCCGCGACGTGCTGGAGCGTGCGTCGGCGCGAGAGACGGCGGGTCGCGTCGCGGTGGGGGCGCTGACGAAAGCCCTTCTTTCCGAGTTCGGCATCGACTCCGTCGGGTTCGTCATCCGCATCGGCGACGTGGCGGCGGATGCGCCCGACTCGCTCTCATCGGACACCCTGCGAGCGGCGCGGGACGCCAACGAGGCGTACTGTCC
Organism: Planctomycetota bacterium; assembly: GCA_016860685.1. Classification (GTDB taxonomy): domain Bacteria; phylum Planctomycetota; class Phycisphaerae; order UBA1845; family UBA1845; genus JABWBH01. The sequence continues at coordinate 1,934 of BOJX01000262.1, forward strand.
TGACTCGGCCGCCGCGGAACGCATGATCGCGGCGATCCGGCAGGCGAAGATCGACCGGGACACGCTCGGCGGCGTCGTCGAAGCGAGGGTGTACAACCTGCCTCC
>BOJX01000263.1 GCA_016860685.1 Planctomycetota bacterium
CGGTCCGCACCGCGCCGGCGTAGGCTGTGTCGTCGGAAAACCTGCTTCCGGTGCGTTGTTGCGTCTTCCGATCCGAACGAGCGAACGACGCGGTCCGGGCGCCAGGCCCGGGCCGCGGGTTCGCGCCGGGGGCCGGTTTGATGCTTCGCGCCCCGGACGGTAAAGGTCCGAACCGATGCCCGTCACCGTCAAAGTCAGAACGTCCGCCCAGACGGGGGTAAGACATGCGCATCCCGCGCGCGGGCGCGGGAGTGCGGATTCGCACGATCCCAGATCGGATGAAGCGTCCGTCGGGCCGCTGCCGAAGCTGGGCGCCGAGATTGCGTCGCGTTGGGTGCTTCTGACGTTGTTCGTCGTCGCAGCGGGTCTGCGCAGTCTGATCCACCCGGCGATATCGGCGTGGCCGGTTTCGTTCGTGTGCCTTGCTCCGTGGATCGTCGGGGTGGGGCTGTCCCGGCATCCGGGTCGCGTCTACGCGTTCACGTTCGTCTCGACTTTGGCGTTCTACTTGCTGAACATGTCGTGGTTGAAGCAGGCCGCCGGACCGTGGTACGCGGCGCTGGCGATCTACATGACGTTGTTCGAGGTGCTGGCGGCGTGCCCGCTGCGTCACCTGATGCGCCGGCGGACGGTACCTCTGGCGATCGTGTTCCCGGTGTTGTGGACGGGGCTGGAGTTCCTGCGGGCGATCCTGTTTTCCGGGTTTCCCTGGTTCATGCTCGCGCACAGCCAGTACCGGGTGCTGACGTTGATTCAGACGGCCGATCTGGTCGGCGCTTACGGCGTGACGTTCGTGACGGCAGCGGTCCACGGCGCGGTGGCGGATCTGGTGTTGGCGCGGTTGGGGCGGGAGTCGGCGACGGCGCGGCCGATCCGCGCACGACTTGCCCGGATCGGCGCGATGTTCGCGGGGGCGTTGCTCCTGTTCAGCATTGTTTACGGACAGGTTCGAATACGCACGAGCCGCCTGAGCGAGGGACCGCTGGTGGCGACGATCCAGGGGGACTACCTGAATGTCGTGACGGGAGACGAGGCGTCGGCGCGGCAGAAGTTCGCCCGCTACCGCGAGTTGATGAGCGCCGCCGCCGCGCATCGCGCGGACCTTTACCTGCTGCCGGAATCAACCTGGGGCATGATTCTGTCGCCCACGCACCCGCGCCCTTCGGATTATGAGTACGTCGAGGCGTTCAGTCGGCGGAGCGGCGGCGTGGTCGTGATGGGGGCGGCGACGGTCGAGTTCCGCCCGTATGATCTCGTCGCGCCGGAGCGTGTCTACAACTCCGCTTACGTGTTTCATCCCGACGGCGGCGAGCCCGGGCGCTACGACAAGCGGCACCTCGTTTACTTCGGCGAGATCGTGCCCTTTCGGTTCGGACGCCTCCGGCCGGTCTACTTCTGGCTTAACGCGCTGGTGCCCTTCAGCGGACCCAACAACGTCGAGTTCTCGACGTTTCCCGGCGAGTCGTTCCGGACGTTCACGATGGAGGCCGCCTCGCAGGACGGGCGGACCTGGCGGTTCGGCATCCCGATCTGTTACGAGGACGTCATGCCCTACATCAGCCGGGAGTTCGCCGCCGACTCGGACCGCCGCAAGCGCGTTGATTTCCTGCTGAACATCAGCAACGACGGCTGGTTCGGGCGCGGCACGCAGCAGGAGCAGCATCTTTCGACGTGCGTTTTCCGCGCGGTGGAGAACCGGCTGGGGATCGTGCGGTCCGTTAACACCGGGGTCAGTTGCTTCATCGATCCGACGGGGCGGATTCATGATCGTGTGAACCCGGAAGGACCGCCGCCGGGAGCGGACAACTCCGGCTTTTCGGTGGCCCGCGTCATGACGGACGACCGATTAACGTGGTACAGCGTCCACGGCGACGATTTCGGGTGGGCTTGCCTGCTGGCGACGGCGGTGTTCTGCCTCGACTACATCTTTGTGCGTGCACGGAGCCGGGGATCATCCGTGGCGCAGGAGAACACGACGTGAAAACGGAGGGATGCGGGAGGCGGGGATGGTTGAACCGGCCGGGAGCCGGCGG
>BOJX01000264.1 GCA_016860685.1 Planctomycetota bacterium
ATCTTGTGACGTCGTCAGAGATTCTTGCGCCCCTGCCGGGGCTTGGCGCGCGGAACGATCGGCGACCCACGGCTGGCGCCGTGGGCTGGGGTCTTGCGCCGCGGTTGAGAGTGCGGGACTTTGCGCCTCGACGGAGAGTGCCCGACCTTGTGCTGGGTCTGAGGGGGCGAGATCTTGCGCCGCAATCGCGACTCGGGGCGCCGTGGGTCGGAGTGAGGTCATGCTGCGGAGACTGACGGCGACGGTGGCGCTGATCGTGCTGATCCCGACCTGCGCCATCCTGCTGACGTACCTGCTGAAGGACGTCAGCGGCGGATTCGGTCTGCAAAGGCTGGAGGATCCGACGAATCAGATGAATGCGTGGTTCGCCGTCCTGTCGATCGCGGCGGTGCTGGGCATCTGGCGTCGGTTCGTCGCGTGGACGCGTCGTCGTCTTTTCGGGACGACGGTCATCAGTCTCGTCCCTTTTGCCCAGGTCGTTTACGCGCAGCCGCTGTGGGACTCCGGTTGTTTCACCGACGACGCCTTGAAGATGGGACAGGAGCAGGCCTGCCTCGGAGCGTGGGTCTTTCTTGCGGTCTGGATCTGGTGGAGCAAGGCGATGTTCCCGCGACTGCGTCCGACGCATGCCGTGGTGACGCGACCCCCGCGGATCTGTAAACCAACGGAGGGGTCTTTTGCAGCGAGCGAGGACGTTGTGAAGCCGTCGAATCCCCCGGTAACTCCGCCCGGACCGGTAAGTTTCGCTGACGACCCTGATCGCGCGCCGAGGAACGCTGCGACGTTGATCGCGCCTGGGCGAACTGCGGACGCTTCCGCCGGGGCGCCCGGGCCTGCGCGGATGACGCCCACGGCTCAGCGCATTCTCGCCTCGATCGGCGCGATTCCGATCACCGTGGGGCTTTTCCTGATCATCGTCATTGCCGTCTCAAGCCTGTCCAACATTGCGCACCCCGCGTCGCTCGCCCTGGCGTACGCCCTCAGCGCCGTGATTTTCACGCTTTTGTGGATGCTCATCTGGCGAGGACTCGTCGTGTTCCGGCGTGAGGCGATCTGGGGCACGGTCGGCTGGGCCGCGCTGCTGATGTTGCTTCCGTGCGCGGTCGTCGTCCTGCTTCCGAATCTGGGCAGTCCGCTGAGGGAGGCGAGGGATCTGGCGCCGCTGCTGGGCTGGGGCGTCTTCATGATCGTCACCGTGTCGCGCTGGCCGATCCACGACACAAGTGACCTTCCGTCATCCGGACCGCTGTGTCCGAGTTGCGGGTACGCCCTGACCGGGCTGACGCGGACGCGCTGCCCCGAGTGCGGGCGCGAGCCGACGCTGGAGCAGCTCTGGCAGGCGCAGGACCGAACACGACTCTGACCCTCCGCTTCGCGCGGCGGGATCACGAGGCTCCGCTTCACACGGTGCGGACCGCAAACCCGTGTTCTCACGTACAATATACGGACCGGAGGTCCGCGATCCGAGAAGAGGCGGCGTCCTTGCCGCTCAGGATGCCGGCGTTGCATTCACGTTGCGGAAGGATATCCTGCCCCGGATGGAGATCCTTTCCACCGCCGTCGACGTATCCAGCCCGCAATTCGAAGAAAACCGGGCACACATGGCCGCCCTGGTGGGCGAATTCCGCTCGCGTCTCGAACTCGTTCGGCAGGGGGGCGGCGCGGACGCCGTGAAGAAACACACCTCCCGCGGCAAGCTCTTCGTCCGCGACCGCATCAACCGCCTGCTCGATCCGGGCAGTCCGTTTCTCGAGTTCTCGGCGCTGGCGGCGTGGGAGTTGTATGAGAAGCCTGCACCGGCCGCGGGGGTCGTCACGGGCATCGGAAGCGTCTGCGGGCGCGAGTGCGTCATCGTGGCCAACGACGCGACAGTCGCGGGCGGGTCGTACTACCCGATCACGGTGAAGAAACATCTCCGCGCGCAGGAGATCGCGGAAGAGAATCACCTGCCCTGCATTTATCTTGTGGACTCAGGCGGGGCGTTTCTGCCGCTTCAGG
>BOJX01000265.1 GCA_016860685.1 Planctomycetota bacterium
CCTTCGCGAAGGCGCCGCACGACGGGTGGCACACCGGGCGGCGCGCCGCCGGGGGGCATGTCGGGCGGCATGCCGGGGGACGCGCCGGATAGCGCACCGGAGGGCATGACGGGTGGCATGCTCTCGCTGTACTCAGCGTGAGCATGCCGTCGAGCTTCCTGCTCCAACCCCTTCCCCACGACGATACACTCCACCGGGTACGTCGTATGCGCCGTGTGCGGACCACCGGTGGCGGGGTCGATCATTTGTTCGCAGTTGCCGTGGTCGGCGGTCACGATGAGGGCGCCGCCGCGGGCGAGCACCGCGTCCACGATCCTGCCCACGCACTCGTCCACGACCTCCACCGCGCGGATGGCCGCGGGGAGGCTGCCGGTGTGCCCGACCATGTCCGGGTTGGCGAAGTTGAGGATCATCGCGTCGTCCACGCCGGCGGCGATGCGTTCGAGCATGACGCGGGTCACTTCATACGCGGACATCTCGGGCTTCTGATCGTACGTGGCCACGTCGCGCGGGGACTGCACCATCTGGCGCTCTTCGCCGGGGAAGGGGTCGTCGCGGTAGTCGTTGAAGAAGAACGTAACGTGCGGGTATTTCTCCGTCTCGGCGCAGCGGAACTGGCGCAGGCCGAGGCGCGAGACGACCTCGCCGAAGACATCCTTCATCTTACCGGGTTTCGGGAAGGCGACGTGGACCGGCAGGCCCTTTTCATACTCGGTCATCGTGGCGAAGTACAGATCGAGCTTCGGGCCGCGGTCGAAACCCATCCGTTTTTTCCGGCCTGTCTTATCCACGCCGTCGAAGGGGAACTCATCGAAGGTAAACGCCTGTACGAGTTCTCGCGGACGGTCACCGCGGAAATTGAAGAAGATGACGGCGTCGCCGTCGCGGATGCGGCCGGGAAGCGTGGAATCGGCGGATACGTGCGGAGCGCGAACTTCCAGTCCGCAACAACCCGCTTCCTCACGGTCGCGGTTCGGACAGACGATGGACGGCGGGAGGAACTCATCGCCCTTCATCGAGTCGCCGGCGGGATGGTCGTAGTAATGCCGCATCGCGCCGTCGGCGGACGGAAATACGGAGGCGTGAGCGAGACCCCCGCGCCCGGTGAGCATTCCGTATGCCTTTTCGACCCGGTCCCAGCGGTGGTCGCGGTCCAACGCCCAGTAGCGTCCGCAGACGCTCGCCACCGGGTTGATGCCAATTTTGTGACACCGCTCATCGATCTGACGCAGGAAGTCCACGCCTGAGAACGGCGGCGTGTCGCGGCCGTCGGTGAAGGCGTGAATCCAGACCCGGTCTCCCGGGAAGCGGAGTCTGACGCTCAAATCCATCAAGGCATAAAGGTGGTCGAGGTCTGAATGCACCTGCCCGTTGCTGCACAGGCCCATCAGGTGGACGCCGCCGCGGGTCTTGCGGGCGTGCTCGAAGGCGCCGACGAGGACAGGATTCTTGAAGAACGTGCCGTCCTCGATGCGCCCGGTGATGCGCATGATCTCCTGCTCGACGATGCGCCCCGCCCCGATGTTCTGATGCCCGACCTCGCTGTTGCCCATCGTACCGTCGGGCAAGCCGACGTCGCGCCCGCTGGTCTTGATAAGGACGTGCGGGTAGGTCGCCATCAGACGATCGTCCACGGGTTTTCGGGCGAGGTGGACGGCGTTGGCGTGGTTCCACTCGGGGTGGGGATTGGCGCCCCAGCCGTCACGGACGATGAGCACGACAAGGCGATACCGGTAAGACGACATGAGACCCTCCAGACGGGCGATCCTTCGCACCGAGGATCAGTTCTAACCTGTGAAGCGGAACGGGTCACGCGGGCTTGGCGCGAGGCGCGGGTTGAGTTTGCGGCGGCGGAAGAGGAGACCGGGCGTCGGGCCGCCCGACAAGCGGATCGCCGGGGGAACCCGCTTCCTGACGGGCGCGGTTCGGGTAAGACGGACGCAGCGAGTCCCCCTGACCTGATCAGCGGCGTGAAAATCATTGACAGTGC
>BOJX01000266.1 GCA_016860685.1 Planctomycetota bacterium
GCCGGGCGTTGACGAGGATGTCGGGGTCCGCGCCGTGCTGATACAGCCGGACGAGGATTTCCTTCGTCAGCGGGTCGTGGACGCGCGTGTAAAGCTTGCCGTCACTGTAAGTGCCCGCGCCGCCCTCTCCGAAGAGCAGGTTGGACTCCGGGTCGAATTCGCGGAAGCGGTAGTAACGCTGGAGAATGTCGCGATGCCGCCGACGGACGGCTTGACCGCGCTCCAGCACCAGCGGTCGGTAACCCAGCTCCGCCAGGCGCAGCGCGGCGAACATCCCCGCCGGACCGAACCCGATGACGATCGGCCGGTTGACCAGCAGTTCCCGACCCTCTTCCGGCGCCTGATACGGTGCGGCGCGGAGCCACGCAAATTCGGCGGGCCGCAGGCGCCGGACGCAGATCCGCTCGCGAGGCTCGCCGCCGTCCAGCGCCACCTCGACCTGGTACCGGAAGTGAAGATCGTCCTTGCGGCGGGCGTCCAGCGCCCGATGAACGATCGCGTAGGCGCGCACCGCCGTCGACGGAACACGCAGACGCGCGGCAACTCGTGCCGGCAGCGCCTCCTCCGGTTCCTCCAACTCAAGGCGGATATTGCGAAGCAGAAAAGGCATGCGCGGCGGAGTGTACTCGCCGACCTCGCGCGCGTCACAATGTTGCGGACCTCCCCTTTCAGGAGCAATTCGCCGCAAGTCCGGACCGCTGCCGCGGGCGTCACCGCTCCCGAGGCTTCTTCGGCTCGCCCGACGGAACGTCCTTCGACTCGTTCTTCTTCGCCTCGGCGCGACCGGCGCGAGCCTTCTGCTCGGACGTGGGGATCGGGTCCAGCCGGCGCTGAAGCTCCTCGAACATCGCGTCGATCGGGCCGTAAACCTTGACAAGCTGAGCCTCAATCTCCTTGAGCTCGTCCTCCGTCCCGTCGTGCTCGGCAATCCTCTTCTCAAGACGATCGATCTCGGCCTTGTTGGCGTCGCGGTGAACGAGAGCCCGCTCTTTCATCTCCTTGAGGATCGAGTTGGCCGATTTCGTCTGCGCCTCATCAAGCTGAAACCGGCTGATGAACTCCTCGACGTACTTCGTCCACGCGTCCACCTCGGTTGCGATCTGATCGGTCGGCGCCTCGCCGGCCTTGGCAGCCTCTTCAGCCTTGGCGCGTTCCGCTTCCGCCCGCTCCCGTGCTTCCTCGGCGGCGCGGCGTTCACGCCGGACGGCCAGCGGCGGATCCCAGAATTCGCGCTCATTGAACTCGCCCTGCTGCCACCGCCCGAGCTGCGTGCGGGCGAACTGCATGCCGGCCTTGAATCCCAGCAGGTCGCCCTCGAATTTTCCGAGCTGGTCCTCGCGGAGGATGCCGCGCATCTCCTCGGCGCCGTCAGCGATCTGCTTCTCGAAAAGGTCGAACGCCTTTCCCGCACGCCCGCTCCACTCCACGACCTGCTCCTTCGTCGGCGCCTCCATCTGAAGACGCATCTCGATGAAGTCGTTCATCAGCGGTTTGAAGTCCTTCTCGTTCTCCCGTGCGAACCCGCTCCACCGCTTCTGCATCTTCGCGGTCAGGTCGCCTTTCTGCGCCTCGTCCAGCTCATACCGGTCCGCCACCATCTCCGCCCACCGGGCGATCATCAGGTCCATCATCCGCCCGGTCGGCCACAACCCGCCGGAGTCCTCGCGCGATTCCCGCGCCACGGGCGGCGCGGAACGATCCTGCGCCGGATAAGAACCTGCAAAACCGCAGATCACGATCAGATTGAGGATCAACATGATGTCCCGCTCCCAAGCGACCGGCCAAGCCGGTTCACGCTGCACACCGCAAGCCGCTTCCGCCGATATGCGGAAAGATGAACCAGACGGCCTGCGACAACACCCCGAACGTTATTGTTTCCATCGTCGTCCCGACTTGCAATCGGCTCGACCGGCTCAAGGCCTGTCTGGACAAGATCACACACGCGGTCACCCTCCCGCACGAGGTCATCGTCGTGGACGGCGCCT
>BOJX01000267.1 GCA_016860685.1 Planctomycetota bacterium
CCCTGCCCAACACTCGCCGCTCATCAGCCGTCAACGTAATCACAACCGCCACTCGCATGACGTGCATCCTCCCCTCGAAGAGGGATACACGCCAGGTGGCGATAAGATTCATTATTTCTGAAACATTCCAGTAGTTCGATGTAGAGGTCGAAGATTTGCCGAACGCGGGACGCTTCGGCGGGGTTCACCACGAGCTTCGGGCCGCCGTTCGATCGGTCCACGTCGTAGCCCAGGATCGGCGTCCCGCCGGTCCATTTGCCCTTCTGCCGCGAGGCCGCGATCTTGTCGCGGATGCGCTCACCGATGATCTCCCGCTCGAACTGGGCGAAGCTGAGCAGAATGTTGAGCGTGAGCCGGCCCATCGAGTTCGTCGTGTTGAAGTGCTGCGTCACGGAGACAAACGAGACGCTGTGGCGTTCGAAGACCTCCACGATCCTGGCGAAGTCCATGAGCGAGCGGCTGAGCCGGTCGACCTTGTAGACGACCACGCAGTCGATCTTGCCCGCCTCGATGTCGGCGAGCAGGCGCTGGAGCGCCGGCCGGTCCATGTTCCCGCCCGTGAAGCCGCCGTCGTCGTAGCGCTCCGGCAGGCAGACCCACCCCTCGGCCTTCTGGCTGGCGATGTACGCCTCGGCGGCTTCGCGCTGGGCGTCAAGCGAGTTGAACTCCTGTTGAAGGCCTTCATCGCTGCTCTTGCGGGTGTAGATGGCGCAGCGGACGGTCGCAACCGCGGACGCCGTGGCCGACGCTCGCTTGCGGCGGCTGGCGGTTTCACGCGTTGCCATCATGGTCGTCACGCCTTGCCCTCCAGGCCGAAAAAGCGGAACCCGTTGATGTGCGAGCCGGTGACCGCCTTGGCGATGGCCGAGAGCGACCCATACCGCTCGCCCTCGTACTCGAAGCCGTCGGCGAGCACCGTGACGGTGACCGTCCGGCCCTTGTGCTTGCGGGCGATCTGCGAACCTACCTGCGGCAGGCGCGGGTCTGCGGCCATGCGGGCTCGCGCGGCGTTCGCCGCGCACCGTATTTCGTCACGGTTGATCGTTTCCGCCCGCGGCGGCGTTACGCGAACGTCGGCGACGTTGGCCAGTTCCTCGGCCCGGCGCAGCGCTCGTTCGGACAAGCCGCCTTCCGCGTTGGCCTGAAGCCGCCACGCGATCCGGCGGATCAGGTATTGGCGATGACGGCTGCGCACCGGTTCGCCGAAGACCTCGACGTATCGCTCCTGGAGCCGGCCGACGGTCATCTGCTCCAGGGCCGCGAGCTCTTTCTTCATGTTCAGGCTCATGCGTCGTCTCCGTCGTCCCGCGGCCATAACCCGCGGGTACCGTTGACCACACTGAGCCTCGTTTCGCCGGGGAACTCAAGGCCAATTTCGCGGCCCGGCGAAGGTTTTTGAGCATCGAAAGTACCCGCTGTTTTCATCCTCCGGTGCCACCGGGCGACGCCCCTGGCCAGGATCGATGCGACCTCGCGCCGCCGGTCAGCGGGCGAAAGATGTTCGTCCTCGCGATGCTTCGGCATGACCGGCTCCACGAAGACGGCCGCGCCGGAAACATACCCGCGCGTTGCCGCCGTCTATGGGTTACCTATGCCGTTGGCGCGCGAGGTGTCCGCAATCTCATAACCGGCGGGTCCACGGTCGCGGCGCTGAAATGTTCGAGGAAGGTGTCGCCGGGTCGGGGGAACGCGAAAGGCCCTCATAACCCGCGGGTCGGTCGGAGCGCGAGACTTTGAGACTTTCGGCGGAACGCAAGCGCCGGCGCGGGCGGGGGCGCTGCGGAGGCGCCGTGCGGACGCGTCTCACCGCCGTCGTACTCGACACCGCATGTCGCTAACTTCTTGCTGAAACACGCGATAGAAACGCGAACGCCGCCCCGTCTCTGGAGCGGCGTTCAGCGTTAACCGGTGGGTCGGGCGATTTCGCTACGACCCTTCAACTAGCGGGGGCCCGCTATGCCCG
>BOJX01000268.1 GCA_016860685.1 Planctomycetota bacterium
TGAGCGGAAATGATTCGGTCCCGAGAGCGGTTACGAGGTGCAACGTTAGAATCTCACCGAGGCCCGGCATCGCGGGAGATGGGTCTCCCCGATGGGTCCGGGTGCGGGTAGGATGCCACGCCGGGTCGTACCTCAGGACGAGAATTCAAGAACAAGGAACTCCTCAATGATGACGGCACGCATGCTGGCGGGTCTGGTGATGCTGGCTGGGGTATCAGGAGCTTCGGCGCGGCAGGGGGCGTCCGGACCTGAGGCGGACTGGCCTCAGTGGCGTGGACCCCTCGGGATCGGCGTCGCACCGAAATCCAACCCGCCGATCACCTGGTCGGAGACGGAGAACATCCGCTGGAAAGTCGAACTCCCGGGACGGAGTCATGCCACGCCGATCATCTGGAAGGATCGCGTGTATGTCCTGACCGCCGTGCAGACGGATAAGGAAGTCGCCCCGCCTGCGGACGCGCCTCCTGCCGAAGGCGCTCCGCCCCCGCGGTCTGGTGACGGTCGCGGTCCGGGAGACGCTCCTCAACCACCCCCGCGAGGCGGTCCGTCCGCGCAGGACGCCGCTGCTCAGGAACGCCCGGAGGGGCAGGATGGTCCGCGCGGCGAGGGACAGCCACCGCCAAGTCGGGGTGAAGGCCAGCCTCCGCCGGGACGCGGCGACGGTCCGCCATCGGGGCGCGGCGGACCGCCGGGAGGGTTCCCGGGACGCAGTCCTCGCCGACCGACGCATATTTACAGATTCTCCGTTCTCGCCCTCGACCGCGCAACCGGAAAGACGGTCTGGGAAAAAGTCGTCAAGGAAGAGCTTCCGCACGAAGCGGGGCATCAGGACGCGTCGCAGGCTTCCTGCTCGCCGCTGACGGACGGGCAGCATATTTATGCGTTTTTCGGCTCGCGCGGGTTGTACTGCCTGACGATGGACGGGCAGGTGAAGTGGGAGAAGGACCTCGGCGACATGCGGACGCGCAACGGATTCGGCGAGGGCAGCTCGCCGGCCTTGCACGGGGACACGCTCATCGTCATCTGGGACCACGAGGGGGATTCGTTCATCGTTGCGCTCGACAAGAACACCGGTCAGGAGAAGTGGCGGAAACCTCGTGACGAGAGCACCTCCTGGGCGACGCCTCTCATTGTCGAGCACGACGGCAAGGTCCAGGTCATCGCTTCCGCGACCAACCGCGTCCGCAGCTACGACCTGGCGACCGGCGACGTGCTCTGGGAATGCGCAGGCATGACCGGAAACGTCGTGCCCACGCCGATGCATCGGGGCGGGACGGTCTACGCGATCAGCGGGTTCCGCGGGGCGGCGCTGCTGGCGATCAAGCTCGCGGAGGCGAAGGGCGACATCACGAACTCCCCCGCGATCGCGTGGAAATACGACAAGGACACGCCCTACGTCCCGTCGGCCGTGCTCACGCCCGAGCGCATGTACTTCGTCCAGAACAACAACGGCATCCTCACCTGTCTGAACGCGAAAACGGGCGAGAAGGTTTTCGGCCCGCAGCGGCTGGATTCGATCAAGGGCGTGTACGCTTCGCTGGTGGCGGCGTCGGACCGCGTCTACCTGACGGGGCGCAACGGGCACACCGTCGTCTTTAAGGACGCGCCGTCGTTCGAACAGCTCGCCGACAACGTGCTGGACGATGTGTTCAACGCCTCGCCGGCCATCGCGGGCGATGAGCTGTACCTGCGCGGCGAGAAGCGCTTGTACTGCATCGCACGGCCCTGACCACGAAGACCCGGACCGTGCGTGAATCACAGAGAACCCTGTCCGGGGGGACTGATGCGCCTGGTCGGACGGAAGCGTGGATTCGCGCCGCGTTAGCGCGCGCCACGGGGTTTCCCGTGAACCGCCTGAAAGGTTCCGCCGGACGCCGCAATCTTCCTCAATTGAGCGCTGGGCGTCCGAGAACTTCGTTGAATTCGGGGCTTGGGTCGCCTACCGTTTCTTGGGACACTCC
>BOJX01000269.1 GCA_016860685.1 Planctomycetota bacterium
GCCGGAAGCGTGATGTCCGCGTCCTCGTCAAACGGCGCTACCGCCGGAAACTCTTCCGGATCGGACGCAACGATCTGAAAATGACTACCTTCGCCGCGAACGTGAAGCGTGTTGCCTTTGAGTTCGACATCCAGCGTCTCATCCTCGCTCTCCCGGACAATCCGCGAAAGCGTTTCGGCGTTGACCAGGGCGACTCCCGGCGAAGTAACGTCCACCTGTCCGACGCCGCAACGCATGCCGACCTCGAGATCCGTGCAGCAGGCGATCAGCGAATCCGGTTGTGCGTCCAGCAGAACGCATTGCAGCACCGGTTTCGGCGTTCGCGTCGCAACGACGCCGGTCACCGCCGTCAACGCACCTGCGAACTCCTGTCGGTTAACTCGAAGTTTTATCGACGCCATGTCATTTCGCTCCCGCCCCGCCCGAATTCGAGCAGGTGACGCCCTCTGTTTCTGAAAAGAAACTTTTAATGCTTCTTCGTATTCGCCGTAACCGTGAAATCCGTGCGTTTCGGAAGGCAGCTTCGTAACCCTCGAATTCGCCGAATCCCGCCGCCGCACCTCGGCCGCCGCCCTGTCAGCTGTGCTGTCGCGCACCTCCCGTTTTCACACAACCCGACGATCACACGCAGAACTTCCGATCCGCGCCGTGCGAAAAATCCGATTTTGCACAAGGAATCGAACACCCCTTCATCAACTTCCGGCGGCAACCTTTCGTACCGTCGACGGCGCGCCCTTATCCTCCGCCATATCAGCGAATTCACAGGACGGCCCCGCCAGAATCGCCAGCCTCAGCTCTTCGATCAGGGTTCGAAATTCCTCCGATCCTTCAATCCGACGAGCGACAGTCCGAACGCCGTGAATAACTGTCGTGTGATCACGCCCGCCGAAGAACGCTCCGATCTCCTGCAGGCTGTGCCGCGTCATGTGCCGAGCTAGATACATCCCGATCTGGCGCGGCCCGGCCAGGGACCGCGGACGCCGCGGTCCGATGACATCTTCAGCGCGCAAACCGAACCGGCGACGAATGACGTCCAGAATCACCGTCAAACCCACCGATAAGCGCGGCGCGTCTCCCAACGCCTGACGGGCAATCGGCAGGGAAACCGCCGCGCCCGTCGAATGCGCAAGAGCATCGATCCGGAGCAGTGCTTCAATCAGGTCGCGCGGACTCCCCGCGACTCGTGCGGCAACAAACTCCTGCACCTCCCGTGGCGCGTCGACATATTTTAATGTAACCGCCCGGACCAGAATCGCCAGCCTTGCCTCGTAACACGGAGCGTCCAGCGGAGCAACCAGCCCTGAACCAAGCCGACTGGTCAGCCGCTCCGGAAACCCCTTCAGATTCGACGGCGGTACATCCGAACTGACGACAACGACCCCCCCGCGACCGCGAATCTCGTTCAGAATGTGAAAAAACTCCTCCTGACTCCGCTCGCGGTCCGCCAACCGGTGTAGGTCATCCAGCACCAGAACATCCAGCCCGCGGAAGCGCCGGCGGAACTCGTCCTGCCGGAAGTGATCGCTGCTCCGGAGAAACCCCATCGAAAACCGCTCCGCCGGAACATAAAGGACGGCACGTTCTGGGCACTTCTGTCTTACCCGCCAGCAGATCGCCTGAAGAAGATGCGTCTTGCCCATCCCGGGGGCGCCGTAGATATAAAGCGGGTTGTATGCACCCTTTCCATCGGCGACCGCAACCGCCGCCGCATGTGCAAGGCGGTTATGCGGGCCTACCGACAACGCCTCGAACGTGTAATCGGGAGTCAGAACCGAAGGCAGAAACCCATCATCCTCATCAGGGGGCTCAATCTCTCCTCCTGCACGAGGCTGAGGCATCAATTCCGGGGTATTCCGAACCAGCTCGAATTCCAACGTCATCAAGCGACCGGTCACCCTTCTGGCGGCGTCGACAAACGCCGGGCGGGCATGACGCATCAGATAAGCAAGATGCT
>BOJX01000270.1 GCA_016860685.1 Planctomycetota bacterium
CGCGGAGGTTCCGGTGTCTTTGCGCACTGCGTGGCTGCGCGGAGCGTTCCGCAAGAGCGTCGAGGTCCACACCAACGAGACCGACCGTCCGATGGTGCTGCTGGAAGTGACCGGCGTGGTCGAGGCGAGCGGCAGCGTCGTTCTTGCGACGCCGATCGTGTCCGCCGGCGAGGGACTTCGGGCCTCGCTTGACGACCTCACGCCCGGGAGGCGCTGGCTGCTGACCGTCGTACACGCGGACCTCGGCGGGACGGCCCTGCCGCCGGAAGCGGCGATCCGTATGAACGCCCCTCCTGATGATGCTGCGGTTCTGGAGCTTCCGATCGGAGTCATTGCGGGACGGTAGCGGTTTATTGCAGATCGGCGAGCACGTCAGAGCGGGCGGATGAGGATGCGGCAGCGGCCCGGGGCGATTTCGACGTTGTCGACGGCGAACGCGCGGTTTCCGTTAGGCCAGCGAAAGCGATTGCGGAGTGGGAATCCGTCGCGGGCGAGCGCTTCGGGGTCGTCAAGCCCGGACAGGACGGAGCGCAGCGAATCCGTCGAGGCGGAGCGGGAGGATGAGGCGTCGGCGGTGCGTTCCAGCCACGACCGGACCTCGCCGGTCCAGAGGAACGCCGGGAGCGTGACGACGCCGGCGCGAACCGCATCGAGCCGGACCCGCAGTTCGGGGTCATCCGGCGACGCGCGGAGCCTGAGTCCCGCGCTGACAACCACGTGATCGCCCTTGCGGCGCAGGATCGCGCCGACGCGGAGTTCGTCGGTCAGGAACGCGACGGCGGGCGCGTCGAACGCGGCGGGCCAGGAACCGCCCGAGTCACGACCGTCCCGTCGGACACCGGCGAGGAGCCGGTTGGCCTGCGCCTCGGTCAGTTCGATCGTGAACGGGCGCCCCTGAACCATCTGATCGCTGATCCAGTCCACCCACGCGGTCGCCTCGAAGCGCACATCGGCGACGTGTTCATCCGCAAGCGACGTCGGTCGGTACCAGGCCGGGATGCGGTGCAGGGCGAGCCAGAACGTGATCGCGCCAAGCAAGACCAGAACGCACGTGATTCCGAGGACGCGGCGCAGGCGTCGCCGGCGCGATCGTGCATTGTCGGCCGACGTATGCTCGGGGGCGTGCGGCGTCCGGGCTTCACGCACGGGAACACTGTCAGCCCGCGTCGTCATTGTTTCGGCTGCGGCGCGGGGGTTTGCGGCGTTGGATCGGTCGGTTTCGCCGGCGGGTCAGAGGGTTTCGGGGTCGCTTCCGGCGGTTTCGTGGACGTGGCGGCGGGTTCACCGGGGGGTGAGTTCAGCGGCATGATCTGCCCGGACATGATTCCGCCGTAACCGGCGCCGAACCAGCATCCGCTGTAGAATCCGCGGTAGATCATGACGCGCGCGGAGTAGGTTCCGACGAGCGGGATAGAGACGTTGTCGAGGGTGATGACCGGGGTGTCGCCGGCCCAGGCGACGCGGACGACCACGGGAACCTCGACGTCGCGGTCGGCGTATTGAATACGGGCTTTGATCATCCAGGAATCGTCGACGATCTTGGAGACCTCGCTGATGACGTAGCGTTCGTCGATCGGTTCGGAGAGGCGCGTTTCGTCGCGGTTGAGGCCTTTTCCGATCATGCGGAACGTTCCGACGAGGGCGACGCCGCTGAGCGAGCGCTGAAACTGGCGTTCGAGTTCGTCCTGCGATGGCGCGGCGGCGCGGTTCTGGTGGGCGGGCTGAAGGGCCGGCGCTGGAGTCGGCTGCTGCCGGGCAAGGAAGAAGACGAGGGTCGTGCAGGCGACGGCGAACATGTGACGCTCCTGAAGGTCGACAACCGAGGCGGCGGCCGCTCGGTCGCCGGGCGTCAGCCGCGGCTGTCCGCCAGAGCGGCGGCGGTGTCGCCGCGATCGGCGGCGCCATGTGAAGGATGCGGGAAGAGGTTGGATTCCGCAAGCCTGTCCAGCAAA
>BOJX01000271.1 GCA_016860685.1 Planctomycetota bacterium
GAAAGTCCACGTTGTTGCTCTGCGGCACGATGAGCAGGAAGTTCACTGTGTCGTCGAGATCTTCGCGACGGGGAGAGAGCGGAGCGCGGATGTAACCGTTAAGCGACCGGATCGGCGACTCGGGGAGTTCGACCCTGTCCACAAAGACGCGCAGGACGGCGTCCACGTTGTCGACGTCGGCGGAAATCCCGCTTATCCCGATCGTCGCCCGGACGTAGGTCACGTTGCCCGCGACCAGGACCGTGCTTCCGAACTGCACGCCCTGATTCACCTCGACGTTCGACACGGTCAGGTCGATCGCGCCTGCCGGGCCGCACAAGGACGCCGCGACGATGATGCCTCCGACGTGGATTGAACCGCGCATCCGGGCTCCTCCTGATTACAGGTTCTCATATCGAGAGCGACCGACGACCCGCCCCCACGGGTCGCACCGGGCTTTGCACGATCTTAACGAAACCCGGATCGGAAACCAATCCTCGCGCGGACGTCGCCCTCATCTTTCCCGCCGGCAGGCGTCTCGCGGGTCCGGAAAAGCGTCGTCTGTGGTGTCTTCGAAGTGACGCTTCGCCCGTAGCGGTCTGGTGAAACCTTCACGATCGGTCTTTGTGATGCCGGTTTTCTCGGTGAGATTCGCGTCCCGGAGGGACGTGCTGCCCTTGTTGAACGGACGGGTAACCTCGACTCGTGCTTATTGAAGAGTTGTTCACGGAAACGTGAACCCAAAGGAATCTCCGGACCGATTTGCCCGGTGTTACCGACCCGCGCTTCGAGCAAGGAATCTCACGGTGATGCTTGTACCGTCATTTCGGGTTCGGGTCCAAGAGGTTTCGTTGGTCATGACCGCGCTGACGTTCGCCGGCTTGCTGACAGTCCTGACTGGTTGGGGGTTTGTCCGTCGGCGGAGCGCGACCGGCATGCTCCTCGCGTGCGACGCGCTGCGACAGCCGGGCCGGGAAGCGCGCCGCGGAATTGAGAATGACGAGTGAGAATCCGATCCCGGAACCCGACGAGCCGCGAACTTCAGTTCGCGCGGCGCCGGGAGATTCCGAGGGGATCCGTGAAGCTCGAAGGAAGCCGCGGGCGTTGGGATCTGGTCATCAGTCAAACCTCCAACCCGGGGAGCGCGCTCCACTGAATTTCGAGCGACTCGCCGCATCGGCCTGAACCGGCGGGTTGACGTAACATGCGCATCGGCGCAAGTTGCGAAACTGCACCGCCTAGGACTCGAACCTAGGACCCGCTGATTAAGAGTCAGCTGCTCTACCAACTGAGCTAGCGGTGCTCGATTCCGAAGCCCGGGAAGCTTACCGGGATCCTCGACGCAGGCAAGAGGGCCGTCCCTGGCGAACATCAAGCGGAACAAGTCTCGGATCCCGGGTGACGCGGCCCCGACGGCGTTTTCGCGCCAGACTTGCCTTCCACCCGACTCCGATCGTTGGGAGGGCGGCTTTGCCCAGGCGGCGACACAACCGGGGGATCGGGGCGACCGATAAGCCAGAGGTGTCGCAGGAGCACGAGGCGCAGGAGTTGCGTATGCCGTCGGATGCAATACGTGCGGGGGATGCGAGGTGGACCCGGGACACCGAGCGTTTTCTGAGTCTGCTGTGGAGCCTGGCGTCGCGTGACGTGAAGGTTCGGTACAAGCAGTCCGCGCTCGGGGTTTTGTGGGCGGTGCTGGTTCCGACGGCGATGATGGGGGTGTTCACGTTCGTCTTCGCTCGGGCGGGTGGGACGTGGGCGATGGCGGGCTCTGCGCCGTATCCGCTTTACGCCTTCGTGGGGCTGGTGGCGTGGACCTACTTCGCGTCGGCCTTGAACGGGTGCGTGCAGTCGTTGACCTCGAACCGGACGCTGGTCACGAAAGTGTACTGTCCGCGCGAGGCGTTTCCGCTGTCGGCGGTGGCGGCGAGCTTCGTGGATTTCGCGGTCGGATGCGGCGT
>BOJX01000272.1 GCA_016860685.1 Planctomycetota bacterium
CCTATGGCCGTGAGCAATCGAGAACGTGTCGGCAAGGGGCTGGACCTGCTCGCGGCAGGGCTGCGGCCGTTCGTCGAGCGCGAACTGAAGTCCCACCTGGGCGACAACTGGCAGAACGTCTTACCGGAGACCGGCAACCGCTCCCGTGCCAAGTCGCCGGCCGCCAACCTGGACGACCCGGCCACGCTGCTGGGCGTCCTGTGGGACCAGTGGAACGCCGTCTTCCGCGACGTGCTTGGCCCGGCCGAGCGGAGCATCGTCAGCGAGCTGCGCGGCGTGCGCAACCAGTGGGCGCACAACGAGCAGTTCAGCAGCAACGACGCCATCCGGGCGCTCGATTCGATGGAGCGTCTGCTCCACGCCGTCTCCGCCGCCGACGCGGCCGGCGAAGTCGGTCACATGCGCATGGACCTGATGCGCACCATGTTCGACGAGCAGCGCCGCTCCGAGATGCGCAAGAGGTCCGCCCAGCCGACCGAAGGCAAGCCGCAGGGCGGCTTGAAGCCGTGGCGCGAGGTCGTCACGCCGCACCCCGACGTAGCGAGCGGCCGGTATCAGCAGGCCGAGTTTGCCGCCGACCTGTGGCAGGTGTACCAGGGCGAGGGTTCCGACGAGTACAAGCACCCGACCGAGTTCTTCCGCCGGACGTTCATCACCGAGGGCCTGCGCCGGCTGCTGTCGCAGGCCGTCCTCCGCCTGTCGGGTAACGGCGGCGACCCGGTCGTCGAACTTCAGACCAACTTCGGCGGCGGCAAGACGCACTCGATGCTGGCGCTGTACCACCTGTTCTCCGGTGCTTCCCCGGCCGACCTGCCGGGCGCGGAGGAGCTGGTCAAGGCTGTCGGAATCCCGCTGCCCAAGAATGTCCGCCGGACCGTGTTCGTCGGCACGCAGATTTCCCCCGGCAAGCCCCACAAGAAGCCCGACGGTACGACCGTCCGCACCCTCTGGGGCGAGATCGCTTGGCAACTCGGCGGCAAAGAGGGCTACAAGCTCGTCAAAGAGGACGACGAGCGGGCAACGAATCCCGGCGCCACGATGACCGAATTGTTCAACAAGTACGGCCCATGCCTCATCCTCATCGACGAATGGGTTGCCTATGCCCGGCAGTTGCACGGGACGGCCGACCTGCCGGCAGGCACGTTCGACACGCAGTTCACCTTCGCCCAGGCGCTCAGCGAAGCGGCTAAGGCCGCGAAGCACACGTTGCTCGTCGTGAGCATTCCCGCGTCGGAAAGTCCGCACCAGCGGGCTGACCGAGCCGTCACTGACATCGAAGTGGGTGGCGAGCGCGGACGCGAGGCGCTGGCCCGGCTCAAGAACGCGGTGGGTCGCGTCGAGGCCTCCTGGCGGCCGGCCAGCCCGGACGAGGGTTTCGAGATCGTTCGGCGACGGCTGTTTCAGCCGCTCTCCGGGGACCAGTTCGTCGCCCGCGACGCCGTCGCTCGCGCGTTCGTCGATTGGTACGGCACACAGCAGCAGGAGTTCCCGACCGAATGCCGCGAGGCCGACTACGAGCGCCGCATCAAGATGGCCTACCCCATCCACCCCGAGATGTTCGACCGGCTCTACAACGACTGGTCCACGCTCGACAAGTTCCAGCGCACTCGCGGCGTGCTGCGCCTGATGGCGACGGTCATCCACTCACTTTGGGAGCGCCAGGACAGCAATCTGCTCATCATGCCCGGCAACGTGCCCGTCGATGACCCGATCGTGCAGTTTGAGTTGACGCGATACCTGGAAGATCAATGGATTCCGGTGATCGAAAAGGACGTGGACGGGGCCAACTCGCTGCCGCTCGCACTTGACCGTGATAACCCGAATCTCGGCCGATACTCGGCGACGCGCCGCGTGGCCCGGACCATCTACATGGGTTCCGCCCCGACGATGAGGGCAGCGCACCGCGGAATCGACGAGCGACAGATCAAGC
>BOJX01000273.1 GCA_016860685.1 Planctomycetota bacterium
ACCCAGCGGCAAGACCGCAGTTCGGTCCCGGCGTGGAGGGTGCGGTATGCGCGGTGGGAAGCGAGGGTGGATCGGTCTGGGATTGATGCTGGCGACGATGGGCGCGGAGCAGGTTCGCGCGGACGTGATCATCAACCTGATTGTCCGCGACCTGAATAACAACTCGGTGGAGGTGATCGAGGCCGGGGACGAGATACTCGTTTACATCCGACTCTCGGTGACCGAGGACGACAACCCGACGCCGGACGTCCGTCTGCTCCAGTTCGATCTTCGGGCGATCGACCCGCAGCTCGAGATCGTCACGTTCGACTGGCGTCTGCGCGGCGCGGGGTTGTTCAACGAGGACCGGTATGAGCGCACGGCCGGGCTGACGGAAGTGCCCCGCGCGACGTATCTGCTGGACGAGCGGGATCCCGGGTACATCGTGGACCTCGATGATGACCTTCGCGTGGTCGCCCGCCTGCACGTGGTCGCCCACCGCTCGGGAACGATCAACGTCACCAGCACCGAGCTCTCCGATCCGGACGACACGTCGCAGGGCTGCTGGTTCGTCGCGGGGTTTGACGCTCTGGAGACGTTCACACCGCACGACGGGACCGTGCAAGGCGGCGAGCTTTTCATCGAGGTCGAAGGCGACGACGGGTTCAACGAGAACGACAACGGCGGCGGATCGGGCGGTAACGAGAACCGCAACGACAACGGCGGCAATGACAACGGATCCGCGAACGAGAACAAGAACGACTCCGGCGACAACGAGAACAAGAACGACGGATCGGGCAACGACAACGGCGGCAACGACAACGCCTCGAACGACAACGTTGTGGACGTTCCGCGCAACGAGGGTCCGCCGGCCGTGGGCGGTTTTCCCTGCGGCGCCGGTGCGGTCGGACCGCTTCTGTTTCTGCTGCTGGCACTGGCGGCGCAGAGGCGCCTGCGGGAGGGGCGGTCCTTGCGGCGCTAAGGCCGCGTTCTCTCGGGGGCGACTTGAAGCCCAAGCGGTATTCCGGCACTCGGGTCGGCGCGCTTCCACTTTCGGAAATCACGAAAAACCTCGCGGGAATCCGCCCGGAGCGGTGCGCGGCGTTTGCGATCCGCCAGCGCTGCCGTATGATTCTTCTCAGCAGAGCGCCTCGCTGGGTTTGCGGGCGCGATGTCGCTGCGGACGACGGTCTTGACCCAGCGCGTCTTGCGGATTCGGGAGTCTGTTGTCGTGACGAGTTGGCGCTTGGGGGTGGTTTCCTTCCTGAATGCCCGCCCACTGATCTGCGGGTTAGATGCAGATCCGCGCGTGACGCTGCGGCCGGATGTGCCTTCGCGCCTGGCGGGTCTTCTGGACGCGGGAGAGGTGGACGCGGCGCTGGTGCCGATCATCGATCTTCTGACGCACGAGCGGGCGTGGCGGATCATCTCGGACGCCTGCATCGGCTGCGACGGCGAGACGCTCACCGTGCGCGTGTTCTCGAAGGTTCCGCCGGAGCGGATCACGCGCCTTCACGTGGACGGAGACTCGCATACCTCGGTGGCGCTCGCCCGCCTGATCTGGCGGACAATGCACGGCGTGGATCTGCACATTGTGCCGTGGGAGGGCGACGCGACAGCGCAGGCCGTCCTGCTCATCGGTGACAAAGTCGTGACGCGGCGCCCCTCGGCGTTCGACATCGAGACGGATCTCGGCGCAGCGTGGAAGTCGATGACGGGACTGCCTTTTGTCTTTGCAGTCTGGGCGGCGCCCGTCGGGCTGGACGCCGGTCCGCTGGCGGCGATCCTCGGCGCGGCGCGCGACGCCGGGGTGGCGCAGGCGGATCAGATTGCCGAGACGTTCGGACCTCACGCGGGCTGGCCGGTGGCGGTTGCGCGGCGGTATCTGACCCGGCGGCTCCGCTTCACGTTGACGCCGCGGGCGCGCGAGGGGATGACCCGCTTTCTCG
>BOJX01000274.1 GCA_016860685.1 Planctomycetota bacterium
CTTCCGGGGGTCGGGGCGTTTGCGCCGGGGATGGCGAGACTGGCGGCGCGTGGCTGGGTCGAACCGCTGCGAAAGCGGATCGAGGCGGGCCGAGCGACGCTGGCGATCTGTCTCGGGATGCAGTTTCTCGGCAGCGGCAGCGAGGAGGGCTGCGGAATCCCGGGGCTGAGCGTATTCGCCGAAGGAGCAAAACGTTTCCCGGCGGACGTCCGCGTGCCGCAGATCGGCTGGAACGCCGTGACCTGCGGCGAGGGGTTCTGCTATCTGTGCGAGGGATATGCGTATTACGCCAACTCATATCGGTTGGACGCCGCTCCGCGGGGCTGGTGCGCGGCGTGGTCGGATCACGGAGGTCGCTTTGTCGCAGCGCTGGAGCGTGGAAACGTGCTCGCCTGCCAGTTTCATCCGGAATTATCTGGTCCGTGGGGCATCGGACTCCTGCGACGGTGGCTGGGAGCCGGAGGTTCGGAGAAAGGGTCGTGTTGACGCGACGAGTTATTCCCTGTCTTGACTGTCGTAACGGCCGCGTGGTCAAAGGGGTGCGCTTTGCCGACCTGCGCGACGTGGGGTCACCGAGCGAATTGGCGACCGCCTATCAATCCCAAGGCGCCGACGAGATCGTCCTGCTGGATGTGGCCGCAACCGTCGAGGCGCGAGCACACCAGACGGACACGGTGCGCGCGGTTCGGGACGTGTTGTCGATCCCTCTGACGGTGGGGGGCGGTGTGCGAGGTCTGAAGGACGCGGCGCGGCTTCTCGAAGCCGGAGCGGACAAAGTTGCGGTGAATTCCGCGGCGGCGGCGCAGCCGGAGATCATTGACGCGCTCTCGGCGGAGTTTGGTGCGCAATGCACGGTGCTGTCCGTGGATGCCGCGGACGACGGGAGGGGCGGGTGGCGCGTTGTCGTCCGGTCCGGAAAGGAACCGACGGCGCGCGAGGCGATCGCGTGGGTCCGGGAAGGGGTTGAGCGCGGCGCGGGGGAAATCCTGCTGACAAGCCGGGACCGCGACGGAACCCGCGCTGGCTACGACCTGATGCTTGTGCGCCAAGCGGCACGAGTCGTGAACGTTCCCGTCATTGCCTCCGGGGGAGCGGCATCGGCGATCCACTTCTTCGAGGCGCTCGAGGCCGGAGCGGATGCGGTGCTGGCAGCAGGTCTTTTTCATGAAGGAGCGACGACCGTCGGGGACGTGAAGGGATATTTGTCGTCGCGAGGGATCGAGGTGCGGCGATGATTCTTCCCTCGATCGACCTGATGAACGGGCGAGCGGTGCAGCTTGTCGGCGGCGAGGCGCTGGAACTGGACGCGGGCGATCCCCGTCCGATCGCGGAGCGCTTCAGCGTCGTGGGGGAAGTGGCGGTCGTGGATCTCGATGCCGCGCTGGGGAGCGGGTCCAACGCGGACGTGATCCAGGAGTTGCTGCGGATCGCGCCGTGTCGCGTGGGCGGCGGGATTCGCAGCGTGGACGACGCAGTACGCTGGCTGGACGCCGGTGCGGAGAAGGTGGTGATCGGAACCGCCGCGGCGCCGGAGATTCTTTCACGGCTCCCGCGGGAAAGAGTGGTGGCGGCGCTGGACGCCGTGGAGGGCGAGGTCGTCACGCACGGGTGGCGGACACGCACGGGAACCACCGTGGCGGAACGGATGAAGGAGCTTGACGGTCTCGTCGGCGGATTCCTGGTGACGTTTGTCGAGCGAGAGGGGCGGCTCGGCGGAACGAAGCTCGAAGCCGTCGAGAGGCTGGTCAGCGTCGCGGGCGGGGCGCGGCTGACGATCGCCGGCGGAGTCACGACGCCGGAGGAAATCGCGGCGCTGGACCGACTTGGCGCGGACGCCCAGGTGGGGATGGCGCTGTACAAGGGGCGGATGTCGCTGGCGGAGGCCTTTGCTGCACCGCTCGTCAGCGACCG
>BOJX01000275.1 GCA_016860685.1 Planctomycetota bacterium
GTTTTTTTCAGAATTTCCCGGAAATCAGGATACCGTCGCGGTTTGGTCGGTTATCATGGGCTTAAAGGGGACCGCCCGGGTCGAAACCTTCGGCGCAGGGCGGGTGAAACGGGTCGTTCGATCATGCCTTGGCGGGAGGGCAATCATGAGAACAGGCGTGTTACTCGGATTCTCGGTCCTTGTGATGGGAGCGCTGGGGGGAGCGTGGTGGATTTCGGGCGCCGGATCGTCCGAGTCACCACCGGTGTCGCCTGAACGGACCGCCCCGCCGGCGTCTGCGAACGCGGTTGTGCCGGCGACGGCGAAGAAGAAGAAGAAGGAGGGGCGCTACGAGCACCCGTGGGACGCGGCGTACACGCGGTATTACCAGCGGGTCAGCGAAGACGGGACGATCCCGCATGACGCGTTGATGTCGGCGCATCGTCAGCGGGAGGCGCTGCTGGCGGCGCAGGGGGATCAGGGCGTTGCGGACGCGGGCATCTCTCGCGCGCGTTGGACGTGGCTGGGGCCGGGCAACATCGGCGGGCGCATCCGTCCGATCCTGATTCACCCGACGGATCACAACCTGATCTGGGTCGGAAGCTGCAGCGGCGGGATCTGGGCATCGACGAACGCGGGGGGGCGGTTTGAACCGGTCGATGACTTCCTGCCGAACCTGGCGGTGACGGCGATGATCTTCGATCCGTTTGATCCGTCGGTGATGTATGCCGGGACGGGCGAGGGCGGATTCTTCCAGAACCCGGACGGCAGCTCGAACACGGCTGCAGTGCGCGGGGCAGGCGTGTTCAAGTCCACCGACGGCGGACAGACCTGGGCCCGGCTGGAGAGCACCTCCGGTCCGGAGTGGTATCAGGTGTGCCGTCTTGCGGGAAGTCCGACGGAACCGGACGTTCTTCTGGCGGCGACCGGTGCGGGGATCTACCGCAGTACCGACGGCGGTCAGACGTGGTCGGTGCGCTCGACCGAGCGGACGCTGGATGTTCGGTTTCATCCGACGGACGGACAGATCGCGATCGCGGGGCGCGCCGACGGGATCGCACAATATTCCAGCGACGGAGGACAGACCTGGTCGAACGCGACGGGGATTTCGGGCACCCGCGTGGAGCTGGCGTTCGCGCCGAGCAGCCCGACGACGATCTACGCTTCTGTGAGCCGCAGCGGCAATCTCTTCTGCTACCGATCGACGGACGGAGGGCGGACGTACGTTCAGCGCGGCGGCGGGTTCAGCACACTGGCGCTGTATGACGACGCGATCTGGGTCCACCCGACGAACGCGAACTTCGTCGTCATCGGCGGACTGGAGCTGCACCGCAGCACCAACGGCGGATCGAGCTTCACCCGGATCAGCAGTTGGTCCCTGGCGCCCCGGTCACCGCACGCGGACACGCACGCGATCGTGCAGCACCCGGCGTTCGACGGCACGACCAACAAGACGGTGTACATCGGAAATGACGGTGGACTCTACCGGACGGATGACATCACGACGGTGACGGAGGACACCGGCTGGTTTGTGATGAACAACAACCTCGGCGTGACGCAGTTTTACGGCGCCGCCGCCGGACCGCTTTCCGAAACGGTGGTCGGCGGAACTCAGGACAACGGCACGCTGCGCTATCGAGGCGACCCGCAGAACTGGGATCGCATCTTCGGGGGCGACGGAACGTACGCCGCGGCGGATCCCACCGACGGCCGGATCTTTTACGGCGGGTCGCAGCGGCTGAATCTCTTCCGCACCGACAACGGCGGGGATTCGACGCGAAGCATCGTCAACGGCGACAACTCGATCGGCGACCGCGGTTCCAGCCGGTGCAACTTCATTCCGCAGTTCGCGCTGGATCCGAACGATCCGAACCGGATGCTGGCGGCGGCGCGATCGCTGTGGCGGACGAACAACGTCAAGGCGGGCAC
>BOJX01000276.1 GCA_016860685.1 Planctomycetota bacterium
CCGGCGAACATCACCCAGCTCCCGCGGCTCCCCGTCAGCATGAACGCCGCCGCAAGCCCCGGAAGCACGGCGTGGCTGATTGCGTCGCCCATCATGCTCATCCGCCGCAGGACAAGAAACGTTCCCGGCAACGCACACGCGCCGGCGCACAACGCGCCGGTGAGGACGATCCAGGTGTCATAAGAGGACCAGTTCATTACGCATCAACGTCCTCGTTCGCCTACAATGCATGAGGGCTGGCCGGAACGACCGCCCGGCTTTCATCACGCTCCAGCAGCAACTCCAACTCCTCAACCATCGCCGCACCCAGAACGTGTTCAAGCTCGTCCGCGTCACGATCGACGTGGCTGGGCGCGATGTCCGCGTGCGTCACCAGGAACAGCTCCCACAGACGGTGATTACGAACGACCCGGGCCGCCGCGGCACGCCCCCCCTCCGTCAGACGCCAGCGCCCTGCATCGCAAGGCTCGATCTCGCCGGCCGATCGCGCGCGACGCAATCCCCGGTGCAGCGCCCGCCGTGACCAGGTCCGCGCCCGGAGCAATGCGCCCTCTCCCACCCCCGCCGTCGCAGCCCCGGACTCCTCCGCCTCGTACATCGCCCGAAGCAGGTGCTGCCGCGCCACCGATCGCCGAAGTCGCCACTGCTCCACCGCACGCACCAGCACCCCCCGCCTCACGCCGAAGATCATGCTCAACACGAACGCCGACGCCGCCGTCAGCACAATGATCGCTCCCGCCGGCAACCGCGCCGCCAACGCGCTGACCGACGCGCCGACCCAGCCGCTCACCGCACCGATCCCACCGGCGATCAACACCGTCGGACCCAGCCGATGCGACCAGAACCGCGCCGCCGCGGGAGGGATCACCAGCAGCGCGATCATCAGTATCAGCCCCACCGCCCCCAATCCGATAACGGTGATCATCACCACCATCGCCATCATCGCCCCGTCCAGCAGCAATCGCGGCCAGCCCTGCGATCGGGCGAAGCTCTCATCAAAGCACAGCAGCGAGAACTCCTTGTACAACACGACGCACCCGACGACCGTCAGCCCCGCCGCCCCCGCGATCAACTTCGCATCCGACGCCAGCATCGACGCCGTCTTGCCGTAGATGAACGACTCCAGCCCCGCAGCCGAACCGATGTCCATCTTCTGGATCACCCCCAGCAGCGACACCCCCAGCCCGAAGAACACGCTCAGCACGATGCCCAGCGCCGTATCCTCCTTCAGCCGCGTCGCCCCGCGGATGAGCAGCACGCAGGCCACGCCGATCCCGCCGAAAATCGTCGCCCCCAGCAGCAAACCCGGCAGCGACTTGCCCGACCCGCCGAACCGCGTCATCACGATGAACGCCAGGGCGATCCCCGGCAGCGTCGCGTGACTGAGCGCGTCACCCATCAGCGCCCGCTTCCGCAGCAGCAGAAACGTCCCGATCACGCCCGCCCCCAGCCCCAGCAGCATCGTCCCGACGACGACCACCCGCGTGTTGTATTCACGCAGCAGCAGCACGTCCGCCACCTGCGCCGCGCTCGGCAACTCCAGCCGCGTATCCGCAAGCGACTTCGATCGCCCGGCCGACGCCTGCGGGGCTGCGGAAGTCGAAGCGCAGAGAACGACAAGGGCGCTGAGCAAACCGACAACTCCGGTGCGCCCGCACCCCAGCCCCCTCCGGCACGCCGCGCCTATCACGCTTTCACGCTCCCCCGATCCCGCTCTCATCCGATGTTTCGCCCGTTCCGCGCCCTTGATCCTTCAATCCACGCTCATCATTCTGCATTCTTGATTCTTCATCCTGCGCCAGTCATCTTGCATTCTTCATTCTTCGTTCTGCATTCTGCATTTCCTTCGTTATTCGTTATTCTGAAT
>BOJX01000277.1 GCA_016860685.1 Planctomycetota bacterium
TCCGCTCCGGACGGGTGTGCTCCGTCTCCAGCGCCGCGCGCCAGCCGCGTAACGTTTCCGTCGGGTCGGCGGACCGCATCAGCGCACTGCCGATCAGCACGGCGTCTGCGCGGTTCGGAAGACGGCGCAGCGCCTCCTCCGAGTCATACCCGGACTCGGCCACCAGCACCCTTCCCGAAGGCACGCGCGGCGCCAGGCGCGAAACCGTCGTCAGATCGACCATCATCGTTTGCAGGTTGCGATTGTTGACGCCGATGACGTCGGCGCCGGCTTCGATCGCCCGCGCAAGCTCCGTCTCGTCGTGAACCTCGACCAGCGGCGTCATGCGCAGAAGGCGGACCGCTTCGATCAGCGATCGAAGGTCGGAATCGGGCAAAGCGGCGGCGATCAGCAGACAGGCAGCGGCGCCGCACTTCCGTGCAAGCCGCACCTGTCGCTCATCCAGGATGAAATCCTTGCACAAGACGGGCACCGGAACGATCGCCGCGACGCGCGCCAGGTCGTCGAACGACCCGCCGAAAAATCGTGCGTCAGTCAGCACGGAGATCGCCGCGCAACCGCCGGCGACATACGCCATCGCCTGCGCCGCCGGGTCGGCGTTCGGCGCCAGGTCGCCGCCGGAGGGGGATCGCCGCTTGATCTCGGTGATGAAGGACAACCCGGGAACCATCAGGGCGGTGCGGAAGTCGCGGTCGCAGGGTCGAGCTTCATCCTCGGAAACCTCGGGAAGCCGCTGGATCTCCGCCCGTTTGTGTTGCAGGATCGCGTCAAGCATCCGCCGGCGCCGCCTTTCTCAGGGTGTCGAGCTTCGCCTTCGCCTTTCCGGAAGCGACGATCTCGCGCGCCAGGTCGAACGCATCCGCCAGTTCAAGCCCGTCGGGCCACCCCGCGACGATGCCGGCGGCGGCATTGAGGAGGACGACATCCGCGACGGGCCCGGTTCTCGTTCCGGAAAGCACTTCATCCGCGATCCGGGCGTTCGTCGCGGCGTCGCCGCCGCGCAGGGATTCCGGTTCGGCGCGTCGCAGGCGGAGTTCCTCAGGGACGAAGGTCCGGGTGGCGCTCTCGCCGTTGTTGATCCACGCGAGACGGGTCGATCCGGTCAGGCTCACCTCGTCATACCCGTCGCCGTGGATGACGAAGCCTTTTGTGACCCCGAACTGCACCAGCACCCGTGCGAGCGTCTCCAGCAGCGCCGGATCGTACACGCCGAGGCATTGCCGCTTGACGGAGGCGGGATTCAGCAGTGGACCGAGCAGGTTGAAGAGCGAACGCTCTCCGCGCGAGGCCAGCGTCCGGCGGGCTTCGACCGCATGTCGCAGGGCCGGGTGAAAATCCGGCGCATTGAGGAAACACAGGCCGTGTTCCGCCAGCAGCGCCTCCGCTTCCTCGGGCGCCTTGCTGGCTCGCACACCCAGCGCCGCCAGGCAGTCGGTGCTCCCGCAGCGGCTGGAGACGGAGCGGTTTCCGTGCTTCGCGACGGGGACGTCGGCGGCGGCGATGATGAAGGCGGCGGTTGTCGAAACATTGATCGAGCCTCGGCCGTCGCCGCCCGTGCCGCAGTTGCACAAGGTATTCTCCGCCGGCGCGTACACGCGGATCATGCGCGCCCGGAGGACTTCGACGAAGGCGGCGATCTCGTGCGCGGCGGGCGGACGCCGGTTGTACGCTTGAAGAAACCGGACGAGTTCAGGGACCGGCACACGGCCCTCGGCGATGTCGATCATCGCCCGCGCGGCGTCCGCCACGGGCAGAATCCGCCCTCGCTCCAGGCTTTGCAGCAGGTCTTCCAGATCGGTGTTCACCGAACGTCTCCCAGGCGCGTCAGCACATTGTGCAACAACCGGTGTCCCGACGGCGTCA
>BOJX01000278.1 GCA_016860685.1 Planctomycetota bacterium
ACATGACCCCCTCGATGCTGAGGATCAACATGACCGTCGCCGCCTTGTAGAGGAAGAACCCGGTGTTCATCGAGGCAAGCACCGCGATCAGTTCGAGGCTCATCAGAAGCCAGAGAAACACAAGCGTCCGCACACCCGAGGCGTTCGTGAAAAACAGCAGCGACCAGAACAATTCCCGACGCAGCAGCGCGCCGCGGCGCACCGTGCGGACTTGCGCGATCGTTTCCTCGTCCACCGGGTTCTGTGCGTCAGGAGGCCCGTCCCCGAACCGCGCCTCGATGTTCGTCAGCAGCGCTCCCGGCCGCCGCGGCGACAGCTTTGTCTCCAACTCGCGCTCAACGTCTTCCGCCGCTCCGACCAGCGGGAGCGGGGCGAACGCTTCCGCGCCCGGCGCCAGGCGCAACACCTCTCCGCAGTTCGAGCATTGCACCTGACGCGCGTCGTCCTCCTCGCGCAGCATGTGCGCACGCCCGCAACGGCAGGTCAATACCTGCCCGTCGCCGCCAGACTCAAACACGTCGAATTCGCCCGGATCTTCCGCCAACTGCTTCATCATAAAGGCAGACGCCCGGCACGACCGCGCGTTATCCTCGCCGGAACGCCTGGCGCTTGACGCTCCGACGCGCTCCCGACACGATATCGCGCATGAAAGTGCTTATTGCCGATAAGTTTCAACCCACCGGTCTTGCGCGTCTCAAGGCCGCCGGATGCGACGTGGTCACCGAGCCCGGACTGGTCGGCGACGCCCTTGCCGCCGCCGTCGCCCGATCCGGGTGCAACATCCTGATCGTCCGCGGAACGAAGGTCGGCGCGCCTGTGTTCCGCGACGCTCCCGCGCTGGCGCTGGTGATCCGCGCGGGCGCCGGGTACGACTCGATCGACGTCGCCGCCGCCTCGCAGCGCAGCGTCTTTGTCGCCAACTGCCCCGGAAAAAACGCAGCCGCGGTCGCGGAGCTGACGATCGGGCTGATTCTGGCTCTCGATCGTCGGATCGTGGACGCCACCGCGGACCTTCGCAAGGGGATCTGGAACAAGAAGGGGTATTCCGAAGCACGCGGCCTGAAAGGACGCACGCTCGGCGTCGTCGGAAAAGGACAGATCGGACGCCTTGTCATCGACCGCGCTCGCGCCCTGGAGATGGACGTCGTCGCGTGGAGCCGGTCGTTGAGCTTCGAGGAGGCTGCCGCACTGGGCGTCCGCCGCGTCGCCTCGATCGCGGAGTGCGCCGCCGCTTGCGACGTGCTGACCGTTCACGTCGCCTCCACGCCGGACACGCGCCGCTGCATCAGCGCCTCCGTGCTTGAAGCCATGAAACCTGGTGCGTACTTCATCAATACCTCGCGTGGCGACGTCGTCGATTACGACGCCCTGCTGAAGGCAATCCGGGAGAAGAACCTCCGCGTCGGACTCGATGTCTTCGAGAACGAGCCTGCCGGCGGAACCGGGGAGATCGCCGACCGCATCCTTTCAAGCGGTGGCGTTGTTTACGCCACGCCGCACATCGGCGCCTCCACCGATCAGGCGCAGGACGCTATCGCCGAAGAGACGGTGCGCATCGTCGAGCACTACATCTCCACCGGCGAAGTCCTCAACTGCGTCAACCTCTGCGGGCGCACACCCGCCGGCTTCATGCTTCTGGTGCGGCATCTCAATAAGCCCGGCGTCCTCGCCCACGTGCTCAACGTCATCAGCCACGCAAACATCAACGTCGAGGAAATGCGCAACGTCATCTGCGAGGGGGCAGTTTCCGCGTGCGCCCAGATTGCGCTCGACGGCGCCCTTTCCGACGCCGCGCTCACCCAGATCCGCCAAGGCAATGCAAACATTCTCGGCGTCTCTCAGCAGCCGATCGCGCATGC
>BOJX01000279.1 GCA_016860685.1 Planctomycetota bacterium
AACACGCCGTTCAACACGAGCCGCGCCCGTAAGAAAGCGTTCCTTTTCCGGCGTGCGCCGGACGTCTTGAAACAGAGTCCAAATCACGTCACGCGAATGCGGCATCGGCGGCGAGGCCGCATCCGGCATCGAGGACCGCTGAGGGGTTGATTCCGTTCCGGATCGTGAAGCTCTGCTTCGCCGCGCGGGTTCGGGTTGGATTCCGGGGCGGACCGGAGGTCCGCGATCCGTGTTCTGCCGCGAGATTGCGACTCAGAGCGAGGCGTCGATGTTCAGAAGGTGCTCCAGCAGCAGCCGCACGCCGAAACCGGTCGCGCCCTTCGGGCAATAAGGCTGGTCGCGGTCCACGTGCGCGGTTCCGGCGATGTCGAGGTGCGCCCAAGGGATTCTCGCGTCGACGAATTGCTTCAGAAAGATGCCGCCGACGATCGCGTGCGCGAGGCGCTCGGCGGAGTTTTTGAAGTCGCTGTCGTCGCCGGCGATGAGGTCGAAGTATTCGTCGTCGAGCGGAAGCCGCCAGAGTCGCTCATGCACCCGCTCACCGCAGGAGAAAAGCCCGCCGCACAGGGCGTCATTATTACCCATCAACCCGGCGCGGAGGTTGCCGAGGGCGACCGACACGCCCCCGGTCAGCGTCGCAAGGTTGATCAGGCATCGCGGGCGGTATTCCCGCTGCGCGTAGGTGAGCGCGTCCGCGAGGACGAGCCGCCCCTCCGCGTCCGCGCTGATGATCTCCACCGTTTTTCCGGACATCGTCGTAATGATGTCGTTCGGGCGGTACGCGCCGCCGGAGATCATGTTTTCGGCGGCGGCGATGATCCCGACAACCGGCGTGCGCGGCTTCAGCGCCGCAACCGCCTGCATCGCGCCGAGCACGGCCATCCCGCCGCACTTGTCGTACTTCATGCCCACCATCCCGACGCGATCCTTGAGCGTGTACCCGCCGGTGTCGAAGGTGATCGCCTTGCCGATGAGGACGACGGGCGACTCGGGTTTGCTCGCGCGACCTGATTTCGTCCCGCGCTGTCGCCCGTCCGAGCTCCCGCGATGCTCGAGCACGATCAGGCGCGGGGGGGAGTCGCTGCCCTGTCCGACGGCGAGGATCGCGCCGGCCCCGATCTTCGCAAGTTGCTTCTCGTCCAGCACACGGCACGCCAGCCCGCACTTCTTCGCCCACGGCACGATCCGCTGGGCGAGCGTTACCGGGCGGATGACGTTCGGAGGCTCATGCGCCCACTCCCGAGCGAGATTGACGCCGCCGCAGACCGCCTCGACGCGCCGCAGGAGCGCCTGATGCTCCGGACGCGCCTTGCCGACAAGGACGTGGAGCACCACCGGTCGTCGCTTCCCGGGACTCGACTTGCGCAGGTCAAAGCGGAAACCGCCGAGGAGAAATCCTTCCAGCAGCGCCGCCTGACGGTCCGGCTGCCCTCGCAGCGGTTCGGCGTCGAAATCCACCGCCGCCTCCGCGACATCATGCTTCGCCAGCCACTTCGCCAACAAACCGCCGGCGCAGCGAAACGTGTCCGTCCGCGCCTTCTCCTTCGCGCCCAGACCCAGTACGAAGCGCCGAGCACCGTGGCCACCGTCGGGGCGCGCCTGAATCTCACCGAGATCCTTCACCGGCAGACCAGGCGAGGCCTCTTCTCCCGCCCACGCCGGTTCAAAACGTGGCGCCTGACTCGCTTGACGTTGAGTCGATAATCGGATGTTCAAAGGTAGTCCCTCTTTTCAGCGCGTCGGTTACACGGCCCGTGTCGAAGACCGGCGGCGGGGGTGTCAGCCACGATCCGTCATGCCGCCCCAACCCGCGGGTCAACACGTCGGCGCAACCGGATCATTCCCACCAGA
>BOJX01000280.1 GCA_016860685.1 Planctomycetota bacterium
GGACGATCAACGAAGCGTTTCACCTTCTGTTTCTGACGTACGGCCGGGCGCCGGTGCTTTTTGCGAAGCTTCGCTACGGCGCGGGCGAGGACTGGAACCGGTATTACCGGGATCTTCATTTTCTTACCAGCCACCTCTCCGCGAAGCACGAGCGGATATACAAGTGGCAGGTCGTCTCGGTCGAGGCCCCCCTGTCGGACTGGCTGGACGCGCCGATCCTGCTTATCAGTGGATTCGACCGGCCGTCGTTGTCGCCGGCGCAGAAGCTGCGGCTGCGGGAGTACGTTGACGCAGGGGGGACGGTCTTTGCGCACGCCGACCTGGCGTCCGAGCGATTCTCGTCGGGGTTTCGTGAAATCTGCGCCGAGGTCTTCGCCGACCGCGCTTGGACGTTCTCCGCGTTGCCGCCCGCACACCCCGTATACACGGCCCTGCCGTCGGAGGAGTCCTCGAAACTCGCAGGGGAACTGCGGATCGAGGGGATCGGCGACGACCGAAGGACGTGCGTGTACCTGTGCCCGGCGGACATCGCCGGGGCGTGGCACCAGAACCTCGACGAGCGTCACCCGGACTTGTTCAACATCATGACGAACCTGCGGCTTTGCGCCGCGCCAGAGTATCCCCACCTTCCGAAGCGCCTTCGTCCACCGGAGCTTTCCGGACCGGCGGCTCCGGCGAGAGGACACTTGATGATTGCGTCGCTGTGTCCGGGGCGGGGGCGTGAGACGACGGCGGGGCGCTGGGACGCGATCGCTCGGCGTCTCGATCACGAGACCGGGTTGAGCCTCGTCACCTGCGATCTTTCCGACCTGGCGCCCGACGCTGCGGTCGATCTGGTTTACGTGGAGGCGCGGGGCGAGGCGGATCCGGATGCGTCGACGCGGGACCGGCTTGTTGAGTTGGTCCGGGGTGGGGCGGTGATCTGGATCGAGACCCCTTCGATCAGCCCGTCGTCTGATGATGCCGCACACCGCCTGCTGGGGGCGTTGGCGGAACAGCTCGGCGGAAGCCGACACGAGTTCCCGACGGATCATCCTGTCTTGACGGGGGAGATTCCGGGAGGGACGCGCCCCGGCGATTTCGTGCCGAACCGCTGGGGGCGGTCAGCATTAAAGGGGACGGGACCGCGGATCGAGGCGGTCGAGGTCGGCGGGAGGCCCGTCGTGATTCTGACGTCGTTCGACCTTCTCGCCACCGGAAGCGGCG
Organism: Planctomycetota bacterium; assembly: GCA_016860685.1. GTDB lineage: Bacteria > Planctomycetota > Phycisphaerae > UBA1845 > UBA1845 > JABWBH01. The sequence goes on from BOJX01000280.1 coordinate 1,207, forward strand.
CCTTTCTTTATGAAACGCCCGCTTACGGACCGCGAGAGTCGGCCGCGCTTCTTCGGAATCTGGTCCTCTGGCGTTATGACAATGCGAGCGACGACCCGCGATCGGTGGTGATACAGGAGGTCATTCGAACCCGATCGACCGGTTCGCTAGCGGACTCGGTCCGGCGCTGGGCGAAGACCGGCGCGTTCTCCGCCGCGGTCTCAGGGCTTGCAGCGTTGCGCCGTCTTCGTCCTGACGATCCTCAGACGAAGGAGTTGACGGATGTCGTGCTTGGCGTGCTTCGTGACGGCTTGAACGCGGCGCGGGGGGCGGGGCGCACGGCGGACGCCGGAAACCTCGCCTTGATGATATACGCGATCACGCCGGACGCGGAGCACTCACGACCCCCTGTGCAGAATGCGCTGCCGGCGCGATCATCGACGGCTCCGCGGGAACGCGGCGTTTACACGATCGCGCCCGTCGAACTTCCGGAAGGGTTATCAGGCATCGTCATTCCGTATCACAATGCCGAAGCGGACGCCCGGTCGTTGCTCGCGGAGTGGTTCAAGCTGGATGCGCTCTCGCAGGGTGTGACCGCTGATCTGAAGGAGATGGTGGCGGAGATGAAGGAGCTGGACCGCAAGGCGGCGGAACTGGTCGC
>BOJX01000281.1 GCA_016860685.1 Planctomycetota bacterium
CGGAGGGGGTCGCGGCGACGATGCACGGATACGGCGAGAAGGTGGCCGCACGACCGGCGTTCGTGCAGGTCTGCCGGCTCCTCGCTCAGCGCGGGCACGTCCCGCCTTCGCTGCCGGAGGACGCCGCTTCGGCGCCGCTTTCGTATTGCCCGACGGCGATGGCGCTGGACCTGGAGACGCATGTCGGGAAGAACGTACTCATCGTCGGCGACGCGGGCGGGTTTCAGGCGTCGCTCAGCTACGAGGGGTTATACCCGGCGATGTGGTCGGCGGTGATCGCGGCGGACGTCCTGATCGAGGCATCCGGGAGCAAGCATCCGCAGGACGTGCTTCAGACGTTCGAGACGAAGTGGCGCAGCGCGATGGCGGCGTACCTGGCGCCGCCGAACACCGACACGACCTACCTGCTGCCGATGATCTTCTCCAACGCCGCGATGGCCGAGCGGATGGCGCGGGCGTTCTTCGCGGGCGAAGGCCTGTGACCCTTCTGCTGAACCTGCCGGGACGCCGGCGTTGCACCCTGTCCGCGCCGCACGAAGACGGTCGGCAAGAGTAAGCCGCACCCGTCGGGCGGGGGGCACCTCAAAGCATGCCAGATGAAAGGAAGACGGCGCATCAGCCGACGCCCAGGTCCGCCGTGGTGAACAACGACGCGAACTCGAATCCGGCGGATTCGATGTTCTGTCGGGCGCCTTCGAGCCGGTCGATCACGGCGACGATCCGCTCGACCTTCGCTCCAACGCCGGCGATCACCTTCGCCGCTTCGAGCACCTGTCCACCCGTCGTGGCGATATCCTCGACCAGCAGGATGCGGTCGCCCTCGACGAGTCGGCCCTCGAACATCTTCCCGGTCCCGTATTCCTTCTTCGCGTTGCGGATGATGACAAAGGGTTTCCCGGACGCCATCGCCGCCGCCGCCGCCAGCGCCACGCCCCCCAGCTCCGCCCCCGCGATCCGCGTCGTCTCCGACCCGACATGCCGCGCAAACAACTCGCCGAGCGCCCGGAGAATATCCGGTTGCGTCTCGAAAAGATATTTGTCGAGGTAATACTTCGACTTGCGCCCGGAGCGCAGGGTGAAGTCGCCTTCGAGGTAAGCGGCCTGCTTGATGCGGACGGCGAGTTCGCTTCGCGTCATGTGCTTCGTCTCCACTTCAGGCACGATGGCGTCATCGGTCATTCGTCGTTGCTTACGCCGGTCCTCAGCCGGGTCACACGTCCAGTTCGCACGCCCAGTTGAGGTCGGAGGTATATCTGCGCCGTACCGGCTCGATGAACGCCGTGAGAAACTCGTCCACCTGCTGCGGCGCGCGGCCGACGTATCTTGCGGCGTCCAACGTCGCGTCGAGATTGACGCGGGTGAAGGCGGAGTCGGCACGCAGGCGATCAATCAGGTCGTTGTCCTCCCCGTCCATCTTGACCCGCCGTCCAGCCTCCTGCGCGTGGATGCGGATGCGTTCATGCAGCGTCTGCCGATCTCCGCCCGCCTGGACGCCGGCCATCAGAATCTCCTCCGCCGCCATGAAAGGCAGCTCCGCCCGCAGCCGCGCGGCGATCACCTTCGGATAGACGACCAACCCGCGCGACACGTTCGTCACAATCCGCAACATCCCGTCCGTCGCCAGAAACGCTTCGGGAACGGTCAGCCGCTTGTTGGACGAGTCGTCCAGTGAACGCTCGAGCCACTGCTCCGCCGCGGTCTGAAGCGCCGACTGCGCGAGGCTGATGACGAAACGGGCGAGGCCCGTCGCCCGCTCGCAGCGCATCGGGTTGCGCTTGTAAGGCATCGCGCTGCTGCCGATCTGCGACGCCTCAAAAGGCTCCTCGATCTCCTTGA
>BOJX01000282.1 GCA_016860685.1 Planctomycetota bacterium
AGTCCGTCGGAGCCTGCGCCTTGAACCCCCGATCGCCGGCAGGCTGGGGACTCGGTCAGGTGCTGGGCTCGTTGCGTTTCAAGCTTGCCCTGCTGTACCTGATTGTCTTCGCGGTGATTCTCGGTGGGCTGAGCCTGACGCTGATCAAGCTGCGCGAGCGGGATCGGTGGCAGGACTTCGACGATCAGGTCCGCGACGCCGCGGAAGTGATGGCGCTTCAGGTCGTCGTGTCCGGCGTGCTTCCGCCGTCGCGCGACATCATCCGGTCGCGCGGGTATCGCCGCAGCGCCCTGCACATCCCCGGCGAGTTCTTCCAGATTCGCGCCGTCGACGAATCCGTCATCGAGCGTTCCGAAGGTCTGCGCGACGAGGTGCTCCCGCTGACGGACGTGGGCCGGACGGCGAAATCCTCCGACGAACCCGTCCTGGAGCTGCTGACTAGCGCCGACGCCTTCCGCCTGCTTCAGACGCCGGGCGAGCTTCGCCTCGCGACGCTTTACCGCGACCCGCCCACGATGGACCCGTTCTACCTTCAGGTCGCGATGAGCACCGAACCGATCGAGGATGGGTTGCGATCGATGCGCCGGACATTCGGGGTGGTCATTCCTTCGGGACTGCTGGCGGCGGCCGTCGCGTCGTGGGTGCTGGCGCGCCGATCGCTGGCGCCGGTCCAGAAGATCGTGGAGCGCGCCCGACAGATCAGCGCCGCCAGTCTGCACGAGCGACTTCCGATGCCTCGCGGGCGAGACGAGGCGGCCGAACTCGTGCGGACCCTGAACGAGATGCTCGACCGTCTCGACAAGGCCTTTCAGGCGCAGGAGCGGTTTCTCAGCGACGTCTCGCATGAGTTGAAAACGCCGCTGAGCATCCTCCTGGGCGAGGCTCAGGTGCTCGCTCAGCGCAAGCGCGAGATCCGCGAATACGAGACCTTCATTCACAGCGTCGAAGAGGAGGTCCGCTCGATGCACCAGATCGTCGACAGCCTCCTCCTGCTCGCCCGCGCCGACGCTGGGTTCCCGATGACGTTCACGTCCGACGTGTCACTCAACGACGTCGTGGTCGAGGTCGTCCAGCGCATTCGGCCGCTGGCCTCCGTCAACCGGGTGCAAGTCCGCCTCACGCTCGCCGACCCCAGCGACGACGGTGCATCGATCAACGTCCGTGGAGACATGAATCTGCTCGTCCTGATGATCGGCAATCTGGTGCATAACGCGGTCCGCTTCTCGCCGCAGGGAGAGAGCGTAAGCGTACGCGTCGCGGTCCGCGGATCCCACGCGGAAATCGAAGTCGAGGATCGCGGTCCAGGCATCGACCACGAAATGACCGGTAAGCTCTTCGAACGCTTTGCGACGCGGCGGGTGGATTCCTCCACCGGCCGGCGTCAGAGCGGGTCAGGTCTGGGGCTGGCGATCGCCCGCGGCGTCGCCCGTCTGCACGGCGGCGACCTCGTCGCTTCGGACCAGTTCCGCCCCGGCGCTAAGTTCATCGTCCGCTTGCCGATCGCCGCAGCGTGACGGGGTGCGGCCGACGTTCATCCCGCGACGGGCGCCGCAGCGGCGCGGCTGGAACCGTCGTTTCCGCGTCCTCCGCGGCCGAGAAACGCCCAGACCGCATCCGCCAGCATCAGCGCCGCCAACCCGATGAGGATGACCGCGACGACGCCGACCGTCGATAACGCCGAGAAGCGAAACCCTTTTTCGAACACCGGCGCGAATTCCCGCCCGATGATCCGCGCCAGCGCCCACGTGCTCATCACGTACATCACGATCGTCGGAACGCCGCACACCAGAAAGACCCACGCCGCCCGCCGCGTCCGCCACAACCACACCGTCA
>BOJX01000283.1 GCA_016860685.1 Planctomycetota bacterium
CGCCGATCCGCCCTCCGGGGTTCAGGCAATACGGGGCGTTGCGCAACGCGGCGACCAGATGAGCGCGCTCGTCGTTGACGAGCATCCGAAGCGCCTGAAAGACCCGCGCGGCGGGGTGCGGAGCGCGGGGATCGAGCACTGCGCGTTCCCTCAAGTCGGACCGGCGGATGCCCTTGACCCTGAGGATCAGGTCGACAAGCGCCTGCGTCGTCTTGATCGGCCGCAAGCTTCGCTCCGTGATGATCCGCCGGGCGATCCGGTCCGCGTCCGGTTCGTCTCCGAATTCGCGGAACGCGACGGCAAGTTCTGACTCGGCGAGCAACGCGACGAGATCGGCGCCGCTGACGGACCGGCGGCGGTCGAGCCGCAGATCGAGCGGGCCGTCGTGCTTGTACGAGAACCCGCGCGCCGGGTCGTCGAGCTGCATCGAGGAGACGCCCAGGTCCAGCAGAATCACGTCCACGGCGACGATCCCCTCGTCGCGCAGGACGCCGGCAAACCCCGAGAAATTCCGCGCGTAACAGGAAAACGTCACTCCTTCGGGAATGCGCATCCGGGACCGCGTTCGTTCGAGCTGCTCGGCATCCACGTCAAGCCCGATCAGACGCCCTCCGGGGGCGATGCGATCGAGGAATGCCTGAGCGTGACCGCCGTAACCGAGGGTTCCGTCAAGGACAGTTTCGCCGGGTTGCGGATTCAGGCGATCGACGACGGTTTCAAGCAGCACGGGCACGTGCGACCCGGCGGGTGTGCGCCCCTGCGCACGCACATGATCGACGATCCCCGGAAAACGCTCGCCTTCCTGCTCCTTGTAACGCTCCTCAAAGCGGCGCGGATGCGTGCCGCGGTAGCGCGGTCGGCGACGAGAGGCGCCGGAAGGTTGAGGGTCGTGATCGTTCATGACAAGGCAGCCGGGCGCAGACGGTGGATCGACAGGACGGGCTCGCGCCGGGAGGCCTGCGGGTTGCCGACCATCAGAACCAGCGCTTCGCCCTGTGGCTGCGCCGGCGGAAGTCCGAGCCGGAGGGCTGCGGCGGTGAGGATCGCGCGGTGCTCCGACGCCGGTTCGGTCACCAGAAACGGCGTGACGCCGTAAACGAGTCCCAGTCTGCGGCAGACCTCCACGTCCGCGGAGAGACCGACAACGCGCTGTCGGGGGCGGTACTTGCTGATCCACGTCGCCGTCGTTCCGGTGCGGCACCAGACCGCGATCCACGCGGAGTCCAGATCCGACGCGACGTTGACGGCGCTGCGCGCGACCGCAGCGGTGGTCGGATCGGTCGCGTGTCCGACCGTCAACTCGCGCGCCAACCCGAGGGATCCGGCGGGCGGACGCTGGCGCTCGAAGTCCGCGATCCGCTCCGTGATGCGGTTCATCACCGTCAAGGCTTCAACTGGGTAAGCCCCGCTGGCGGTCTCGGCGGACAACATGACCGCGTCCGCGCCGTCGAAGACCGCGTTGGCCACGTCGCTGACCTCGGCGCGCGTCGGCGTCGGTTGCGAAATCATGCTTTGCAGCATCTGCGTGGCGACGATCACCGGACGACCGGCGCGGGCGCACCGCTGGATGATGTCCTTCTGAAGGATCGGCAGACCCGTCAGTTCGGTTGTGACGCCGAGGTCGCCGCGAGCGACGAGCAGAGCGTCCGAGACGGCGATGATTTCGTCCAGCGCGGAGATTGCCTGAGGCGTCTCGATCTTGCTGACGATCGGAATGTTCGCCCCCGCGATGTTCAGCCGGTCCCGAAGATCCGTGACATCCTCCGCGCGACGCACGAAGCTCAACGCGAGGTAATCCACGCGGTGCGCGATCGCCCACGCGACATCCGTCT
>BOJX01000284.1 GCA_016860685.1 Planctomycetota bacterium
TCCCTTCCCTTCCCTTCCCTTCCCTTCCCTTCCCTTCCCTTCCCTTCCCTGTGCTGTGCTGTGCAGGAAGAGTGAATGCAAGGAGTGATTGTAATGGAGTGGGCAATTGCTTACGTCGTGGCGTTGGTGCTTCCGTTCTCGGGACCGTTGCCGCTCTCGCTCGACAATGATCCGGGGTGTCATTTGGATACGCACTCACCCTGCGCGGGCGCGCCGTCGCCCCCGAATTGCAGATGCCAGCAGGCGGGGGAGGACTGCCCGGTTACGTATACCCGATATCTTGCGCCTGACATCCGATACGTTAATCAGGGAGCAACCAACACCGAGAACAAGTGCTATAAATATGTTGAGGGACAGATCGACTGTTACGAGATCATCGGTTGTCCGGACGCTGGGGAGCACAATTGCCAAGTCCCAGGCCCAGCGAGCCCGAACGGAAGCTGCAGTTTCGGCCAGGGTGAAGACATCGACCATACGTATAGAATACAGGGTTACTGGGTGGTCGATGGCACGTGCGATCCACCGACGGGCGCCTGTCTCGTTGAGTAGCGCGGGATTAGCAATACCGTCATGCGTGCGCTTGTTGACTATGGCGTGCTGTCGCCGCCTTTTTCTCGCACGGAGTGTGCGGCTCGCAAGGATAACCGGCATGATCTATTCCTCCCTCCTGATATTGCTTTTCCCCGCGGTCCTCGCAGCCGTGCCCGATCCGCCCCCGCCGGAGCTGGAGGCGATGGTTCAGCACCGGATCGGCTTCCAGACCGCCCACATAGAATGGACGTGGAATGACCAGAGTTCCGAGAGGGGGCCGCTGCGATACTCGTCGAGATACGCAGGCGATGCGCAACTGGTCATAGAGCATGGGGACTGGAGCGGATGCGTTATTCCCTCTTCATGCAAGGAAGGAATCGCACGCGGCTATTCCGAGTTTCGCCATCTCTATACCGAGCAACGCGAGCAGTGGAATTACCGCGAGGACGCGCTGACGGGCCACATCTACACCGAATCCGTTGTGAATATCCAGCGGCAACCGGATATCCGGACCCTCGGGCTGTTGGCCTTGTATACCCCGGGAGAATCGCATGAGGAGCTGGCGGCGGACAACTGGCTTGAGCATCATTTGGACAAAGACAATACCTATGCCGTTGAGCCAAGTCCTGGCGGATTTGTGGAAGTCCAAGCATCTCATCGTAACGGATCGACACGATGGCTTCTCGATCCGCGGCGCGGCTGGCAACCCATCGAAGTTGAGATGCGGCTCGTTCGTTCGGATGGATCCCTGCATAAGGTGTATACGTCGCGTACGACATACAAAGAGGTCGAGGGTCGCTGGTTTCCGGAGCGCATAGAGTTTGTGAATTCGCGCAATCCGGACCAGCCGCTCATCATTGAAGTCGAGCACGCTTCCTTCGACGACCCGGCGCATCCTCAGACTCTGACGCCTGCCGAGGCATTGGGGATCGTCTCGGGCGTGAACCTGGTGAAGTTTCTAAGTGAGGATCGAACGGTCCGCGATGATGGGGCGTTTAATGGGACGGAGTTCGTCAGTGGCAAGGATTACGCTGCGCAGATCATGGACGGACGACTGGATTTGGAGCCGTTTCATGCGCTGATCCGCCGGCATGAAGATCCGAACGATGTGCCAGGTTCGAAGCCTAGGTTCGGCGTGATGCTTGACCAAACGCCGGTGGAGCTTTCGCGCAAGCCCGGGTTATGGGAGGACTACACGCGGCGGTTCATTCAGCGTTTTCGTCTTGAGGGCGAGCAGATCGACCGGGCGTGGACGCATTTGAAGGAATGTCAGAAGCCCGCGTACGCCTATCTCGACG
>BOJX01000285.1 GCA_016860685.1 Planctomycetota bacterium
AGATCCCCGTCAGGCGCGGCGAAAAAAAACGCAGCCCGGGCAACCCCGCGTCTCGCGCATACGCCTTGAACACGCGCACGCCGTGAACCGTCTCCCCGTCCGCCTGACCGTGATCGAGCGTCACCAGTGACACCGTGTGACCCCGCCGCGCCAACTCCCGCGCCAGCAGCGCCGTCTGACGCTCCGCGCCGCCGATGTGCGACGTCGCGGCGCGACCCCCGATCGCCGCGTATCCGTTCAACGCCACAAAACAAATCTTCAACGGCGCGATCACGTGCGGCATCCTCCGCGGACGGTGGGGTTCGGCTCCAGCGATGACGGGACGCCGGTCTTACCGACGATGACGATGCACATGACTTACCGAACCGCGCCCGCTCGCCCTTGACGTCGCGCAGCAATGTCAAGGGTAAGGAAGCGCTCTTTCCCCGCTCTGCCGGCTAAGGTTTGAACCGTCTGTCAGGCTCCGTCGCCGACGCGCGGCATTCCCGCGCCATCGTGGTCCTGAATCTCGTGCATGCGCCTGCCCCATCGTCACATGCTCAATGCACCGCCGGCGGTTTCTCGGTTTCGGCCTACGACTCCCTGTCCTTCATTCTTCATTCTTCATCCTTCATCCTGCATTCGCCATCACTCCACGTACCCCAGCTCCTTCAGCCGCTCGATCACCCGCTCATCCGCCGTGTCCTCCACCGCCACCGTCGCGCTCGCCTCCTTCGCCTCGAACGTCGCCAGCCACGCATCCAGATCACGCTGCATGTCCGCCGCGCGCCCGGCCTCCAGGTCGATCAGGTTCCGCGTCTCCCCCGGATCCCGCGTCAGATCGTACAACTCGCACCGCCCGTTGGACGCCCAGATGTACTTGTGCGTGTTCGTCCGCAGCGCCCGAAGCCGACGGTCGTAGCGCTCAAGGAACTCCGGCATGAACCCCGGCGCCTTCTTCCGCCACAACCCCTGACCCGGGCGATAAAGCTCCGACACCGCAAACCGCGCAAAACGCCCCTCCCGCACCTGCGCCGCAAGATCGCCGCCCTGGTGCTCCGCCCGGGTCACCGGCTCGTCAATCCCCGCAGCCGTCATCAGCGTCGGAAACACGTCGATGAGCTGCACCAGCTCCCGCACACGCCGACCCGAATCCGTCCCCGCAGACTTCACGATCAGCGGGACATGAACCAGCGTGTCATAAAGACACAACCCGTGACGCAGCAGCCCGTGCTCCCCGAGATTGTCCCCGTGATCCGCCGCAATCACCACCACCGTGTCCGACAGCACCCCGTCCCGCTCCAACCGGTCCAGCAGCACGCCCAGCCACGCATCAAAGAACGCCACCTCCGCTTTCGCCAACGCATGAAGATCGGCGAAGTCCCGCTCCGTCATCCTCACCTGCCCGCTGACGTACAACTGCTTGTCCTGGTTGATCTCGTACATCCGTGTCCGCGAAAGCCCCGCGAACTTCCGCCGAAACCCCGGCGGCGGCAGAAACGGCGCGTGCGTCTCGTCGGTATGCAGGTAAAGAAAGAAGGGCTTGCTCCGGTCCCGCCGACGCTCGTACCAGCGCAGCGCCTCGCCCATCAGAACGCGCGTCTCGCACGTCTTCGTGTAACGACCGCTCACCTTCCGGTGAATCCGCCCCGCAGCCTTGAAAATCTTCGACGGCAGCGACACCTGGGGCACGCGCATGTTCGACAGGAACCCGAACCCCCGGTCCAGCCGCGTCGAAGGCCCCACATAAGGCACGTCCGCGAAACCCGCGGTGTCATATCCGTGACGCTGGAGCGTTTCCGCCAGCGTCGGATAGGCGCTGTCCAGAAGCTGGTGCTCGTCGT
>BOJX01000286.1 GCA_016860685.1 Planctomycetota bacterium
GCCGCGATCTTCATCGGCATCGCCACCGACACCGGCTGGTTCGCGCACTCGAACACGACGCCGGACGCCCTCGCCGCCGCCGCCAGGATCGCCGCTCTCGGCGTCGCCCCCAACGACATGTACCAGCGCCTGTATCAGACGGACGACGCGGCGCGGCTCCGGCTGCGCGCTGCGGTGCTTTCGACGATCGAGCTGGTCGCTCAGGATCGCCTCGCCGTCCTGTCCGTCGATCAGGCGACGCTCTCGCGCGTTGGCGCCACCCTCGCGGATACCGAAAACCTCATCAACGATCCCCTCAGCGTCCGCTCCGTCGTCGTCAGCGTGCTGCTGGCCGAGCAGAAAAGCGGACCTGTCCGAGTCAGTTTTCGCAGCAAGGCCCCCCTGCCCGGACTCTGCGATCTGGACATTGATGTCGCAGCAGCCGCCGCCGGCTTCGGCGGAGGGGGGCATCGCCGCGCGGCTGGAGCAAAAGTCGAAGGCGCCCCCCCGGAAGTGAAACGCCTCGTCATCTCGCGTCTCACCCGCCTGATCGAAGACGCCGACGCCGCCCGGAGATCCTGAAACGCCGGCGACGCTCAGACGCCCAGCACACTCTCGACCGCCTCGCGGGCATCTGACGCAGGAACGCCCTCGGCCAGGCAAGCCCTGCCGATCTGCTCCAGCAGGACGAAGCGCGCTCGACCCTGAACCGCCTTCTTGTCCGAGGCTAGCCGCGCCATCACGGCGTCCACGTCCACGCCACCCACCTTCGCTCCGGCCTCCCCCAGCGTTGACGGCAGTTCAAGCGACCGGATCAGACGCACAACACGCTCCGCTTCGGCCGGCGACAGTCCCGACCGCCGCACCGAAATTCGGCATGCCGCCGCCATCCCCAGCGCCACGCATTCCCCGTGCCGCAATCCGTATCCGCTTGCGCTCTCGATCGCATGACCGATCGTGTGCCCGAAGTTCAGCAGCGCCCGCACGCCGGTCTCCTCATAAGGGTCCGCCGAAACCACGCCGCTTTTGATCTCGGCGTTCCGCCGCAGAAGCACTTCCGTCACCGGCGGATCCAGCGCCAGGATTTCCCCGGCGTTCTCCTCATGCCACGTCACGAACGCCTCATCGAACACCACCGCATGTTTCACGGACTCCGCCAGTCCCGCACGAAGGTCGCGCGGCGCAAGCGACCCGAGGCATTGCGGATCCATCACCACCAGCACCGGGTGATGAAATGCCCCGACAAGGTTCTTTCCCGCGGGCAGATTGATCCCCGTCTTTCCGCCGATCGACGCGTCGATCATTCCCTCCAGCGTCGTCGGGACGTTGACGTGCCGGACGCCGCGCATCCACGTCGCCGCAGCGAACCCCGCCACGTCGCTGACGACGCCGCCGCCGAAGGCAATCACTACGCCTCGTCGATCCAGCCCGACGCGCGAGAAAAACTCGTGCAGCGCCGCAATCGTCGCCCCTGACTTCGACGCCTCACCTTCCGCAAACGTGAACGTCTCGCACGGCAGGTCCGCGCTGCGCAGCGATCGCGCTACCCGGTCGCCAAGGATCGCAAGCACGTTCCGCTCACTGACCACAACACAGGTGGAGGGCGAAAGCGACGCCAGCCACGTCCCCGCGCGATCCATCTCTCCGCAACCCACCACAATGCGAGTCGCTACGGACCGCCCGGATACTCGAATCTCCAGGTCACGGGTCATCTTCAGATTCCGTAATGCGCGATGAGCAAAACCACCGCGCATGAAAATCCCGGCGGATCGACCGTGTCAACCCGCCGGGCGCTTAAGTGTGTCTTGTCTTCTAGTAGCGGCGCGATCCGCCGCCGCCGCCG
>BOJX01000287.1 GCA_016860685.1 Planctomycetota bacterium
ACGTCCTTCTTCGGCGCCAGCTTCTCCAGCACCGAGTCCACCCACGGCCACAAGACCAGCAGTCCGAACATCACGCCCGTCAGCAGCACCGCGGTGTTCAAACCCATCAGTTTCAGAAGCCGGAACTGGAAGAAAAAATACCACTCCGGTTTGATGTGATCCGGGGTCTGAAGCGGGTTTGCCTTCTCGCCCATGTGAGGAGGAAACACCAGCGTCAGCAGCGCCAGCAGAAACAACAACAACGTTCCGATGAGAATCTCGGTCAGAATATGATCCGGGAAGAAATTGAAGGGCTTATCATCACCCTTGCCTTCGTTGAACCTTGCGTGACGCGCGACGCCGTACACGACGGTCAGGGCGAGGACGACGGATGCCGCCAGCCACCCCGCCTGATGCGCCGCCTCGCCGTTCACCAGGTCGAACACCAGCTTCCCCAACGCCAAGAGCGCCACCACCAGCCAGATCATCAGCCCGTAAAGATGTCCGCGATGCAGCAGCACCGCCGCCGTCGCGCACACCACGCCGACCATCACCCAGACGATCCGGCTCCCCTCCGGCGTCAGCTCATGCGCGATGAGGTTCAGCGGCGCCGGCGCCCGCACCGCCATCACGAGCGCGCCCACGCCCGCCAGCGCCGCCGCCAGCGCCACCAGTTTCACCCCGAAGAGCCGATCCGCCGGCCGCGCATCCTTCGGCTTCGCCGCAACCGCGAACGAAAGCTCCGACACGCCGTGCAGACGGATCATCGTCACGTGCAGCCCGATCAGCAGCACGACGGTCACCGGAAGAATCCCCACGTGAAGGTTGAACATGCGCGTCAGCGTGTTCGGCGTCACCGCCTCCCCGCCGCGCATGAAGTTCGCCGCCAGCGGTCCGACCAGCGGGATCACCGCCGTCAGCTCCGTCGCCACCGTGATGCCCCAGTACGAAAGCTGCTCGTACACCAGCGAGTACCCGGTGAACCCCAGCGTCAGCGTACACATCAGCAGCCCGCACCCGATCACCCAGTTCAATTGCCGCGGATGACGGAACGCGCAGGAGAAATACACCCGGCACATGTGCAGCAGCACCGTGATGATCATCAGGTTCGCCGCCCACTTGTGAATCCCGCGCAGGAACCAGCCGTAAGGGATCGCCTCCGTGATCGCCCGCACGCTCTCCCAGGCGTGCTCCGGTGACGGAACGTAGTAGAACGACAGCAGGACCCCCGTCGTCAACTGGATCAGGAACAGGTACGCCGGCGTCCCCCCCAACGCGAACCACCAGCGCTTGATGTGCCCCGGAACCGGCTCATTCGTGACCTCCTGGACCTTGCCCCAGTCCAGCGGAAGCATCTGCCACAAACGCCCGCCGCGACCCGCGCCCGCCGCATGTCCCGCAGGTTCAGACGCCATATCGGCCCCTCACAGTGACCTCGACGAACACCCAACCGTTCCGCGCATCCACTTTCACCGGGAATTCTTTCAGGTTCTTGCCTTCCGCCGCCGGCGGTCCGGAGATCGCCGTGCCGTTGGCGTCGAACACGCCGTTGTGACAGGGGCAGATGAACTGCGAGCGCCCTCCATCCCAGTGAACATTGCATCCCAGGTGAGGGCAGATGCTGGAGAGGGCCTTGAACCCGGACGCGGGATCACCCGCCGCGCCCGCCGTCCGCGTCACCGCAATCTTCTGGCCTTGCGGATCGACGACGGTCCGGCTGCTTCCGACCGGCAGCTCCGCCAGGGTGCCGACGAAAAGATCCGTCCGCGGCTGACGACGCAGCGGAACGAGGTACTGAAGAAAGTTCCACAACCCCGTGCCGTAACCGGCGACAAGCCCGC
>BOJX01000288.1 GCA_016860685.1 Planctomycetota bacterium
TCAGTCCGCACCGAACCGCGCGCCGAGCCCGCGCAAGAAAAAAGCTCCCGACCCGAAGGTGCGAGAGCTGTGCGGGCCAACCCCTGAGAGTTTGCCCTGGGCGCTCCTATAGAGCGTTGCCTTGCGCGTGACGTTTCAAGTCCCTTACTATGACTTGCGGGAAAACGTCGCTCAGATACACTGGCGATAACCTTACAATGTAGAGCCTCGTGTTGTCAAGGGGGTGCCCATGAAATCTTTAGCGGATCGAAAACCCTATTATTCAATCGGCTTGGACGTCGGCGTCGCTTCCATCGGCTGGGCAGTGATCGAAGAGCCGCAGCCGAATCGCCCGGCGGCGCTCATTCGCTCCGGGGTTCACGCGTTCGATGAAGGCGTCGAAGGAGACATCGAATCAGGTCGAGACGAAGCCCGGGGCGCCGCCCGACGCCAGGCGCGCCTCCCCCGGCGGATGTTCTGGCGGCGACAAAGGCGCAAGTACAAGCTCTTGCGCCTCTTACAGCGCGCCGGACTGCTGCCCGACGGCGTCATCGGCAAGCCCCAAGCCATGCACGACTACCTGTTGAAACTGGATGCCGACCTGCGTAAGGCGCACTTGGCGAGCGGTGATCGCATCGCGGCCCACCTGCTGCCTTACAAGCTCCGTGCCCGTGCGCTCGATCATGCCCTCAGCGCGACGGAGCTTGGCCGCGCCTTCTACCACCTCGCCCAGCGCCGCGGATTCCTCTCCAACCGCAAGTCCATGAAGAAGGACGAGGACGAGGGCGTCGTCAAGCAGGGCATCCTCGAACTCGCGGCAAAGATTCAGTCCGCCGGCGCGAGAACGCTCGGCGAGTATTTCGCCGGCCTCGACCCCGAGGCCGAGCGCATCCGAAAGCGCTGGACCGCCCGCCAGATGTATGTCGATGAGTTCAACGCGATCTGGCAGGCCCAGACGCCGCACCACCCCTCGATCCTGACCGAGGCGTTTCGTAGCGAGCTGTATCGCGCCATCTTCTTCCAACGCCCGCTCAAGTCCGCCAGTCACCTCATCGGGCGCTGCGAGCTGGTTCCGAACGCCCGCCGCGCCGCCGTCGCGGACCGGCTCTTCCAGAAGTTCAGAATCCTTCAGAACGTCAACAACCTCGAAGTCATCCCGTCCGACGGACCTGCCCGTCCCCTGAATGCGGAGGAACGCGCCAAGGTCATTTCGGCCCTGACGTCGGAAGGCGACATGACGTTCGCCAAGCTCAAAGGGAAGCAGATGCTCAAACTCCCGAAGGGCACAGAATTGAAGGTGTGGGGCCAGGACGAGGAGAAGAAACTCCCGGGCCACCGCACCGACGAGAAATTGCGCGAAGTCTTCGGCGGGCGATGGGACGCTATGTCCGATGACGTCCGCGACGCGATCGTCATCGAAATCCTCAGCTTCGAAAAACCCGAAGCCCTCGAACGCCGTGCGATCAAGGCCTGGAACCTCGACCCAGCCAAGGCCAAAGAACTCTCCGAGTTGCGGCTTGAGCAGGGTTACGCCTCGCACAGCCGCAAGGCGCTGCGCATGCTCATCGAGCGGATGCAGGACGGCACGCGCTACATGACCGCCCGGCGAGAACTCTTCCCGGAGAGTTTCAAGTCGTCCGAACCGGTGGATCGGCTGCCGCCGTTGAGGAAGGCGATGGGCGAAGTTCGCAACCCGGCTGTCGAACGCGCCCTCACCGAACTGCGGAAACTTGTCAACGAGATCGTGCGCGTTTACGGAAAACCCCAGACCATCCGCATCGAACTCGCCCGCGACCTTAAGCGCGCCCGCAAGGAGCGCGAGCGCCTCTCGAAAGA
>BOJX01000289.1 GCA_016860685.1 Planctomycetota bacterium
GGACTCGTTTGTCATTCTCGGCGTGACGGACGAGACCCCCGCGGCGCTGGCGGCGCGGGGCGGATGGTCAGGGGCGCACGCGGAGGATGCAGACCTTCGCCGGCATCGCGCGGCTTACGGCGCGCTGATGAAGAAACTGGTTGAGGCACGACCGCTTGCCGTGATCTGGGATTTGTGGTTTCGGACGCCGCAGCCAGGGGATGAAGCGCTGGCGGACGGGGTCAATGCGCTGGAGGTTGCGGGCGTCCCTGTCGTCTTAATCAGTCTGACGCATGATGACGCGGGGCGTCCGCACCTCAGTGACGGGATCCTGCGCGCTCTGAATCAGCCTCCGCGACAGGGTGCGGTCGTGGCGCGGGACATGACGCATCGACCGGGGGAGTTCGTGATCGCACACGAGAAGCCCGCCGGACCGGTTATTCCCTCGGCGGCGTTGGTTCTGGCGGAGGCGATCGCCGACCCGTCGTCACGGATCGAACTTGAGCTGGATGAGGAGACGCGAGCCATCGAAGTGCTCTACCGCGTCGGCGAGGGGGCGTACCGGAGGGACCGAGGGTCGTGGGAGAATCTGCTGATCTTCAAACCGGATGATCTGCCCGGGGCGGCGCGGGTCGCGTGCATCCGGTTCGAACTGGCGCCGCCGTCGGCGTGGGTCGAGCGGGTGATCCCGCTGGAGCAGGCGCTGGGGGCCGAGCCGGACGACCTTCGCGAGCGCGTCGGCGGACGGGTCGTCGTCATCGGGGATCTGCGCACGCAGGCCGCGTCCGCCGATCCGGACCGGCATGCCGTAGCGTACCCGACGGGACAGGTGGACGACGTCCCCGGCTGCTTCCTTCTGACGGATGCGGTGCGGGGTCTGCTGTCGCGACGCGTCGTCCGCGGGGCGCACACCTCCGGGATGTGGACGTGGGCGCTGGTGGCGGCGGCGGCACTGACGGGATGCCTGATCCCGGCGCGTGCCGCGCTGCTGCGCGGGTTCGAGTCGCGTCGGGCGCGGCGGGTGCTGCTGGGGACGCTGGGCGTGGTCGCAGCAGCGGCGTGGGCCGCCTCGCTCGCCGCCGACGACCGTCGCGCGTTTGTCGCCGCCAGCGTCGCCTTCGGTTTCGCGGGATCGGCGTGGGGCGCGTTCGTGCTGGAGTTCACGCGCAACCGCTACCGGTTCCTGGACCGTCGCTTCGCCGCGGCGAACCTGCCGCTGGAGCGTCAATCCACGATTACATCGACGCCGCCGCCGACACCGCCCCGAGGGCGAGAATGACGGCGACGGCGGCGGCAGGGACAAGGCGCAAGAGCCACCGCACCGTCTTTTCCTCGTCGATCGTCAGGGGGAAGATCATCATGATGCGTCTCCCTCAGGCCTCGGTTCCGATGTGAATGAAGGGCACCCACCCTTCGAGCCAGTCGATGATCCAGCCGATGCAGCTCATCGCGCCGTCTCCGAGAGGCGCCAACGAAGTGACGCCAGTATGACACCGGATTCGCGTGTGACATGCCCGCGACACCGGCGCCGGAATCCGCGGTTTGCGTCCACCCTTCTTTTCGGCGGAATCCCGAAACTTTAGAAGTCGGCGCCGGACCGCTGGACGTCCGGACGGCGCGGCGGGGCGGGACTTCGTTCCGGGCGTCACAATCCCGCCGCCGTCCGGCGCGCGCTCAGCGGCGTTTTCAGCCCCCCGGACGCCGATCGCCCGCCCGGGCGGCGGACTTCCTCGCGACGCCTCGCGGCATTACAATGTGAAAGAATTCACAAACGTCGGGAGGCTACCCGACTTGGAACGTGTTTATTCCCGGACGGAAT
>BOJX01000290.1 GCA_016860685.1 Planctomycetota bacterium
CTGGACGGGTTCGGCGAACTGTTCCGCTCGCTGAGCTTCGCCGAGATCGGTCCGGCGGCGATGCTCTCGGGCGCGCTGGCCGGCATGCGGAACCGAAAAGCGGTGTTCGTCCTGCCGGGCTCTTCGGGAGCCGTGCGCCTCGCGATGGAGAAACTCATCCTGCCGACGCTGGGACACCTGACGTGGCTGTTGAATTCATGACGCCTTGAAGAAGATCGCCCCTCGCCCGAACCGCGAAGACCCTCGCGCGATCCGCGAAGACCCTCGCGCGATCCGCGACGGTTTTCATAATGAGCCGGCGGCGCCTTCAGCGAAGCGCCTCACGCCGCCCGGTCCGCTCGATCCGCGGAAACCCTTGCCCGGCGCCCGGCGCGATCAGCGAAGACACTCGCGCCGCGCGGCCAGCGTGTCCTCGATGACGCACACGTCGCACTGCATCTCACGGACGCCGAGCGCGTCGGTCGTCACCGGCTGCGCCTCCTGGGAATACGCCTGAAGCGTCGTCATCGCCGTCAGCGAAACCTTCGTCGCACTCGAACCTCCGCGCGCCATCAGGAGCGTCGGCTGACCCGGAACGTCCACGTGAACCAGCCCCAGCGTGTGTCCGACTTCGTGCAGGATCGAGTTGGACAGCGCCGCCGCGAGCTTCTCGATCCGCTCCTTCCGCGAGTACCGCATCAGGATCCCCGCAAGCCCGTTGTCCACGTACGCGTTGGAGAAGACGACGGCTTCGGCGGGGCCGTCCGACGGCAGTCCCAGCGCGCTCGTGCTGCCCTGACATCCGCAATGCTCCGGCGCGCCCGGAAGATCGGTGACGACGACGCGGGCAATGATCTCCGGCGCTTCGGCGCCTTCGGATTCCTCCGTCGCCTCCTCGCCGACGACGCGAAGCCCGAACTCGGAAAGACGCTGCCCCGCGAGCGCATGAACCGCGGCAATGACTTCCTCCCGATCGTCCGGCTGAAGATCGAACGCGCGGACGTCGAACGACGGAAGCAGGGTTCCCGCGTGGAACCCGGCGTCGGGCAGGTCGCGCAGCAGGATCGCGGACTCGGTGACGATCTGAACCGCAAGCTCCCGGCTGGGGTCGCATGTTTCAGCCGGACCGCCAAGGTCCGCAAACGCCGGTGCGGCATCGGAAGCCGTCATCGGAATCAGGGCCGCATTCCCGCAACCGGAAAGGATCATCAGACCTAGCAGAGGCAGATGCCGCATCTTCTTTTCCCTCCGGCGGATCGTAGTCCGGGGGGGACGCGGCTTCCAGCCCGAAAGCGCGGATTCCGCGCGGGTCCGCAGATGTGCGCTCTTTTTGCGGCTTGGGCTGGGTTCGAGCAGAAGCGCGGACTCTCGTGCCTCATCGGGACGAAGATGCGTTTTCGGACGAGGGGCGGTCACGAATCCTGGGCGGCGGCGGGAACCGCAGAGGGGGATCCCCCGCGCGACGTCGCCAGCGCGGGCATCACCGTCGCGCGATCCGCCGGACGAATGCGGACCGTCGGCGACGCGATCGCGCTCTTCCACGCCAGGTGCTCGTCGAGAAAGTCGAGCACGCGACGCTGGTACTCGCGCGGTTCGGTGAGGATGCTCTGGTTGTGTCGGGCGTCGGGAACGATCCAGAGCTGCTTGGGACCCAGCGCCCGGTCATACAAGAGCTGCGACTGCGACGTGGGGATGTAACTGTCGCGCCCGCCGTGAATGAGCAGAACCGGACGCCGCCCGAGCCGTCGCATCGCCTTGCGAACCGACGGAAACTCGCACCCGAACCGGCGGCGGAACTCGCGGAAAAGCAGCCAGCG
>BOJX01000291.1 GCA_016860685.1 Planctomycetota bacterium
TTGCGCCGACGGTGACGGCGCGCATCGACCGGGAAGGGAATCTGAGCCTGCCGCTGGTCGCGCCGATCCGGGTTGCGGAGCTGGAGCTGGAAGACGTGGATGCGGTGATCAAGGCCGCTTATGTGCCAGGGATCGTGAAAGATCTGTCGGTGCATACGGAGGTCGCCACGCCGGAGACGACGCGGGTGCTGGTGGTTGGCGCGGTGCAGTTGCCGGGATACACGCGGTTGCGGCGGACGGAGCGGAACCTGGTGCTGAGCGTGGTGCTGGCTGGCGGGGTGACGTCGGATGCGACGGGTCGAACGACGCTGCGGCGTCTTCGGCGTCCGGGAGAGGAGTGGCGCTTCGACCTGACGGATCCTGAGCAGGTGCGCGCGGCGATGAACCTCGAACCGCTGGAGAACGGCGACATGATCGAGGTGGAGGCTTCGCCGCGTGCGGTGTTCATCGGGGGTCTGGTGAACACGCCGGGACCGCTACTGTTGGATCCGGGGGTGGAGGTGAACCTGCTTCAGGCGATCGCGGCGGCGGGGGGGTTGCGGACGGACATCACGCCGCGCGAGGGGACGCTGATCCGTCGGATGCCGGACGGAAGCGACGCGATGGTGAAGATCAACCTGGACAAGCTGGCGGCGATGCAGTCTGCGAATCTGAAGCTTGCGGCGGGGGACGTGCTCTGGGTTCCGCACACGGTGGAGACGCGGATTCAGGACTGGATCAACCGGAACATCTTCCTGAGAGCGGGTGCAACGGTGAACTACAACGTGTCGGGGATCGAGTTCATGAACCGGCATGAGCTTCAGGGGGGTCGCGCCGGGGGCGGATCGCTGGAGGATTCGTTCGACCCCTTTGGGTTCCTGCTGAGGAATCAGGCGCTTCAGGGGCTGAGCAACCCGTGAGCCTCGCGGTGATGACGCCGGAACCTGTCGCGGGCGCGCCGTCGCTTGTGCGCGTGGAGCATCTGCGAGGTCTTGCGTTGCGCGCCCTTCCGAGGATGGTGACGCGGAACGGTTTTTTCGGTTGGTGCATCCGTCGAGGCCGGTCGGGCGACCGTCTTGAGGGCGAGTCGTTGCGTTACACGGCGATCGTGCTGATCGGGCTTTCCGCGCAGAAGCAGGATGTTTCGGGGCGGATTCTCGGGGCAGGCGGGTCGGACGCCTGCTGCGACCGGTTGATCGAGCGTCTGCCGCGGATGAACAACATCGGCGACGTGGCGCTGACGTTGTGGGCGGCGGTGTCCTTGCGGCGGCGAAATGCGGCGGCGGCGCTGGAGCGTTTGAGGGCATTGTCGCCGGTGGAGCGGCCGTGCCCGACGGTCGAGTTGTCGTGGGTGGTTTCCGCGTTGTCGTTTCATCCGGAGTTTCTGACGGATGAGAAACTGGCGCGGGGGGCGGCGAAACGCCTGAAAGGGGCGTTTCACCCGGATTCTGCGTTGTTCTCGCATCATGCGCCGGGGACGCGGGCGGGTTTTTTCCGTGAACATGTCTCGTGCTTTGCGGACTGGGTGTACCCGGTGCAGGCGCTGTCGCTGTATCACGAGATGACGCGGGACGCGGAGGCGGCGCAGTCGGCGCGGGTGTCGGCGGCGAAGATGGTCTCGCTTCAGGGTCCGGCGGGGCAGTGGTGGTGGCATTACGACGTGCGGACCGGCCGGGTCGTCGAGCCGTATCCGGTGTACGCGGTGCATCAGGACGGGATGGCGCCGATGGCGCTGCTGGATCTGAAGGACCGCTGCGGGGCGGATCACACCGTTGCGATGATGAAGGGCGTGGACTGGTTGTACGA
>BOJX01000292.1 GCA_016860685.1 Planctomycetota bacterium
CCGCCACCAGCGGTCCGACAAACCCGCCGATGTTCACCATCATGTAGAACACGCCGAACCCGAGGCGCGAGTTGCTTTCGTCCGTCACCCGCGCGACTGTCCCCACCACCACGGGTTTGAAGATCGCGGCCGCCACCGCCACGCCGAAGAACGCCAGCATGAACCCGGACATCGACTTGAACTGCCCGAGCAGGTAGTAGAAGACCGCCATCCCGAGGTAGGAGATGATGAACATCTTCTTGAACCCGTACCGGTCGGCGAGCGCCCCGGTGGCCACGGGCATGAGGTACAGCAGAAACGGGATCATCGCCTGGATCGCGCCGCGCTGCTCGGAGGTGAACCCCAGCCCCCCGGTCTCCGTCGGACCCGTGATGTACAGCGTCGCCAGGGCGTAGAACCCGTACCACGCCATCCGCTCGAAGATCTCCATCACGTTGGCGACATAGAACGGCCGGGGGAACGACCTGAGCTGCGCCCAGAATCCGAGTTTCGGCTGATCCATCGAAAGCCTCCTATCGCCTGCGGTCCGTAACCTCTGTTATTCTCGCACGAAGCGCCAGGCCCCTCGACCTACTTCACCCCGTGCATCATCTTCTTGAGCGGCTTGACCAGCACGAGCAGCACCCCCGCGCCGATCGCGGTAATCAGCGCGATCCGCGGGAACACCTCGACGTACGTGCCGCCCTCCCGCACCCCAGCCACCCAGGGCGCCAGGACATTGCCCAGCGCGGAGGACAGGAACCACACCCCCATGAACATGCCCACCAGTCGCGCCGGCGCGAGCTTGGTGATCGTGGACAGCCCCACCGGCGACAGGCACAGCTCCCCCGTCGTATGAAAGAAGAACCCCAGCAGCAGCCACACCAGGGCGGACTTGCCCAACGTTTCCGCCTGCTTGGCGCCGATGAACAACATGCCGAACCCCAGCGAAAGCTGAGCAAGCCCCAGCGCGAACTTCAGCGGCGACGAAGGCTCCAGCCTCTTGCGATCCAGCCAGACCCACACCCCCGCCACGGGGATGCTCAGCAGGATAATGAGCAGCGTGTTCACTGAGTTGGCGAGGAACGTCGCCGGGATTTCGTAACTGAACACCTGGCGGTCCACCGCCTCCTTCGTGAAACGCGTGATGGTGCTGCCCGCCAGCTCGAAGAACCCCCAGAACATCATCGAGAACGTACATAGCACCAGAATGACGATCATGCGTCCGGCTTCCTCGCGGTTACCGCGGGTGGCTTCCCACAGCAGATAAAGCACGATCGGTCCGGCGATGATCAGAGCGATGCTCTGTACCCACTGCGGGTTGGAGATCAGCCAGGCCACCACCGGAACCAGCAGCACGATCCCGATGACCAGCAGCAATCCGTTGGGCAGGCCGAACCGGCCCGTTCCGGACAGCGTCGCGCCTTCCGGCGGCAACCCCTTGCCTTCGATGGACTTGAGTCCGAACGCGAAGATGCCCATCCCCAGCAGCATGCCGACGCCCGCAAGAAGGAACCCCAGGTGCCAGCCCTGCTGTTCGGCGAAGCCCGACGCGAACGCCGACATGAACGCGCCGATGTTGATGCCCATGTAGAAGATGGTGAACGCCACGTCTCGGCGGGCGTCCCCTTGCTTGTATAAGGTTCCGACGATCGTGGAAATGTTGGGTTTGAAGAACCCGTTGCCGCAGGACAAAAGCCCAAGTCCGGTGAAGAACATCCAGTTCAGCTCCGCCACCGGGGTGCCGCCGCGCACCAGCAGGGCGTGCCCCGCGAGCGTGAACTGGG
>BOJX01000293.1 GCA_016860685.1 Planctomycetota bacterium
GTGCCCAGCACGTTCACGTCAAAGCTGGTGTTCAGGGCGAACCGGCCCAGCCGGAACGCCTTGGCATAGTCGCCGCTCTGGGACTGCCGGTTGAAGGTTCCGAAGATCTTCTCGAAGTCTTCCTGCACCGCCAGGCACACGGGGTCGCCGATGAGGGGGTAGGCGTTGACCCCGCGGGCGAAGTGGGTTCCGTGCAGCTCCCCGAGGAGCTGAACCTTCAAGGCTCCCCCAGCCGCCCCCTCATCCGCGCCTCCGTCAGCTCCGACCGATGTGACAAAACCGACGATGGTGCGATCGGGGCTGGGAAGCGTGACGTAAGACCCGATCCGACCGACGGGGTAGTCGCGCCCTTCATGCCGGACGTAGGGCTCTGGGGCCGTCAGTGCGACCGTGACATGCCCCACGCGAACCCCCGTAACGGTTCCGATCAGCAGGGTCTGATCCCCCGATCCCGCCGACCGACCGTTCATGATGTCCGACATGATGTGTTTCCCCCGAGAGGTCGGTCCGGCAGGCAGAGGCGCCGCGCGGCCGTCTTACTAGCTTCGGATATCCCTCCCTGCGATTCCGGAGTCGGCGAACCGGAAACCGAAACGACATGAATACCGGTCGTGGCCCACCCGGTCCCGGAAAAACTAAGAAATTCACAAACCGCCCTTGTCAAGGGGGGGAGGATGATGATATACTTCACTGCGCTCGGACGGGTTCCCGAAGTTCTTGCAAATTCGGAGGCTACGATCCCCGCGTCGCGACGGGTAGGCGGGCGGCGATCCCGCGGATCATTGAGGATTCACGGGGTCCGGGCGCTGGCGCCGCTGGTCGCGTCATCGGAGGCATCTTGCGTCGGCCGTCGAGGCGGTGGCTCGACCGGCGGTCAAGTTTTCCGGCGAATGCCACGATGAGAGAGATAGGAGCCGGGGGAGTTTCCCAGGCTCGACAATTTGCTTCCACTCGCTGCGGCACCCTTAGACCGCGCCAAGATTGACAGGGTGCCGCACGCCTTTTTACCGCTCGTAAAAATCACGCCCCACGAGGTCGCAGACCCCGACGCACCCGGCGTCGCCTCAGGCAACCAACGCGGAATCCACGATCCCGTCATCGACGGCGCGCCCCGACGCCAAATTGTCGTAAAGTCGAAGATGTTGATCGACGAAGCGGCGAACCCCGAACGCCTCGTACGCCTGTCCGCGCGCCGCGTCGCGGAGCTTCGCGCCAAGCGGCGTCGAGGCTTCGGCGAAGCACTGCGCGATCGCCACGACGACGCCGGATTCGCTCCGCCGCTTGTAGAGCAGACCGTTGAGCTTGTGCGAGATCAATTCCGAGACCGCATACCCCGCCGCGGCGACGACGAGCACGTTCGCCGCCATCGCCCACGCCACCGGGAACGTCGAAACGTCTCCGTCGTCGCAAAGAAGCATCGCGTCCGCCGCGCCCAGCGCTTCCTCGAAAGGCATCGTCCGGTCCAGCACAATGACCCTGCCTGGCCGGTATGACGCGGCTGCAAGGCGCCGCAGCGGACCGTCATCTCCTTCGCCGGAAAGGACGACGATCCTGAGACGCTCGTCGAGCAGCCCCTGAACCATCATCGCCCAGGCGCCTTCCACGGCGGCGTTCACGTCGCGCGTCACGGGCACGAGGACGACACGATCCTGATCCGTCGCCCCGATGCGGCTGCGCAGGGACGACGACGCGCGGATTTCGTTGATCCGCGCGAAATCCACCGGCGGACGGATCACGACGCAGCGATCCGCCGGAACGCC
>BOJX01000294.1 GCA_016860685.1 Planctomycetota bacterium
AAGATCGGCGAAAGTGCGCTCGATCTCGGCCAGGACGTCGCGCGCCGGGCGATCCTCGCCCATCCAGCGCAGGCCGGTGTTCAACTCGGGATCGTCGATCTCGAGGAGTCTGCGGGCTTCGTCGGCGTCGCCGGTCATTGCAAGCACCAGGGCGAGGTGCCGGCGCCAGATCGGCTCGTAACGATCGCGATCCGGATGAAAGCGCAAGGCGTCCTCGTAAAGGCTTCGGGCAGGCTCAAGGAGACCGCGCTCGGTCAGCCGCTGGGCCAGCTCGTCGGTCACCTTCCCCGCTGCGGCGGAAATGAATCCGCGATCGTAAGCCGCGAGCCAGCTTGCGGCGGCGTCGGGGCGCTCCGTCCCGAGCGTGGACAACTCGGCGGCGGATTCGGCTTCGTACAATTGTCGCCAGGCGGACACGCCTTCCGGCGGCCAGGACGCCAGCGTCTGGCGCACCAACCGGCCGACACTGGTGTAGGCGCCGGGGCGGCCGGTCGAGGCGACCATCGCCGCGTAACGGGTAGACGCTTCGTGCAGAACTTCAGCGGCTTCGGCCCAGCGGCGGTTTCGGGCGAGGACTTGAGCTCGGGCGAAAGCGTCGCGGGACTCAAAACTGTCGTTGACGTACACGTCGACGGATACGGCGGGCTCGGTCGGCGCGGTTTGAGACAGCGCTCCGACAGGGGAGCTGAACGTACCCGAATGCGTCAACGAGAACACGAGAAGATACATCCCCGCGCGAACGCTCCGTCGCCGGCAGACCGAGGCGCCGGTCGTCGCAGAGCCCCAACGTTGAAGGCTGTGAGGGATTGCGGTTCTGAACATGATTCCCAGCTTCCGACGGTGATCGCCACCGGTGTCCAGCACGTCAGGAAATGTATCGTTCAACCAGCGCACCGAGGCGCTGCCGGACGGCAGGGGCAAGTCCGTTCAAGTCGGACCAGATCGCCAGCTTCAGGGCCGATCCGCATCCGCACGTTCGGCCTGACGGATTATATACCCGCAGGAATTGCCGGATGAGGGCGAGCGCCCGTTGCGAGGCCAGTTTAAGGTTGCCGAGGATTTCCCGCAGGAGGGCGTCGTGCGGCGGGTCGCCAGGGTGAGGTCGCCAGCAGTCGTAATCCGTCGGCAAGGCGACGAGGGCGTAGCAAAGTTCGGCCTCGCGGGCGAGTTTCGCCTCGGGCATTGCGGTCATGCCGATGACGTCGCCGCCCCAGGCCCGGTGAAGATGCGACTCGGCTCGCGTGGAGAACTGCGGCCCCTCCATGCAAACGTAGGTTCCGCCGTCGTGGGCGGTCAGATCCAACTGAGCCGCAGCAGCGACCAGATCGCGGCGCAGCGTCGGACAGAAGGGGTCGGCTAGTTCGACGTGGACGGCAAGACCCTCGTCGAAGAATGTCGAGGAGCGGCGGGAAGTGCGATCGATGACTTGATCGCAGACGACCAGTTCGCCGGGGTGGATGTTCTCGCGCAGGCTTCCGGTGGCGCCGCTGGCAATGACGGCCGCGGCGCCGAGTTGCTTCAGGGCGTAGATGTTCGCGCGGTAGGGGACGTTCGTCGGGTTGAAGGTGTGCCCCGCGCCGTGACGGGCGATGAAGGCGACACGGCGCCCCTCCCAGGTGGCGATGATCGGAGGACAACTCGGCCTCCCGAAGGGCGTATCCACCTCGATCGGCGTTCCGCCCGCTTCGTTCAGGAGAATGTCACCCAACCCGGTTCCCCCGATGATTCCGATCTCAACGTCGC
>BOJX01000295.1 GCA_016860685.1 Planctomycetota bacterium
TTTTTGGATTCGTCGGCATCGACTCGCGCTTCGGCAGCTCCGGCGTGTCGCCGTAGGCGCTGCTGCTTCCGGCGTAGACGAACCGTCGCACGCCCGCGCCCTTCGCCGCCATCAGGAGGTTGAACGTCCCGTCGATGTTGGCCGTGTGACTGTTCTCCGGTTTCTCGACGGAAAGGGGGACGCTGGGCACGGCGGCTTCGTGAAAGACGACTTCGACGCCGTCGCAGGCGCGGCGGCAGACCGCCGGGTCGCGCATGTCGCCTTCGACGAAATCAAGCGTCGCCCCCTTCGCCGCGCCGGTTCCGGCGAGCGCGTCCTTCACCGCGGTCAGGTTGCTCCGCCGCCCGGACGACAGGTCGTCGAGGATCCGCACCTTGTGTCCCAGCGCGACGAGCCTGCCCGCCAGGTGCGACCCGATGAACCCCGCGCCGCCGGTGACCAGATACATGCTCATGATGCGTCTTCTATCGGATGAGAATGAGGCCGCCAACAGACCGGAATCCCGGCGCGCCGCGTCATGCATGAGGTTGGGCAAAACCGGCGGAGAGGAGCCGCCGCCCGAAACGCGGTAGAATCCCGGCGATGAGGGGAGCGGAAGCAGGAATCCAGGGGATGAGTCGCTCCGATCAGGCGACCGTGATTGAGCCTCAGGACGTCATTGCCGTCGCCCGGCGGATTCTTCATCTGGCCAACCGAGGACCAGGGCGGCTGGAGTTTCTTCGCGAAGCTTCACGCATTTTCCTGGAGTTTTCCGGATGCGACGCGCTCGAGCTTCGCATCTTCGCCGACGATCACTCCGGAGGCTACCGCTGGTGGGCGTCCCGGACGGGGGAGGCGCGATTTGCGCCGCAGCCCTTGCTCGACCCGACCGTCTCCGGCCTCCCCACGCCCACGGACGGCGCCGCTCCGCGCGGCAGCGACGTGGAGCGGTGCATCCCCTGGTACGAGGATCTGATGGAAAGCGCCGCCGCCGGCACGCTGGGTCCGCGGGGGCGGTGCATCACCTCCGCCGGAAGCTTCTGGACCGGCGACGCCGCGGTCGATCTGGCGCTTTCCGGTCCGACGGAGCCGGCGCGAGAGATCGGCGGCGGCGCCGTCGTCTCGCTCGCCGTGATTCCCTTCGACATCGCGCCGAACCGTCGCGGCGTGATCGCCCTGCGGAGCGGGCGCAAACATATCTTCACCGGTGAGACGATCGGTCGGCATGAGGCGCTGGCGCAGACGCTGGGTCTGGCGATCGACGACCGCCGCGCGCAACACGCCCTGCGGGAGCGCGTCAAGGAGCTGTCCTGTCTTTACGGAATCGCACAGGTGCTCGAAGAGGCGGAGCGGTCGATCGAGGAAACGCTGGAGCGCGTCGTCCGGCTGCTGCCGCCTGCGTGGCAGTTCCCTGACCTCGTGGCGGCGCGCATCCGGGTGGACGATCATGAGCGGGCTCTGGGCGATCTCGGGCGAGCGGTGCATCGCCACAGCGCAGCGATCATGATCGAAGGCGTGATGCGCGGGGCGGTCGAAGTCGGTTACGTGGAAGAGCGCCCGGAATTTACCGAGGGCGCGTTTCTGCCGGAAGAACATCACCTTCTCGCGGCCGTTGCGCGGGAAACCGCCCTACACGTCCAGCGCTGCGAAGCGCGGGCCGAGAGGCGCCGGTTGACCGCGAGAATGCGCCAGGCGGATCGCCTTGCGACGCTCGGCCAGCTTGCGGCCGGGCTGGCGCATGAGATCAATGAGCCCCTGG
>BOJX01000296.1 GCA_016860685.1 Planctomycetota bacterium
CCCAGCCGTCAGCCGAACCTTCCGGTCCGGCCGCCCTGCGCCGGTCCGAAGACCGTCGCAGGCGAGTCCGCATCCGAAGACGCGCGCCCGCGGCACCTCTCCTGGGCTTTTGCCCCCTTCAGCACATGCGGCATCGAGGATCCACCAGACGCGGGCCTGCCCGCCCGCGTCGTTCCGCCCTCAGGGTTTGATCACCCTCTCGACGGCTTACTCTCCTCGAAGCCTCGTCGGCCTTGTTTCGTGCCGACAGCGCTCCTGGGGTTCCCCCTTCGGAGCTTTCTCCTCCCGCGAGGTACCGGTCCGTTTCCGTCCCGGAGCACCCACCTGCCGTTTCTCCCGGCGTTGTTCCCGGTCGCTGACGCGACAGGCCGGCCCGCCGGACCGCGGCTCCTGGGTTTCACCCCTCGACGGGAGTCCTCTGACGAGCGCCGCGGTATGAGCGTGACGCGCGCCGGATGCTCCCCTGGGTTTCATCCCTCCTGAGGCATCAAGGCGGAAGACCTTGTCCGGGATTTCGCCCCGACTCCTTCCTCGCGCTTTCGAGCGATCACGCCTTGCGGCCCGACCGTCGCGGCGCCTCGAAGTATCCATCAGCCTCCGCCGCGCTCCGCTCCGAATTCCGAAGAACGTCGAGCTGGAGCAACCTCTTCAGGGTTTCCGTGCCTACGCCATCGCCACCGCTCGGCTCACCCGCTTCCCGGGCTATGTGTTCACCTCACGCCCGGACGAACGTCTCCGTCCGCCCCGTCGGCGCTCCTTGAGAAGCGACCGAACCTGCCTTAGCCGGTGGGACCGCGTTGCGGCACCGAGCTGCGACACGCCCCCGCGTCGCAACTTCATTATAAACCCCGTTTCAGCGCGAGGCAAGTAAAAACGTCGCAATTCCCTTGTTTTACAAGGGTTTCACAGGTCCCTGGCGTACGACAACCGTTGTAAGCTCTTTGATTTCAACACGGAGCGCCGCGAGGTTTTATCCTTCCCTTAAAGAAAAAAATTTCCGAAAACCGCTTCTGACAACGAATTCACGGGCGTTGCCGCGGCGGATCCGGCGCAAACCGGATGCGCCGGGAGGGACGTCGTGGAGGCGCCCGGGACGTACCCGACGGACACGGGCGCCGCGCGGAAGAAGTGTCATGATAGTGACACTTCACTGCCGAACCTTCCGCCCGTGCCGTCATCTGCATTGACCCAGCGGCGGCGTGCTTCTAGGTTCGCGGCGACATGCGCGCGATTGCTCCGAGAGAACCCCTCGCGCCCCGCGGCGCCGCAACGCTCCGCACCTTGGCGCTGAGGCTGCTGCGCGCGAGCGCGATCCTCGTTGCGGGGTTGGCGGTCGCGACGTGGTTGTTCGGCGACACGTGGCGTCGGCACGTCGTGCCGAGTATGTCGGACTGGCGAACTACTGGGAGGCGCTGGGCGTGGACCGGACCGCGCGCGGGGCTCCGGCTGTGCCGGAGCCGTGGCTGGCGAGGGGCGGACGATCGACGGATCCGCTCGTGTACCGGTCGCTGGGCAATTCCCTGACGTACACGGCGATGCTGCCGCTGGTCCTTCTTTTCCTGGTGACGGAGCGCGACCTGATGCGCGGGCTGGGAGTGCTGACGTCGGTGCGGCGCGGCCGCGAGGCGGGCGACCCGGATTGAGAGCGCGCGGCGCGGTTCATATACTCGGCCGGATGAGGCTGCGGAGATGGATGCAGGGCGCGTTGGCTGCGTTGGCGATGCTTGCGTGTT
>BOJX01000297.1 GCA_016860685.1 Planctomycetota bacterium
ATCGGACGGAGGAGACCAGCACCCGCGACGGAAAAAACGTCATCCTCACAACGTACACGGTCTGGCGGATCGTCGATCCGCGGAAGTTTCATGAGAAGCACCCGGTCGAGGAGCAGGGCGTCAAGGCGTTGCGATCGGAGGTGCAGACGGTCAAGAACGCGGAGTTCGGACAACGCGATTACTCCGAGCTGGTCTCGTTGCGCCCGACCGCGATCGGCGGCGACGCCGACACGGCGACGGCGGATTCGCTGCGTGCGATCGAGGCTGCGGTCCTCGCCCGACTGAAGGCCCGGACGGCCGACTCGGGCGTCGAAATCCTCGCCTTCGGGATCAAGCGCCTCGGGCTTCCGCAGGGCGTGACCAACAGCATCTTCGACAGCATGAAGGCCGCCCAGGAGCGCAAGGCGAACACTTACACAAAGGAGGGCGAGGCGCTGGCGCAGAAAATCACGTCCGAAGCCGAAGCCGCCCGGCAGCGCATTCTGTCCGCCGTCTCGCTGCGCGTCTCGAAGATCGAGAACGAAGGCCAGCAGAAGGTCAGTTCGTACTACAAGGAGTTCGAGGAGCACCCGGAGCTGCGGATCTTTCTGGACAACCTCGTGGCGATGAAGCGGGCGTTCGCCACGCGGACGACGCTGATCTTCGACACGACGGGGCTTCCCTTCAGCGTGTTCCTGCCGCAGGGCCGCGACGCCATCCTTCAGGGGCAGGGCGTGCCGGACCTGGCGATGCCGCGCGACGCGCGGGGGACCGCCGTCGGTGAGGAGGACGACGCCCGCACCGTCGAGCGGTCGGGCGATCGCAGTGAGGCGGAGAGCGGGGACGCGGCGTCGCCCGAGGATGCAACGAAACCGGGGTAACCGATCATGCCGCACGATCACGACCATCACCACGATCACGGTCACCCGCACGACCACGACCACGGTCTGGGGCTTTTCGAGCACGCGCACCGCGCACCCGACGACGAGCCCGACGCTCCGATGGACGCGGCGAGTCAGTCGCTGGCTGAAGCCCTCCGGCAGAGCTTCCGGATCCTTAAGGGCGTGATGGTCCTGCTGGTCATCCTTTATGCCGGATCGGGCATCAAGTTTCTGGAGCCCAACGAGGAGGCGGTCGTCTTCCGGTTCGGGCGACTCCTTCCCGCGGCGCATACGTCGGGCGCGCTTTTCGCCTGGCCGTTCCCGGTGGACGAAGTCGTCCGCCTGCCGGTGAAGGAGGCGAACGAGATGCTCCTCGACAGTCACATGTTGTGGATGACGGAGGACGAGAAGTCGAAGGGACTGACGTTCGTGAACCGCGGGCACGAAGGGTTGGACCCGAACCGGGACGGCGCCTTGCTGACGGGCGACGGCGGGCTGGTGCATATTCGGTGGATCGTGACTTACCGGATCAGCGACCTGGTGGCGTATGTGCGGGAGCTTTCGGGGCGGAAGATGGAGCCGGCCGAGCGGTTGATCCGGGTGTTGGTCGAGAACGCCGCTGTCGCGGTGGCGTCGGGGATGAGAACCGAGGACGTCTACCTGGAACGGCTGGAGGACGTCTGCGGCGAGGTGCGACGGCGGGTCAACGCGGAACTGGACGCGCTGGGCTGCGGATTAACCGTCACGGGCGTCAAGGCGCCGCTGTCGATCGTTCCGGTTCAGCTCCGCGGGGCGTTCGAGGGCGCACAGCAGGCCGAGAACCGCAAGGAAAAAGCGGTTCAGGACGCCCGTAAAATGCGTGCGGAAAT
>BOJX01000298.1 GCA_016860685.1 Planctomycetota bacterium
CTGATCGGGTCGATGCTGCTGAACCGGACGAAAGCGAGCTGAGAGCGGGCATCGGAGGCGGGATGGCGGAACGCCGCGGGTCCGAAGCGGCGGCGAAGGGCGAGACGTTGCAAGGTTCGGGGCGCGGTGTCAGACTTCGAGCATGAACGAGTCGTTCCTCAGTCCGCGCGGGCCGGAACCGGTCGGCCCGTATCCGCATGCGAAGCGCGCGGGGAACCTTCTTTTCGTGTCCGGGATGGGTCCGCGGAAGCGGGGGATGAAGGACATCCCCGGCGTCACGCGCGACGCGAGCGGAGCGGTCATCTCGTATGACATCGAGACGCAATGCCGGGCGGTGTTCGACAACGTCCGCATGATCGTCGAGGACGCAGGCGCGAAGTGGGCGAACATCGTGGACGTGACGGTGTTCCTCACCAACATGGACGACTTCGCCGCTTACAACCGCGTTTATGCGGAATACTTCGCCGGTCCCGGAAACCCGAACCCGGCGCGCACCACCGTGGAAGTGACGCGGCTCCCGACGCCCATCGCGATCGAGGTGAAGGTGATTGCGATGATCGAGAGCCGGTCTTCAGAATTGCAGGAATGAGTTTACTTCACATCGTCATTCTTTCCGGCGCGGTGCTGCTCGTCGCGTATTTCACGCTCGGGCGGGTGCTGGCGCGGCTGCTGCGGCTGGATCCGCGCGTGCCGACGCCGGCGGTGGCGCTGCGCGACGACGTGGATTTCTCGCCGATCGGGCGACGGTCGCTGCTGAGTCAGCACTTCTCGGCGATCGCCGCGGCCGGGCCGGTCGTCGGTCCGATCCTGGCGGGCGTGATGTTCGGGTGGCTGCCGGCGTTGCTGTGGATTCTGATCGGGTCGATCTTCATCGGCGGAGTGCATGACCTCACGTCGCTGACGGCGTCGATCCGGCACAAGGCGCGGAGCATCGCCGAGGTCGTCCGCGAGCACATGAGCCGCCGGTCGTACATACTCTTCATGATCTTCGTCTGGCTGGCGCTCGACTACATCATCGTCGCCTTCACCGACATCACGGCTGGTTCGTTCATCGGGGCGGTCAGGCTGGAGAATGATCAGGTCGTTTCCGGTCCCGGTATTGCGTCGTCGTCGCTGATGTACCTGCTCCTGCCGGTGGCGATGGGCCTGCTGATGCGCTACGCGAAGCTGGGGCTTGCGTGGGCGACGGTGATCTTCCTGCCGCTGGTTGGCGTCGCGATCTGGGCGGGTCAGGAAATGCCGCTCGATCTGGCGGCGGGCTTGAGCCTGTCCGACGCGGACGCCCGCAAGGTCTGGAACGTGCTCATCCTCGGGTATTGCTTCGTCGCGTCGCTTGTGCCGATGTGGTGCCTGCTTCAACCGCGCGGGCATCTCGGCGGGTATTTTCTTTTCGTGTCGCTGGCGGGCGGAGCGCTGGGGCTCATCATCGCTCGCGAACCGATCGCCTACCCGGCGTTCCGCGGCTGGGAGGCGGTCGAGGGCAAGCCGCTGCTGCCGATGCTCTTCATCACGATCGCGTGCGGGGCGTGCTCCGGGTTTCACTCGATCGTCGCCAGCGGGACGACCTCGAAGCAGCTTCGCACGGAGACGGACGCGAAGCTCGTCGGCTACGGCGCGATGCTGATGGAAGGGATGGTCGCCGTGATCTCCCTGGCGTGCGTGATGCGCCTGGCGCAGAGCGACCCGCTGGTGCGGAAAGATCCGAACTTCGTCTACGCGA
>BOJX01000299.1 GCA_016860685.1 Planctomycetota bacterium
GCAGGGCGCGGGTCTCCACGTCCTGGAACGTCACGTCGCAGAACCGGTCTTTCTCGACCGCGTAGGACGATCCCCCGGTCAACTCGACCGGGAGCCAGTCGTCTCCCTTCTTATACTGCACCTCCCACGCCGCCGGGACGCGGCAGCCGCCGCCTTTCGGTTCGTCGTCGAACCAGTACACGCGCGTGGCGGACACGCGACGGATCGCCTCGAAATCATATGTCACCCACTCCGTCGTGCCCTTGTGGTCCCAGAAGGTGAAGCGCGGCACGTCGTGATCGTTCGAGTTCTTCGGGATGTGTCCGTCGGAGACCGCTGCGATATCGTCAACCGGCGACTCGAAAGAGGCCGTGTGCCGCGAGGGCGGCGGGGCCTTCCAGACGTGTCCGGTGGAGTCGGTCGTGACGGTCGGGAACGCCGAGATGCGGAGTCGCGCTCCGCCCATCGGCACGAGCGTCACGGTCTCCGGTTCGCCGGGGGCGACCTTCGCGGGGCTGAGCTGCACCTCGGTGATGAGTCCGCGGCGGTCGAGCGTCCACTCCGGGATGCGCCGGGCCTTCGCTTCGAGAACGACCGGCGAGCCGTCGAGCACAAAGGGTTGGCGCGGCAGAAGGCCCGTGCGGCGGACGACGGTGATCGACGACGCGGGGTCGTCGCCGTCGAGCATCAGGCCGTAATTCCACGGCGTTTTCGGGAAGACCTCGAAAGCCGGCCAGCGCGGCGTGCCGGCGTAGGCGCGCCACTCCTCCTCGATGCGCAGGGAGTAGGTCAGCGGTCCGCGATGGATCGAGACGCACCCGCCGTGGGCGTCCCAGCGGCGGACGGCGACCTCCATCGGGAAGCCGACGCTCACGACGTCGCCGTCGCTCCACTCCCGCTCAATGCGCAGGAATCCGCCCTTCGTCGCAGGCGGCGAGATCTCCGCGCCGTTGACGGTGACGCCGGGTTGTCCGCACCAGTCCGGTTTCCGCAGCAGCAGCGGGAACGTCGCGGGCTTCGACAGGCGCACGCGCAGGGAGAGGTTCTCATCGAAGGGGTACTCGGTTTCGACAAGCACCGTGGCGACGGCCCCGCCGCCGGTGAGCGCCCCGTCTCCGACGCGCGCGGTCACCTCGCACGGCGCGACCAACACGAACGCCAGCCCGCCGTCCGGGGTCATCATCCAGAGGTGCTCGGCGAAATACGGCCAGCCCTGCCCCGCGTTGTGCTGGCAGCAGCGATAGCTCCACGGGTTGAAGGAGAGCATTTCGCCGCCGTTTTCGATGCCCGGGGCCTTGTTGTGCCGATCGAGCTGCACCATGTTCGGGGCGGTGAGGTAATGCAGACCGCGCAAGTCGGCGGTCATGCTCGCGGGGAGCGAGTTGAAGGCGACGTCTTCGCAGCGGTCGCCCCAGGTGGACAGCCCGTCAATCCTGATGATCTCCTGGCAGGAATTCATGAACTCGACCATCGAGCAGGTTTCCGCGGCCTGGCGCGGGCCGGTGAAGCCCTTCCGGCAGTTCTCGTCCGCGCCGAACATGCCGCCGGGAACCTGTCCGTACTCGCCCCAGACCGTGGCGTAATTGCGGTAGGTCGCCTGAAGATGCGCGGCGTCCTTCGACTGCTGCGAGAACACCGCCGGTTCGCGGAAGCCCTGGCAGATGTTGACGCCGTGCCAGGTGGGGATACCGCCGACCCAGTCGGCGGAGCGCTCGTGGACGCGCCGGGCGAGGTCGAGG
>BOJX01000300.1 GCA_016860685.1 Planctomycetota bacterium
TGGTGACCATGCAGACGCGGCACTACGACCCCGGCCTGGGCCGGTTCATCATGGCGGACAGCATCCCCATGGGAGCGTTCTCGCCGCAGGGGCTGAATCGGTATGCGTATTGCACGAATGATCCGGTGAACCTGAGCGATCCGAAGGGTGAAGTAGCACCACTATTAGTCTTGATTGCCATCGCGTTTCTATTGGCAGCCGCATTCGGATACGGAATCATGGTTTATGCCTTGAGCATTGCCAGGACCGCCCGAAACTTAGGGCAGTTAGGAATCTATGGAGATGCCTTGGAGGTTGCGACTTTTTCCGGGGGTGTGGCTTCCATATATGCCTTCATTGGAGGTATACTTTTTCCTGGACTTGGCTCAGTCCCCGGGGCACTCCGGGCTTGTCTCCTTGTTCAACTTCCCAGCGACCTCGCAATGATGCTTGGCTCGCCGCTATTTGTGATGCTTTTACTGTATATTTTTGCGATAGGATATATGCTCGGAGATCTTTTTTACTCGTCGACCCAAAAGAAAGACGATCGTTATGAGCACTACGATAAACGCCTATGGCCCCGGTTTGGACAACCTCACAATACGCTCTTTGCTGATAATTTGGGTACTCGCGGCAGTTTGAGTGCCGAGGTTTGCCACGCATGACCAAATCTCGAATAGGAAGCTATTCATGAATCAAGAGCAACAGCCCGTTAGAAACGGGTTAGGAAACGCTTGTGCTTCGACGCCATATAGATTTGCTGCCGGCGGTTTTCTACCGATAGTGATTCTGCTTGTTGGATTCGTTCTCAATGGCGTTCTCACCATTCTACGGTTTGGGTGGCTATCAGCCGCAGCCGCAGGACTCTGTCTCGCTGGAGCGATCGTTGTTTATCTTCGATCATTTAAAGGCTTGCGACGCCAGAAAAGTCATTGAAACTGTCTTCGTCTGGCGATCGCCTCATGCCAGGTTGGGGTTGCTCATAGAACGGGGATTGCGAGGACGAGACGGAGTGCAAGGCGCGGACGATGATGCTTGACTACTATGGCCTCAGTCAGCGCGTGGCCATGGTGCGCATGTCGCCGTTCTCCTACGACGACGGCTACCACAACAATGGCGACCAGTTCGAGGAGTCGTACACATATTCCCCCGTCGGCGCCGTCGTGCGGACGGATGAGACCAGCGACGCCGACGCCGAGAACAACATCGACCACTGGGTGGCGGCCGACCTGTGGGGCGGCACGACGGCCCTTCTGGCTTACGCCGGCGAGCAGACCGACCGGATGCTGGCCTGCCAGCACTTCGACGCCTGGGGCGTGCGCGTCGGCGTGGATTCAACGTGGAGCACGGATTTCAACGCCAGCCGCTACCGCTGGCGCAGCCAGGAGGGCAGCGAGACGGACGACCTCGCGGTCGAAAAGCCGCTGCTGCCGGACGTCCAGCTCCAGCCGCCGAGCCTTGTCTACATGCAGTCGCGGCACTACGATCCCGGCCTGGGCCGGTTCATCATGGCCGACTCGATCCCCATGGGCGCCTTCTCGCCCCAGGGGCTTAATCGGTATGCGTATTGCACGAATGATCCGGTGAACAATAGTGATCCGAGTGGGCTATCAGCCCGTGGTGAAACCCCCCTCTTGACACGCTTGATATACTCTTTGGGGTCAGCGTCAAGAGTCCGTTACGGAGGATGGTCCTGGCGATGGGCAGGCGGAAGAAGCAGGCGCAGTCGTCGTTTTGG
>BOJX01000301.1 GCA_016860685.1 Planctomycetota bacterium
CCGGGAGCGCTCCGACCGCACCGCCGGATACCAGCAACCCCGCAAGAAAACCTGCGCCCGCACGAACGTACCAGCCCTGTTGGTTCAACATCGAAATCCTCCGCGCTCGTTCATCCAGCAGAATCCCTGGCAGGTCATCCTAGCCTGTTCCACCTTGCCGCAAAACCAAGCCCCCAGCCCGGCGCCAGACCGGGCGTGATGAGGGATGAGGAGACGTCGCCCCCGCCTTTCGCTGCGAGGCTGCCGCGTTACGCCGCTTCATCGTCGGGCGGTTCGGTCCCCGCAATTGTTCCTTTCAGGAACGCCGCGTTCTTGCGCCGGCTCCCCGTCGCGCCTGCCTCTCGCAATGCGCCGACTACGGACAGGAAGCCGTCCGGTTAAGGGCGTCACAACCGTCGGGAAACGCAAGTTCGACCGTGTGATCTCCGGGGTCGAAGCAGCAGGACGAGAAGCTCGCGACATCACCGTCGAGCGTCGCCTCAACCTCGATCGATCCGTCGATGAGCAGGCGGAGGGTCTGTCCGCCGAAGTTCGAGTTGAACATGCGCACCTTGCCTTTGATCGCCCCCGTGTCGCGGCATCGGGCGGTGAGTTTCTTGACGTCGTCGCAGGTCGGGTCGCCGATCGATCCGCCTTCGGATACCCGGCCCGTGATGACAAGAGCGAAGCCCTGCGTTCCGCCCTGATTGACGGCGGACGCGATCACCCTCACCGTCCAGGTTCCCAGGACGGGCGACGCGACATGCACCTGCTCGACGTTGTTCCGGGCGTCCTTCGTCCCGCCGGGCGCGGACTGTCCGTTCTCGAAGTAGTTGCCGCGGTAGCGCGTGCCGTCCGGACGCTCGACCTCAAGATCAAGGTCGTTGATGTACGCGGGGTTCGCGCCGGCGGACGCCGCAGGCTCGGTCCAGACGAGCGTGACGCGGAGCGACTCGGCGGATCCGAGCACCTCGAACGTGGAGACCTCGGTCTGCCCAGTGCTCAGGCCCGAAGCGTTCCGCCGATCCGTCACGATCAGGCGGCGATCCTCGCCGGACAGATGAAGCGCGTTGTCCGCCAGCACGCGCCCCCAGCCTTCCGTGTCGCTGGGGTAGCCCGTGACGCCGGTCATGTCCACGCAGGCGTTCAAGAGCGTCGCTTTGACCAGCGCCGCGGTGGGCGTGAACCCGTCCTGCGAGCGCCGCGATCCGCTCGGGTAATACCCGTCCGTGTAATACTGGCGCACGAGCATCCCGGTTCCCGCGACCGCCGGCGACGCCATCGACGTCCCCGACAGCGACGCCGTCGAGCACGCCGTTCCGCTCGACGACACCGTTCCGCAGCCCGGCGCGTAGATTTCCGGCTTGCGTCGGCCGTCGTTGGTCGGTCCGCGACCGCCGGAGCAATGCCGATGCTGGTTCGGCGCGTCGCTGCTCGCCCCGACCGCCAGCAGGTTCTTCGCGTTCTCGGGGTTGCGCAGCGTGCTCTGGTTGCTGACGGCGAACAACACGAGGCTGTCCTCGTTGGTGTACGAGAAGTCGTCAATGCCGCGGCAGAGGCTGTCGTAGGACGTCGTGCTGTCGTTGCCCCAACTGTTGGTGTGCAGACGGGCGCCCTGGTTGTGGTGCGTCTGAAGGCGGCTTTTGATCGCGGATTCGCTGAACGAGGGGATCGTGTTGTAACAGAGCTTGCCGAGGTAGGCGACGCCGCGTGTGTTCGCATCGGTCCCGGCGT
>BOJX01000302.1 GCA_016860685.1 Planctomycetota bacterium
TGTCGCCGTGGTTCTCATAGTGCCCATTTTGGCCGCCGATCCACCGCCACGGCGACATCCGCACGGCCGCCACGCGCTGGCTGACGCCGTAGAAGTCGAACATCGTCGTCCGGGCCTTGCAGTCGCCGGGTGGCTCGAATCAGGTCTTGGAACTGCCTACTGATCATTGAGAAAACCGTGAACTTCAACCCGCGCTGGCTCCGTTCATGCAGACTCAACCGAGCAATCGATCATCCGGAAGCGGCGCCAATGACTTTGTGGCCACCAACGCCCACGCCGTACGTTCTACAAATGCGTGAGGCTCGGCGATTCCGTCCAACTGAATGGTAGTGCTTCCTCCGTTTGCATCGAGGACGATCATGCAGCGAGCATCGAAACGGGCGATGACGGCTCTATGCTGTAATTCGATCGTCGTTTCCACACGTACGGAGCTTCCAAACAGTTGCCCGCTCAGAATCTCGATTTTGCATGGCGAAATACGATAATAGGTTGGACAAATCGAGTGCGCAAGCAAACCGAGAAAGATGACCACTTGAGGCAATGTAAGAAGGAGGAGGAAACCGATAAGCCAGAGCTTTGGGTGCGAGCGAAGCACAAAGTACGTTGCCAGTCCTGCGGCCGCGTAGCTTGCGCCCCAAGAGGCTGCGGATGTGGGTAGCCTGAGTCTGGAAAACACTACCGGTTCCATTTCCATCGCTTGCGCTGTTGCTTGAGTCCGGGCGATTTCGGACGGCATTCCATACACAACAAACTGCCCCATCTTTGGAACGCCGATCTCCAGATTATCAACCAACGCTGGCGTGTCTATTCGACGCACCGCAAGTACTACGACCGGTAAAGCGAGCAAGCTAAAGCCGAGTGCAATCGCGAAGATCAGAGCCGCTGCTGGACCCGCTTGAGTCCCTTGATCATGCCATACAGCAACGACCAGCAATATCGACGCACCGGCGCTTTCGAGAACGTGCTCGTATCGCTGCGGAATCCATCTGTGCCAACGCGCATCGCGCGTCGGCCATGGATGCTTTGTGACCCTAGCGACGACTGTCACGTGATCGACAGGATCTCTAGAAGCCACTTGCATCTTCGAACAAAGTCCACAGTGTGTACGCCAACATCCCGTGAAGATATCCAGCAATGAATCCTATCGCAGGAACCGCCGGATGCATGGAGGGGGGCTTCATACCCTGCATTATCTCCCAACCGACCGGTTTGTAGGCCGCTTTTATCGCGCACTGGGTGACCGCCCTTGCGCCGGATTGGGACAAGCCACCGAGCAGAAACTTTGCGATGCGCGCCAACCATGGGTGGTTGGGTCCATCCAGCACAGCAGACGCATACGCGGCTCCCAAGAAACCGCCAGCAATAAAGGCCATCCAAAACGGATCAAAGCCAGAACCGGTCACGCGAATCAACCCGCTCGGATCGCTCCCATTCACCGGATCATTCAAGCAATACGCATACCGATTAAGCCCCTGCGGCGAGAAGGCGCCCATCGGGATGCTGTCGGCCATGATGAAGCGGCCCAGGCCGGGGTCGTAGTGCCGCGTCTGCATGTAGACGAGCGTCGGCGGCGACAGATGCACCCCTTCGTCCGGGTCGTTGCGGTGCAGGTCGTCCGTCTCACTGCCCTCCTGACTGCGCCAGCGGTAGCGGCTGGCGTCGTGGTCGAGGCTCCAACTGCTCCCCTTCGCCACGCGGACGCCGAAGGCGT
>BOJX01000303.1 GCA_016860685.1 Planctomycetota bacterium
AGAGCGAAAACGCGCCGGCAAGCGCGGCGGCAGGCACGTATTGCCGGTTTCGACTTGCCCGCTGGTTATCCGACGCCGCCGGCGGCGACGCGCTGGTCTACGCTTGCAAGCGCTGCGCGGATGAGGGGTACGGCGGTGCGGCGTTTGACGCACTCGGCGACCTGCACGGCGACGACGGCCAGATCCTCCGCCGGGCGATCCGGTTCGCCCGGCGAACCGGTCTTGCGGATTGACCGGATCGGTTTCGGCGTCGCGCGGGCGAAACGGCTTCATGACCAGCGGGTGGTTCCGGGAGCAACGTCTTTTCTCGCACCCGAAGCGGCGGATCGCGCAAGGTCTCTGAGGAGCCTCGCGCTTCAGCATCGATCGCGATCCTTGTCTTCTTCCTGAAACAAATCGCCTGGCGAGGCGTCAAGCCCCTCCCGGGCTTCCGCGCAATCGTCAACCGGGGGCGTGGTGCGGAAACGAAGCTTTTCACGACCCCGACCCAGCGCGGCACGCGGATTGCCGGGCTTCTCCCTCGCGTGCGTAGCACGAAAAAAAGAGGACCACGAAGGCGGGTTTCTGGATTCACGGGTTTGACGCGGTGGCGCGCCCGAAAGAGCTTGGCGCGGACCGGACCGTGGAATCCCGAAATCCTGCACGAACGGCGACCGGCGGTTTTGAAGCCTTCCGATTTCCCATCTCCGGCCCGAACGAGGAAGGAAGCCGCCGGCGCCTTTTTTCTGCGCTGATGTTCGAACCCGACGTCCTCCCGGGACGGCGCGGTCCGCGCCTCGCCTCCCAGCGCCTGGCGCGAAATCTTGTGACTCGCGGGGCTACGCTCGGCTGCGCCTCCGGAGCGCCCGGCGCGTCACAACGACAGAACCTCCGAAGCGCCGAGCCCCGGAACCCGTTGGAGACCCAGGGGGGGCGATTCAGTAAGGCTCCGGGCGCGGGCCCGCCTTCCACCGCGCGAAAAGCGCCGCGCAACGCGCCCGCCCGACTCCCGCCGCCACCCGCACGCCGCTGCCGCCGATCCGGTAGACCTCGGCGCAGGGGAGCGAAAGTTCCTGAAATCCGCTCGCTTCGGCATCCGCGATCGTCGCGCCCCACGCGACTTCGTCGATCCGGGCCCAGTGGATCGCCGCGGCGCACATCGGGCACGGCTCGCACGTCGTGAACATCACGAGACCGCTCAGGTCGATCGAACCCGCAACCCGCGCCGCTGCGCGGATCGCGTTGACCTCCGCGTGCGCCGTCGGATCACAGCTCGCGCGGACGGTGTTGTGCTCCGCGCTGACGATGGCGCCGTCGCGCCGGGCGATGACCGCGGCGAAAGGGCTTTGTCCCGCGCGAATCCCGGCCTCGCAGACCCGCACCGCCTCGCTGACTAACGCTTCCCAGTCCAAGTCAACTGCCGCCGAGGACGCCGCCCAGCACGGACTGGAACAGGAGATTGAAGATCGCCGCGACGAACGCCGCGAACTGCGCCAGAAATTCCGTCGAAGTCAGGTATCCGTCGATGTCGAGATTCACGTCCGATCCTCCCTCTTTTGCGTCGAGCGCACCGGGCGGAGCAACCCGCCGGTCGCGGGGTTCAGCGGCGGTCGCATCATCCACCGCACACCCAAGCGGCGCATTTTACGCGCCCCACGGGTCGCCGCAATCCGTCACGGCGCCGCCGTGTGCGGCGGTGCGGTCAGCGCCACCGCCAGCAGGA
>BOJX01000304.1 GCA_016860685.1 Planctomycetota bacterium
AGTAGCGTGTGACCGCCTCGCCGCCACTCGTGCTGACCTCCTGTGACAATTGCACGCGCGCCCCGCGAAGGTTCGGCGCAGCGCGGTCGCGGATTATGTCCGCTGCCGCATTCCGACGCTGCGTCACGTCCTCCAGCGTCAGCGGAACGTCGGACTTCAGCGTCAACACCACCGCCTGACCCGTCACCCGGATGTCATCGCACGCATCCGACACCTGAGCATGCAGGAGGGCGCGGATTTGCTCGCCGTTCAGGCGGTCGCTGGTGGATTCGACGATGAACGTCCGCGGCGTCTCGCCGGCCCGCACCGTCGTCTCCTCGAGATCGTCCGCCGCCTGCGCCAGCCAGTTCGCCACCGACGCCACGCCCGGCTCCGACGAACTGACCCACTTGCGCACGTCCTCGTCCGTCACCGGCACGCGATCAAGGAACTCGACCTCGACGCTGGACCCTCCGAGGAACTCGATGTCGTACAACGCGTCCCGGTTCTGAACGCTCAGGTAAAGGAACGAACCCAGACCGAGGGTCGACGCCACCACTGAGAACGCGAAGAACCCCTTGCGCCGGCTCATCCAGTCCACCGACGGCTTCGACAGCAGGCGCCGCATCCGCAGATCCTTGACCCATCCCTGACCCACGAGGGTGTTGAAGAACAGGCGCGTCACGAAGAGCGCGGTGTACAAGCTGACGACCAGGCCGATGCCCAGCGTGATGGCGAAGCCCTTGACCTCCTCGCTGCCCATCCAGCCCAGCACGATGCACGTGATCATCGTGGTCAGGTTGCCGTCGATGATGCTCGAAAACGCCTTCTGATACCCGAGCGCGATCGCCTTCTTGATCGGTACCCCCCGGTCACGCTCCTCACGAATGCGCTCGAACACCAGCACGTTCGCATCGATCGCCATCCCCAGCGTCAGCGCCACGCCCGCGATGCCCGGAAGCGTGAACGTCGCCTGAAGGAACGCCATCGACGCCAGCAGCAGCACCAGGTTCAGGGTCAGCGCCAGGTCGGCGATCAGGCCCGCCGTGAAACCGTAATACACCACCACCACCACAAGCAGAACCAGGAAGCCGTACAACGACGCCTTCTCCGCCATCGCGAGGTTATGCGCCCCCAGCGACGGCCCCACCGTCTTCTCGCTCAGCGGCGTCTCCTTCAACCGGCCCGGCAGCGCCCCGGCCTGAAGCACGCGGCAAAGCTCATTGACCTTCTCGCTGGTGAACCGCCCCTGAATCTGCCCGGTCTGCCCGATGCGCTCGTTGATGTTGGCGAAGGACATCGCCTGCCCGTCCAGCACCACGCACAGATCGCGGTTGACGTTGTTCCCGGTCAATTCGGAGAAGAAGTCGCCGCCCACCGGGTTGAGGCGGAAGCTCACAATGTGCTGACCCGTGCGAGAATCCAGATTCGGAAACGCCTCCTCCAGCTTCCAGTCCCGTCCCGGAGCGCGGATCATCGTGTATTCTGGATCCTCGTGGGCCAGAACATACCACTGCCCCGCGTAGCGCTCGATGATCTGCCCGTACTGATTGCGCCGCTCCTCGAATTCGGCCTCCGTCGCCCCGCGCCGGTCCAGACCCATGAAATCCGCGAGATCCTTGATCGGAATCCACCGGTAATGATCGCCCGTGCGCAGGCGCGGACCACGTTTCTGCAACGACTCCGTGTACTCGTCGATGCGCTCCCGGAGGTTCGGAT
>BOJX01000305.1 GCA_016860685.1 Planctomycetota bacterium
AGGAGTACTTCGACGTCGACAAGATGATCGAAGTCTTCGGCAACGCGCCGGCGGAGTGGCTGCAGTGGTCGTTCCTGCTGCTGCGTCCGGTGGACAATCTCGTCGGCAAATACATCAACTTCTACAAGAACATGGAGGACGAGAAGTTCCTCGAAGATTTTTTCGCGATGGAGACGTGGCTGAACGACAACATCCCCGTGGCGGGCGAGATGTTCCGCCAGTTCGTCAAGCATTGCATGCAGCGCAATGAGCTGATCCAAGGGAAGCTCGAGATCGGCGGACGGCGCGTAGACCTGCGGAACATCACCTGTCCGGTGCTGAACCTGACGGCGAGCGCTGATCATCTCGTGCCTTGCGGGCAGAGCCTGCCCTTCAACGCCGTGGTGGGGTCGACGGACAAGGAGGCGATCACCTTCCCGGCGGGACACATCGGGCTGGCGGTGGGGTCGAAGGCGCATCGGGATCTGTGGCCGAAAGCGGTGGAGTGGTTGGGGAAAAGAAGTCGGTAACGGGCGGCTGTGGACGACAAGCCGACAGCCGGGAGCGATACCCATGAAACTCGAAGGAAAAGTCGCCGTGGTGACGGGCGCCGCCAGCGGCATCGGACAGGCGACGTGCCTGAAACTGGCGGAAGAGGGCGTGGCGGCGATCGGGGCGGTGGACCGCAGCGAGGGCGTCCGGGAGTTCGCCCGGTCGCTCAATGACCGGTTCGGGCGGGAGATTCTGCTGCCGTACCCGGGCGACGTGGTCGACGGTGCGTTCCGTGAACGCGTCTTCGCGGACATCGAGACGAAATTCGACGCGGTACATATCTGCGTGCCGGCGGCGGGCATCACCCGCGACCGCCTCGCCGTCAAGCTCACCAACGGCAGCGAACCGCCGCGCCTCGACCTGTACAGCGAGGCGGAGTTCCGGCGGGTGATGGACATCAACCTGATCGCGCCGATCTACTGGGCACTGCGCACCGTCGGCTCGGTCGCCCTCTCGCGGAAGCGGGCGCGACTCGGACCGTGGGTTCCGGATGAGCGCGTCCAGGGCGGAATCGTGCTGATCGGCTCGGTCTCAAAAGCCGGAAACCGCGGACAGATCTCCTACGCCACCGCCAAGGCCGGACTCGAAGGCGCGCAGGCAACGCTGGCGATCGAGGCGATCTTCTACGGCGTCCGCTGCGCCATCATTCACCCGGGATTCACCGACACGCCGATGGTCCGATCGCTCGGCGACGACCTCATCCGCGAGCAGATTCTCCCGAACACCCAGTTGAAGCGCCTCATCCGCCCCGAGGAGATCGCCGAGGCCATCGTGTTCATGCTCAAAAACTCGTCAGTCAGTGGCGCTCTCTGGGCCGACGCGGGATGGCACCCAAGGGGTTGACCGACCCTCCGACATCACCTCTGGTAAAACCCGGCGAGCCGGGCGGCGGGCGTCGCGCGTCGTACCTTGTACCTCGCAAATCATTATTCACGACCTGAGTATCCACTTGACTCCGGTTGGCGGGCTTCCCAGCCCTGGCGGGCTGGGCTGTTTTCCAACGCCCCTGCCGGGGCTAAGACTTGCGATGATCCTCCGGGGCTA
The DNA here is from genome assembly GCA_016860685.1 of Planctomycetota bacterium. Classification (GTDB taxonomy): domain Bacteria; phylum Planctomycetota; class Phycisphaerae; order UBA1845; family UBA1845; genus JABWBH01. The sequence continues at coordinate 1,576 of BOJX01000305.1, forward strand.
AGACTTGCGGATAATCTTCCGGGGTTGAGGCTTCCAGACGATCGACGACCTGACGGCCATCAGCACTGGCGAGAACTCTGTGACCGGCGCGTTCGACGGTGACGGAACGGCGC
>BOJX01000306.1 GCA_016860685.1 Planctomycetota bacterium
GTTCAGTCGGCGTGGGTGGTTTCCGGGGCGTCTGCCGGATTGATCTGGGTTGCGGGTTCCGCGGAGGGCGGGCGTTCGTTTGCCGGAGTCGCAGCAGGGATAGGCATCCTCGGGATATCCGGCGCAGGGGCGCTGATCCTGCGGCACGGGCGTCGAGGAGCGATTTCAGCCGGATTGACCTATCTCTGACCGGCGGAATCTGCGCACCGAGGGTTTCAAACCTTCGAAAGAACATGCCCTCGGCCTCGCCCTGCATCTGCGGCGCGTCGACCGCTGCGGCTGCATTGCACGATCGTCCGATATTCCCTCGACAACACAATATGAGTCGTCGTCGCGTCATCTTGAATGTTCATGCCGAAGGGTCGGTCCGGCAGGAGAACACGACTGCGAATTCGCCGAGGCGTCCGGTCGAAGGGAGAGGGTGGCGCCGGGCGGCAGGGGCCGCAGCTGTGTTCGCGGGGCTGATGTGGGTGGCGCCGGCGTTGCCGAAGTCGGAATCCGCAAAAGGACGGGAACTCCGGGCGGCTCTGTCGCTCGTGCGAGGGCAGATCGCGCTTTACCGACGGCATCACGGCACGTTTCCTCCGCGGTCCGGCGAGGGTTTGAAGGCGGCGCTGACGGAATACTCCCGTCGGGATCACGCGACCTCGGAACATGAGGACGAGGTGGGAGGATTCGTGTTCGGTCCTTACCTGCTGGCGTTTCCGCAAAACCCCTTCTCGGGGTCAGCGGAGGTTTCAATGTCGCCGCCGTGCCCGCGCCAAGGGTGGTACTACAACCCGCGGACGGGCGAGTTCAGGACGAACGACGGTGAACATGACGAGCTTTAAATCAGAAAAGGGCGAGGACATGCACGAGGATTCGAGAGTCGCGGGCTCACCGAGGCGCGCTGAGGAAACGAGGCTTCACCGGTGGCTGAAGCGTAGCGCGGCGGCGTTGATCCTCCTGACGATCGCGCGGGTCTGGCTGGGGCCGCAGGGCGACGCAGCGCAGGCGCAGCAATCCGGGGGGAAGGCGGTTCCTTTCGACGCAACGGCGCAGCGTAACGACCTGCTGGAGGAAGTCCGCAAGTCGAACCAGATTCTTCTGGGCATCCTTGACACGCTTCGCAACGGGACGCTGCGCGTCGAAGTGCAGCCGGCGTCGGACGAGGGTTCAGGGTCGACGGGAAAGAAAAAGTAGGTTCACCGGGAGCGGCACATGCGTAACGAACGACGCAAAACGTGGGCGAAGGCGCTTCTGATCGCAGGAGCGTGGAGCGTCGCGCCGTGCCCGGGCGCGTTCGCGCAGAATCTGGACGAACTGCTGAATCAGTACCGGAACGCAACCGGCGCGGCGACCACCGCGCAGGAGGACGTCAAGGTCTCGGTGTCGGAGCGCGGGACGATCGAACTTCACGTGGCGGATGTGCCGCTGACGGCGGTGCTTCAGGCGCTGGCGCAGGGATCTCGCCGGAACATCATCGCGTCGCCCGGGGTCACCGGGACGGTGACGGCGAGCCTTTATGACGTGGATTTTGAGGAGGCGCTGACGGCCGTGCTGAGACAGAACGGCGCGGGGTTCCGGGTCGAGGGGAACTTCATCTACGTACACACAGCGGATGAACTGGCGCGAATGATGCTCGCGCCGCCCGAGGGAAGACTCTTCCACCTGAATTACATCACTCCTGCGGACGCCCAGAA
>BOJX01000307.1 GCA_016860685.1 Planctomycetota bacterium
GTATGCATGCCGCAAACCACAACTTGCCGCCGCTTAAGCGACCGCCCGGCCGCCCCCTCTCGCCGCGCGCCGCAAACGCGGCGGCCGCGACGCAGAAAAAGGCCGCTCATTCACGCTTGGTTTGGGGCTAATCTCGCCATCCATCGTTCCTTGAACGCTTTCACCCAACTCCGGTTTTCTTCCGTATCGGGAACGTCCACGAACACGCGCACAAGGTCGTCGCGGTATGTGACGCCACCTTGGCGCCAGTGGCCTTCGACTTTCTGCGTCTCGTAGCTCGCGGCGCCGAAGCGACCTACGATTTCCAGCACAGCCTCGGTGAGTCAGTCCGCCCGAACTTCGCGCCCATCGTTAAACCGAAGTGGGAGTAGAACCTCGAACCGCCGCCAACTGCTGCTCATAGGTCGCTTTCCCTTTCACGACGAACGGAATGGTTTCGCCCGCCAGTGCCTCCAAAGCGGCCTCCGGTACGAGGTGCTCGCCCGAATTCGTAACACGTCCGGAAAACCGCTCGAGAAGGAATCCCAGAGCACGCTTTTCGGCTTCTCGATCGGTGAATGTTATCGTGACCGTTGTTCGCTCCGCATTGTCATCCGGATCCTACACCCATCGCGCCAGGTCAGCCTGCGGCCTATCGCAACCAGCCACGCAGGAGATTATATCACAACGACAGTCGCGTTTCCTCAAAACGCTCCATGCCCCGTGATTTCCCGCCCCACGATGAGCTGGTGGATCGTCTCCGTCCCCTCGTACGTAATCACGCTCTCCAGGTTCAGCGCATGTCGGATGGGGCAGCACTCGATGCTGATGCCGCCGGCGCCGAGCAGGTCGCGGGCGTCGCGGGCGACGTCGAGGCCCATGCGCACGCAGTGCCACTTGGCCAGTGACACCTGCGAATGATGCATCGTGCCCGCGTCCTTGAGCCTGCCCAGTTGCAGGCACAGGAACTGCGACGCGGTGATCTGCCGCACCATGTCCGCCAGGCGCACTTGGATCATCTGCTTGCGGTCCAGCGTGGTGCCGAAGAGCACGCGCTGTTTGGCGAACTCGAGGCACTCGCGGTAGCAGGCCATCGCGGCGCCGACGCCGCCCCAGGCGATCCCGTATCGCGCCTGCGTCAGGCACGACAGCGGTGCGCCGAGGCCTTCCGCCCTGGGCAGCCGATTCGAATCCGGCACCTTCACGTTGTCGAAGAACAGCTCGCTGGTGATCGACGCCCTCAGCGAGAACTTGTGCGGAATGTCGCGCGTCGCGTACCCGGGCATTCCTTTTTCCACGAGGAACCCGCGAATGCCGTCGTCGGTTGCCGCCCAGACGACGGCCACGTCCGCCAGCGACCCGTTGGTGATCCACATCTTCGCGCCGTTGAGGACCCAGTCGCCGCCCTTTTTCACCGCGCGGGTCTTCATCGTGCCGGGGTCGGACCCGCCGTCCGGTTCGGTCAATCCGAAGCAGCCGATCTTCCGCCCGCGGGCCATCTCCGGCAGCCAGCGCTGCTTCTGCTCCGGCGATCCGTAGGCATGGATCGGATACATGCACAGGCCCGACTGCACGGAGGCGAAGCTGCGCACGCCGCTGTCGCCGCGCTCCAGCTCCTGCATGATCAGGCCGTAACAGACGTTGTTCAGGCCCGCGCAGCCGTAATCGGTAAACGTCGGTCCGAAGAGGCCCAT
>BOJX01000308.1 GCA_016860685.1 Planctomycetota bacterium
CGTCGCCGCTGGCGAGGTCCGGGCTTTTTCCGCTGGACATTCTCGACATGATCTCGGTGGCGGAGGAGAGCAACACGCTGGACAAGGTGCTGGTGCAGATCGCGGACACGAACGAGACGCGGCTGGGGCGGCAGGTGGACCTGGCGGTGCGGATCATCGAGCCGGTGCTGCTGGTCTGCATGGCGGGGATGGTGTTCATCATCGCGATCGCGCTGCTGGTGCCGATCCTGACGATGGGGACGAAGGTGAGTTAGGGACGTTGAAAGCAGAACGTTGAAACGTCGGCCATCGAAAATCGGAACGTCGAGCGTTGCGAATCGAAAGGCGAGAATCGGAACGGGCTGAATAACGCCGCGGCGTGTCAGGGGCGATGAAGCGGGGCACGGCGGACCGGTGCGGATATCAAGCGAAGGGTTCTTTTGAGGAGATGACAGATGAAGGGTGTGACGAATCGGAAGCGGAGGAAGGGATTCACGCTGCTGGAGGTGCTGCTGGTGTGCGGCATCCTGGCGGTGCTGGCGGCGGTGGTGCTGCCGAACCTGATGGGTAGCGCGAAGCAGGCGAAGATTGACCTGGCGAAGTCCGCCGTCGAGCGCAACGGCAACATTGCGAAGGGTCTGGATCGGTTCAACTACGACTGCGGGCGGTATCCGGAGAAGCTGGAGGATCTGTATCGCAAGCCCAGCTACATCGAGGACGACGATGAGAACAACCCGCGGTGGAAGGGGCCGTACATGGATGGCGACCCGGCTGACCTGAAGGATCCGTGGAGCAACCCGTTCAATTACAACGGCGAAGGTCAGTACAACGAAGGAAAGTACGACCTCTGGAGCAGCGGTCCGAACGGGAAGAACGAGAACGGCGGCGGAGACGACGTGAAGAACTGGCGGGACAAGTAGGCGCGAGGGTGCGGGGCGGGATCACGCAGCATTCGGCAGTTCGGAGAGCTGCCGGACTGGTGGCGGGTCGGAGACCTGCCTTACCTACGGAGGACTGTTTCACTTACGGAGGGCTGCGTCACCTGGCGCGAGCGGCCGGATCTGGCGGGATAGTGATGCATTGGCGACGGGGGACAGGTCGGCGCGGGTACACGCTGCTGGAGGTCGTGCTGGTCACGGCGCTCCTGGCGGTGGTGGCGGCGATCGCGATTCCGAACCTGATCCTCGAGCTTCGCGGGGCGCAGCTCGAGACCTCCGCGGAGCAGTTGCGCTCGCTGCTCGAGCTGGTCCGGGCGAACGCCCAGATGGACGGCAAGCGCTACCGCATCCGCTTCCCGCGCGAAGACGAGATGGATCGGCAGGGCACGGATGTTCAGCCGATCATCGAGCGAGCGGACGACCCGCTGGAGCCGGAGGACTGGACGCTCGTCGAGGAGCCTTGGACGCTCGGGGAGACGCTGCTGCGTGACTGCTGGTGCATCCAGGTGCGTCTCGGTCGGCCGACGATCGAGAAGTTGCGTGATCCCGAGGCGTCGATGGCCGAGGAACTCGCCAACCTGCGCGAGGACTTCGCCCCGGAGTACCCGCCGGTGATCTTCGAGCCGGACGGGACGGCGCCGTGGGCGGTGTTTGTGGTGACGAAGGCGCCGCGGGATCTGACGCCGGCGGACCTCGACGACACGGTGCCGCGCCTTGAGGTCATCATGGAGGGACCGACCGGGATGGTCTGGA
>BOJX01000309.1 GCA_016860685.1 Planctomycetota bacterium
CGTTTCAGACGGATTTCCGGCTTCGTGGGCGGTGGTGGACGGACCGGGTGCTGCGCGCGGAGCATCAAGGGTGTTTGCTGGAGGCGGTGCGCGACGCGGCGTTGGCGGCGAGTCCGGCGTGGCGGCGCGTGTCGCCGGCGATCTTCGGCGCGAACCGGGCGCTGATCGAGACGGTGTGCGGGCTGAAGGGCACGACGGTTTTTCTGGACTCGTCGAAAGAGCCTCACCGGTTGAAGTTTCTGATGCGGATTCCCGGGTTGCGGGTGCGCGTCATTCAGCTTGTGCGCGACGGGCGGGGGGTGGCGGCGAGCTACCTGCGGCGCAACGAGTTTCCGATCGAGCGGGCGTGCGACGAGTGGCGGCGGAGCCTGGTGTCGGAGGAGCACCTGCTGCGGCGCCTGCCGCCGGAGCGGGCGTTGCGGGTCCGGTATGAGGACTTCTGCCGGGATGCGGCGGCGTGGTCGAGGCGCATCTTTGAGTTCATGAACGTGGATGCGGGACACGACGTGTCGCGGTTTCATCTGGCGGAACATCACATTCTGGGGAACCGGATGCGCCTGAGCGCGACGGGAGATATCCGGTTGGATGAGAAGTGGCGACGAGAGATGACGCCGACGATGCTGGAGGTGTTCGAGCGGACGTGCGGGGAGATTAATCGGCGTTACGGGTATGCGTAGGAAAGGCAACGAGGCGGCGGGTAAGGAGACGGTGGCGGGTGAAGGCGGGAGCGGGCGTGACGAAGAAAGGGAAGAACTCGCTGGCGCTGGGGGTGGTGAGCAACTGGGCGTCGCACGTTGTTTTCGTGGTTTCCGGGTTCATCCTGCCGCGGATGATCGACCGGGAAGCGGGTCAGGAGGCGCTGGGGGTCTGGGACTTCGCGTGGTCGCTGACGGCGTATACGGGGCTTTTTTCGCTGGGGATAGCGTCGGCGGTGGGCCGGTACGTGGCGCGGTTTGTGAAACTGGAGGACGACGCGTCGCTGAACCGGATGTACAGCGCGTCGGTGGTTCTGCTGAGCGCGGGGTTTGTGATCGGACTCGGGTTCGTCGGCGTTGTGTACGCGCTGACGCCGCGGCTGGTCGGGACGAGGGATCCGGCGCTGGTTGCGCTGGCGTTGCAGTTGACGGCGATCCTGGGGGTTGCGGCGGCGGTGCAGCTTCCGCTCAGCGCCTACAGCGGGGCGTTGAGCGGGCTTCAACGTTTCGAGCTTCGGACGATCATCCGGATCGGCGTGAGCGCGGTGTCGCTGGGGGTGATGATCCTTCTGCTGGTCGGCGGGGCGGGGCTGGGGTGGGTGGCGGCGACGTTTCTTTTCTCTGAGCTGGGGATCGGCGTGCTGAACTGGATGGCGGTGCGGCGGGAGTGTCCGCGGCTTCGGTTTGCGCCCGGGTCGGTGGACCGGGCGGCGATCAAGGATGCGCTGGGGCTGGGATCCAAGACGGCGCTTCAGGGGCTGTCGCGGATGGGTTTGTATCAGACGAGCGGGTTGATCGTGTCCGGATTTCTGGGGCCGGGTGCGCTGGCGGTGTATTCGAGGCAGCGGGCGCTGACGGCGTTCATGTCGAAATTGATGGCGACTTACGGGAACGTGTTCGCTCCGGAGGCGAGCGTGCTGGAGGCGAAGGAAGACGTCGAGGGTCTGCGGGCGCTGGTGATCAAGTCGAG
>BOJX01000310.1 GCA_016860685.1 Planctomycetota bacterium
GGTGCGCGGCGTCGTGGGGTAAGGATACCGGGGCGGCCCGGTTGGCGCAAGGGAGGCAGGGGCGGTTTGACGTTGCGGCACGCGCATCTACACTGGGCGCTGCCGGGGGAGACGCGGCGCGGAAGGGCTTCGTCGGGGGCGGAAACGCGAATTCCGCGGGGGAACCTGGCTTTGTGACAAGGGGGTCGAATACATGCGTGGACAGTGGATGCGGTTGTTGCAGCGTGTGACGTTGCTGGCGGCAGGGGCGAGCATGCTTCAGGTCGGCGGGTGCAACAGCACGACGGCGCTGGAGTTCCTTCAGACGGTTTTCCTCGGCGTCTCGGCGGCCGGGGCGTACGCGATCCTTCAGAATATCTGAGGCTGAGCGGCGGCGGGCTTCCGGCGGCTGCCGCAGAGGGATCCTGCCTCCGCGGCGCATTGACGGGTCGCGCGTTTCGCGCTTATGCTGCGCCGCTTTGATATTTTTCATCCGTCACGATCCGGGCGAGGGTTTGCAGGACGGTCGAGCCCAGGAGACATCCGCGAAGGATCGCTGAGGCTTGATGAAAGAGTTGGGAGACATTGATGCAAGGCCGGGTACGTAATCTCGGGAGTGATTCCCTGGTGGCGCGTGTGTCGATCCTTCCTGTGCTTGTCGGGTTGCTGACGAGTCTGATTCCAGGGCGGCTGATGCTGGCGCAGGATTCTGCCGGCGCCGCGCCTGACCCGGCGACGACGGTGGTGGAAGGCTCGTCGGTTGAATCCTTGTTCGTGGACTTTCTGCACTACGCGACGTTGGGCCGGTTCACGGCGGCGAACGCGCATGCGGAGGCCCTGCTGAATCATCCGAATCTGGATCCGCGCGAGGTGCTCGCACTGGCGACGAGCCGCGCCCGAGCCGTCCAGACTCTTCAAATCCTTGTCGCGAATTCGACGGTGGGTGCGAACGCGGCGCGGGTGCTGGAGCTGATCGAGGAGGGGCAGCGCCTGGAGCGGAAGGACGAGCAGCGGATCCTCAACAACCTCAACCTTCTCGGCGGCGACCCGCAGCAGGAGTTCGACGCGACGCGTCACCTGATCGAGTCCGGAGAGTACGCGGTGCCTCTGATGGTGTCGGCGCTGCTGGACGAGAGTCGGGCCCGTCTGCATCGGCGGATTCTGACGGCGCTGCCGAAGCTGGGGCGTGGGGCGGTCGGTCCGCTGGTGATGGCGCTGAACACGACCCGCGAAGACGTGCGGATCGAAATCGTGCGCGTGCTGGGAGAGATCGGTTACGTGCAGGCCGTGCCGTATCTGATGAAGCTTGCCGGTCAGGCGAACGTGGCGGATGCGACGCGGCAGACGGCGAACGACGCGATCGCGCGGATCGCCTTACGATCGGGACGTGCATCGCCGGCGTCGGCTTCTCACGGATTTTTTGAACTTGCGGACCGGTATTACGCGGAAGATGCGGGGGTCGCCGCGGACAGCCGGGAGCCGACGGCCAACGTCTGGTACTGGAACGCGAGTGAGAACCGGATCGAGAAGATCGAGGTCGAAACGAGCATTTTCGGTCAGGTGATGGCGATGCGCTGCTGCGAGGAGGCTCTCCAGCTTCAACCAGATCAAACCGAGGCGATCGCGTTGTGGCTGGCCGCGAACATCCGGCGTGAGGGCCGGCTGGGAATGAACGTCGAAAGCG
>BOJX01000311.1 GCA_016860685.1 Planctomycetota bacterium
GTGATCGTCGAGGATTTCAGCGCTCCGGAAGCGGCGCGGGAACGCTTCCCGCGTACGCCGGACGGCGCGTTCGACCTGGACCGAATTGTCGCGATGCTCAGGGAGGTCTGCACGGGGATTCTGGGTCGGTACGATGGGGAGAACGAGCGCTGCCGGCGGGAGTTGATCGACGCGGGGATGTCGTCGGCGCGGCAGTACGGGTGGAACGACACGTACACGCTGACGAAGTGGCTGGCGGAGCAGTTTCTCGTTCGCGATCACGGACCGGTCCCGCTGGCGGTGCTTCGTCCGGCGATCATCGAAGGCGGATACGACGAGCCGGCGCCGGGCTGGATCGACGGGATGCGGATGGCGGACCCTCTGCTGGTCGCTTACGGTCGGGGGAAGCTGAAGGATTTTCCGGCGCGGCCGGACGTTCCGCTGGACCTGATTCCGGTGGACCTGGTGGCGAACGCGATGCTGGCGGCGATCCCGCTGGAGGCGGTGGGCGCGGCGGACGTGCCGGTGTATCACTGCGCGTCGAGCGACCGCAATCCGCTGCTGATCCGGCAGTTCACAGGGTACATGCATGAGGGGTTTCATCATCGTCCGCTGACGGACGACGATCACCGTCCGGTATTCCCCGCGCCGCTGAAGCTGATCGACGGGCGCGAGTTTCAGGATTCGTGGCAGCGGCGACTGAACCGCGTCGAGCGGATCAAGAATCTGCTGTCGCGCGTGGGGATCAAGGGGGAGTGGGCGCGGCGCGTGTCGATGGCGCGGCGTCAGATCGAGCAACTGCTCTACTTCGGCAAGATTTACACGCCTTACACGCACCTGGACGTGCGTTTCGCCTGCGACCGGACGGAGAAGATGTTCGCGCGGCTGGACGCGGCGGATCAGGCGATGCTGCCGTGCGACGTGCGGCGGCTGGACTGGGGCGAGTACATCGTTCACCGGCACATTCCGGGGCTGCGGAACTACGTCCTGGGCGCCGGTGCGGAGCCGAGTGCGCGTCTCGTGGCGATGCGTGAGGCGGGGGGCGCCGCGCAGCGACCGGCGGACGCGCTGCAATCCGACAGTATTTTCGAGGTGTTCCGCCGGGTGGCGAAGGCTTTTCCGGACAAGCCGGCGCTTCAGGTGATGCGCGACAAGAAGTGGATGCGGTACACGTACGACGACGCGTGCCGGGCGACGGGAGTGATCGCGAGGCGGCTGGCGGAGCGGGGGATCGTTGCAGGGGACCGGGTCGCGTTGTGCGCCGAGAACGGACCGGAGTGGGGTCTGACGTACCTGGCGCTGATGCGCGCCGGCGTGACGGCGGTTCCGATGGATCCTCAGCTCCGTGGGGAGGAGGCGTGGGAGCATCTGCGCTTCGTCGGCGGCAAGCTGATGTGCGCCGGCCGCACGACGTTTGAGAAGCTGGAGGCGTACCGCAAAGCGAACGACGCGCCGCTGGTGCTGCTGGCGGATCCTTTCGTGCCGCCGCCGGGAGCGAGCCGCGACGACGGTCCGGAACCGGCGGGGATCTCCGGAGCGGAAACCGCGTCCATCCTTTTCACGAGCGGGACAACGGTGGCGCCCAAGGCCGTGCAATTGACGCACCGCAATTTCATCGCCAACACGCGGGCGCTGCTGGAGCGTCACCCGTTGCGGCCGTCGGATGAATTTCTCTCGG
>BOJX01000312.1 GCA_016860685.1 Planctomycetota bacterium
TTTCGCGCCTCTGGGGTATTATGGAGGAGTTCTGGAACGCATCTGGAGGGTTTGGAGTCATGTATCGCATCGCGCGGGCGTAACCGCGCGATCGTTCGGCCATCCCGCGCGCCGCGCGGCCTGAACCTCCGCACGCGAGCGAAACAGGGTTCTACCACGGGCTGCTAGGGGGTTGCTTTGGAAGGTGGGTTGCTGCTGCGGATTGGTCGAAGATTGTCGATGGTATTGCAGCAAGTGTGTCAGCGTGGGCGGCTGGGATACTCGCAGGTCTTATCGACAATTGGACTCCCTAATCCCAAGGTCTATCACCACAATCGCAGGCGGCCGATGGATGTGTGCATCGCAAGTAGTGGTTCTTGTCAAGCGAGCCGCGGATGGCAAGGATTTCTGTGTTATGTTGACCGACTTGAACCCGTCCCAGAACTTCCGGACCATAAGCTGCGTAGCGGATGGGTTCCAGTGAATCACTGGAGAAATGCAGTAGCATCTGGATTCCTTAGACAATGGAGCACAGCTCTGGGATAAGTGTGTTTGGTATTCCCCATGAAATCACCAGGTAGCGCACTTGCAGCCTGTTTATTGCTGAGTTCCGGCATTACCTCAATCGCAGTTTTGCGATCTGCTGAGGTGCTTCCGGGCCACCGCGGCTATCACGTGTTGATACCAGTGTCCTTATTGCCATGGCTCATCATTCTGTGGCTGCATCGAAGCGGCACGGAATTGCAGCGATTTCGTGCGTTGTGGCATCCATTGATTCGTTGCTCTTTGGTGCTCTTAATCGTCCTTGGCGCACTGATGATTCTCGTTGGGCGATCTTCCGGTCTTCAGAGCTGGGTTCACGTCATGGGAATATGCCTTGTCTCAGGATTTGGTTTTTGCTACCTAGCAGGGACATTGCTTGGACGGCTGACTCGTGATGCTCGCCAAAGATCACGCGCTGGTTAGCGTCGTCTCGCCGTGTCAGCATTTCCCGCTGGGGTAGACCACCTGTGGCAGCCGGCGGAAGGGCATCGCAGTGGATGGATAGGCTGCGCATCCTACGAATGTTGGGCGACAAGTTCAACGAGTCGTATACCTACGGCCCGGTGGGCTTGACGACGCGGACGGTGGAGACGGAGGATGCCGATCCGGGGGACAACTTCGATCACTGGGTCTTGCCGGACGTTTTCGGTGGGACGACGGGGTTGCTCGCCAAGGTGGGGACCGGGGCGCGGGAGCCGGTGTTCGAGCACTTCGACGCCTTCGGCGTGCGGGCCGGCACGACGAACTGGGGACCGGACGAGGATGCCTCGCGCTACCGCTGGCGCAGTCAGGAGGGCAGCGAGACCGATGACTTGGCCATAAGCACGACCGAGGAGGTCGAGCTGGCCCCGCCCAACCTCGTGTACATGCAGACGCGCCACTACGACCCGTCGCTGGGCCGGTTCATCATGGCGGACAGCATCCCCATGGGCGCGTTCTCGCCGCAGGGGCTGAATCGGTATGCGTATTGCATGAATGATCCGGTGAATGGGACCGATGCGACCGGCCTCATGGCTGCGACGATGGGTGAGGAAGTGTTCGGCGCAGTCATTGGTTACCTGTCAGTGCCGTTCGCCTTGGGATTCCTGGTGGGTCTTGCCGACGCCTTCGGCATCAAT
>BOJX01000313.1 GCA_016860685.1 Planctomycetota bacterium
GCGTTCGAGTTCACGGGCGGGTTCCTCGCGCCGCTGTCGAGCGGGGCGACGATCACGTATCTGGATCAGCTCAAGGGACCGGAGATCGTTGCGGCGATGCAGGCGACGGGGACGACGATGATGCTCGTCGTGCCGCGGCTGCTGCGGATGTTTCATGATTCGATCCGCACCCGGGTCGCGACGCTCAGCGCGTTCAAGCAGTTCGTGTTCCGGTGGCTGGAGCGTTTGTCGGACTGGACGGGTCGGCGGTTCGGGCGGGTGTTGTTCGGTCAGATCCACCGGCAGTTCGGCGGGCGGTTGCGGATGTTCGTGTCGGGGGGATCGGCGCTGGATCCCGAGCTGTTTCATGCGTTCCAGCGGTGGGGGTTTCCGGTATGCGAAGGCTACGGTCTGACGGAGACGGCGCCGGTGCTGACGGTGAGCACGGTGGAGGGGGCGCGTCCGGGGTCGGTAGGTCCGCCGCTGTCGAACGTCGAACTGGAAATCCGCAACCTGAATCTTGAGGGGATCGGGGAAGTCTGGGTGCGCGGACCGAACTGCACGAGCGGCTACCTCAACAACCGCGCGGCGACGGAGGAACTCATTGCAGACGGGTGGCTGCGCACGGGCGATCTGGGCTGGCAGGACGGGGAGGGGAACCTGTACCTGACCGGGCGTGCGAAGGATCTGATCGTGACGTCGTCGGGGAAGAACGTGTACCCGGACGAGGTCGAGTTCCGCTACCGCGAGCTGCCGTATGTGAAGGAATTGTGCGTGCTGGCGATGCCGTGCGAGCGGACGCACGGCGAGGCGGTTCACGCAGTGGCGGTGCTGGACCGGTCCGCGGCGCCGGATCTGGATCCGTCTTCGATCGAGCGCGAGGTTCGGAACGCGGCGGCGGAGATCGCCGAGACGCTGCCGAGTCACATGCGGATCACGACGTTTCACTTCTGGGAGAACGACCTTCCGAAGACGTCGACGCTGAAGGCGAAGCGGGGTTTGATCCGGGACATGCTGCTGACGCGAGGGCTTGCGGCTTCCCGCACGGCGACGGCGACGGCGGCGCCTGCGTCGCTCGACCTTTCCGCGCCCGGACCCGCGGCGGTGGCGGGGATTCTGGCGCGAGTGTCGCGCCAACCGGTCGAGACGATCCACCCGCACGCGCACCTGCTGCTGGATCTCGGGATCGACAGCATCGCGCGTCTTGAGGTGGTCAGCGAGCTGGAGTCGACGTTCCGCCTCAAGGTTCCTCAGAAAGACGCGGCGGAGTTGGCGCGGGTGAGCGACGTGCTGGCGCTGGTGGGGGCGCGCAAACCGGTGGCGGGCGCGCGACCGGACGCCGAAGTCTTTGCGCGCAGCGTGCTCGCGCGGGACGACGGGGGCTCGATCAACGGACAGGCGCCGGCAGCGTTGAAACCGGTGCGCTGGGTGATTCGCGGCGGGGCGGCGGCGTTCATGAACACGTACGTGCGGGTGGCGGCGCGGGGGCTTGAGCACCTGCCCGCGCAAGGCGCGTTCGTGCTCGCGCCGAACCACGCCTCGCACCTGGACTCGCCCGCCGTGCTGACGGCGATCGGCGGTCGACGCCGGGTCTGGGTGGCGGCGGCCGAGGATTATTTCTTCAACACGGCGGTCAAGCG
>BOJX01000314.1 GCA_016860685.1 Planctomycetota bacterium
CCAGCCGCATCGGGCACAAGACAAAGTTGGCCGGCGGTCGATGAGGCATTAAGTTAGGCGGAGTCAGAGATTCGGGAGGCGAGAAGGGGTTCGTGAGCGGGATGCTTGCGGGATTGCGGCTGACACAAGGGATCGGGACCGGTGCGCGCTCGCGTATCTATCTCGCCGTGGATCTGAAGACGGGGCAGCGGTACGCGGTCAAACGCGTCACCCGCAACAGCGCCGAGGACGATCGCTTTCTGGAGCAGGCGGAGACCGAGTACGAAGTCTCGACGAAGGTGGATCACCCGGTCATCCGAAAATGCTTCGATGTGCATCGCGTGCGCAAGCTTCTGCAAGTCAAAGAATTATATCTCGTGATGGAGTATGTTCCCGGGACCGGGCTGGACCGATCGATGCCGAATCGCCTCGCGGCGTTCTTGAATCTTTTCATCCGGGTATCCGAGGGGTTGGGCGCATTGCACCTGGCCGGTTACGTTCATACTGACATCAAGCCGAACAACATCATGATCGCCCCGGGAGGGGTCGTGAAGATCATCGACCTCGGTCAGGCGTGTCCGATCGGGCATCGGAAGGATCGGATTCAGGGGACGCCGGATTACATCGCTCCGGAGCAGGTCGAGCGTGGGGCGCTGACCCAGCGGACGGACGTTTTCAACCTCGGGGCGACGATGTATTACCTTCTGACGCTGAAAACATACCCGACCCAGGTCCGCGGCGCGGACGCCCGGGGCGGTATCGCCATCGTGGACAAGGACGCACCGGTCGTACCGATCGAGATCAATCCGAAGATTCCGCTGGCGCTGTCGAATCTGGTGATGGATTGTTGCCGTGAAGATCCGTCAAAGCGTCCGGCGGATATGACGCAAGTGCAGCATCGCCTTCGGATGATCCGGGATATCTGGCAGCGCCAGCGCGAGGAGTTCCGCCGTCGTCGCGACGTGGGACAACCGGAGGGGATGGCGCAGGGCGGCGACGAGGACGAGGACTTGGCCGAAGGGAGCGACGCTCCGGGAATTATTGAGACGACAGGATGATCGACGCGCATGAAGCGATTAAGACGCTGCGGCACGCCGCCGAGCTGAACCGCGAGGAATCCCTGCTGAAGGGATCCACTCTGCACTTCCCCGCTTACGGACAGCTCGTCGTTACGGGCGACATGCACGGTCATCGCCGCAACTTCGCAAAGCTCCAGCGGTATTGCGACCTGGAGCACGCTCCGGCGCGTCACGTGATTCTGCACGAGTTGATCCACGAGGAGCCGGCGGCGTGGGACGCGCCGGACACCTCTTACGAGCTGCTGATCGAGGCGGCCCGCTGGAAGTGCGATCACCCGGATCAGGTTCACTTTCTGCAAAGCAATCATGAGCTGTCGCAGTTGACCGGGCACGAGATCGCCAAGAACGGGCGGATCACGACGTTCGAGTTCGAGCGCAGCATCCGCCGGGCGTTCGACGGCGCCGCGACGGAACTGCTCATCACGATCGCGGATTTCATCCGCTCGCTGCCCCTTGCAGCCCGGACGGCGACGGGGGTGTTCGTCGCGCACTCGCTTCCGTCGCCGCGCGACCTGCCGCGGTTCGACCCCGGCGTGCTGGCGCGTCCCAC
>BOJX01000315.1 GCA_016860685.1 Planctomycetota bacterium
GCTACGACAAAATCATCATCATGACCGACGCAGATGTCGACGGGTCGCACATTCGCACCCTGCTGCTGACCTTCCTTTTCCGGCACATGCGCCCGCTTATTGAGAGCGGCCGGGTCTACATCGCCCAGCCCCCGCTTTACGAGCTGAAGAAGGCAAAGCATCTGGAATACGTCCTTGATGATCGGGAGCTGAACCGCAAACTCGTGGATCTGGGCCGCTCGGGAACGGTCCTTGAAGTGCGCAGACCCGGTGCGCCGCCGCGGCGGATCGAGGGGGAGGAACTGATGAGCTTGGTTGGTCGGCTCGACATGCTCGACCAGCAGGCGGCTGCGTTGCGCCGGCGCGGGGTCGAGCTGCGCGAGGTGCTCATCGAGCATCGCGCCGCAGACGGCTCCCTCCCCCGCTTCGTCGTTCAGGTCGAGCGCCCGGGCGAAGCGCCCGGCGAGCGTCGCTTCCTCCGCGACGCCGCCGAACTGGCCGGACTGAAGCGGGAGCTTGAAGACGGCGGCGCCCGAGTCGAACTCGTCGAATCCCGCCAGATGCGCCTTGAGCGGAACGACCGGACGGAATCCTCCGAAGAAACACCATCCACGCGCATCCTTTATCAGGAGCTTGCCGCCGTCGAAAACATCGCCCCAATTCTTGCCGAACTCGAAAGAGCCGGTTTCCGATCCGCCGATCTGTTCCTCGCCCGCGAGGAACTCATCACCGGCGAGCTGCCGCCCGCCACCTTCGTCCTCTTAGCGGATGACGCCCACGAAGTCGAAGTCGAGAATCTCGCCCAGGTCGCCGGCGCCGTCCGCGACCTCGGCCGCAAGGGCATGCAGATCAAACGCTTCAAAGGTCTCGGCGAGATGACCGCCGAGCAGCTTTGCAGCACCACGATGGATCCCGCCGCACGCACACTCCTCCGCGTCAAGATCTCCGACGACATGGACGACCTTGAACAGGCGGATATCGACGCCCGCGAAGCGGACCGCATGTTCTCGCTTCTGATGGGCGACAACGTCGACGCCCGCCGCCGCTTTATCGAGGAAAACGCCGCGGCCGTGAAGAACCTGGATATTTGACGGAATTAAGCGTTCTCGAAGACCTGTGTTGCCGCGACCGGTCTGACCCACCCAGCGCCAGGTTTCCGGAACCGACCGCCTGATAATCGGCGGTTTTTGCGGCTTTCCGCGCCTCGCCGCGACCAGGGCGGGCTTGCTCTGCGCGGAGGGGCGAGCTAGGATGAGTGAGTGAATCTGACCGACCGTGCGGGATGCGATAGGGGGCATGCGCCGCGTCACTGCGGGAACAGGCACGGCACGAACCTCGGTCTTGGGGAAGGGCGGGGGGCGGTTTGCCGGGGCGGGACGGTCGGGTTCCAGGGGGATTCCAGGGGTGTTTACAGCACGGGGGGTCGCGCGCGTTCACGACCCGTCGGCGGCATCCCCCAGCGTGATGATGGGGAGAACGGTACGGGGCGTCTTGACTCAGGAGGGTGGCATGAGACAGGCACAAGGGGCGGCGGGGGTCTTCATGGCGCTTGCGGCGGTTGCTGCGGCGAGCGCGGGCGTGGTTGAGTTGTACACGGAGATTCCGGGAGTCCGGGAGTTCAACGG
>BOJX01000316.1 GCA_016860685.1 Planctomycetota bacterium
ACGTGCGGGGCATCTGAGGGTGCGGAGTCGGAGGTCTTTCGACACGAGGCCGACAACGCGGCAATCGTCAGGACCGCGAGGAGAATCCCTCGAGCGTGGATCGCATATTGCATCATCTTCAGAACCCTCCGAGAGTCCGCCTCGACATCAGAGACCCCCCTCACGACGCCTGCCCGGAACGCCGGACACGAACCCCCTCGCCGCTCCGTCGCCTCCAGTTTACCGTCGAGTACGGCGCGGGGTTCTGATGTACATCTTATTATGAAGTAGTTCTCGATCCGGCAGGAGCCGTGACGTCGAAAACACCTTGCACCGGCGTGAAGAGCAAGGGAACGCCCCCTCGCGCCGTTACGGTGCAGATCAGGCTTGTGAAGATTTTGCGGCGGTCTTAACATACTCGGGGGAATCATCAGCGCCACTGCATTTTACTTATTCTCAATCGTTCTCAATGAAGAAAAAGGTCATTGTTCTCGGCTGCGCCGGCTCGATCGGGCGAAGCAGTCTTGATGTCCTAGCGAATCTGTCCGACGACTGGGAGGTAGTCGGGCTGGCGACCGGGTCGCGGGTTGACGTCCTGCTGGAGCAGGCGGCACGTTTCAATTCGTGTGCCGTGGCGATCGCGGACGAGTCCCGTGCGGACGAGGCCCGTCGCGGGGGGGCCGGGATTTCGCGCGTGTTTGCCGGACCGGCGGCGACGGTCAAATTACTGAATGCGGTCGAGTGTGATTGTGTGATCGCCGCGATCTCGGGAGCGGCTTCGCTTCATGCAACGTTGCGCGCCGTCGAACTCGGTCGGCGGGTGGCGCTGGCCAACAAGGAGGCGCTGGTCGTGGCGGGGGGGGTGCTGACCGCCCTGGCGCAGCGTACCGGGGCGGAGATTATACCGGTGGACAGCGAGCACTCCGCGGTGTTTCAGGCGGTGCATGCCGGTCGACCGGGAGACGTGCTGCGCATCATCCTCACCGCGTCGGGCGGACCCTTTCGGACCTGGTCCGCCGAGAGGATGCAGCGGATCACGCTTCAGGACGCGCTGGAACATCCCACGTGGCGGATGGGTCCGAAGATCACGATCGACTCGGCGACGATGATGAACAAGGCCCTGGAGGTGATCGAGGCACACTGGCTTTTCAACATGCCCGCGGACCGGATCGAAGTGGCCGTCCACCCGGAGTCGATCGTTCACTCCCTGGTCGAATTCAAGGACGGGTCGATGATGGCGCAACTCGGGACGCCGGACATGCGCACGCCGATCCAGTACGCTCTGACTTATCCGGCCCGCCGTCCGTGCCCGTCGAAGCGCCTGGACCTGACAGCGGTCGGTACGTTGACGTTCGAGGCGCCGGACCTCGACCGGTTTCCCGCGCTGCGCCTCGGGTTTGAGGCGGCGCGGCGCGGCGGGACGGCGGGTGCGGCGTTGAATGCGGCGAACGAGGCCGCGGTTGAGTTGTTTCGGGAGGGGCGGATCGGGTTCGCGGACATCGCGGGACTGACCGGACGGGTGATGGATGCACACGCCTGGGAGGCGTCGCCGGCGCTGGAGACGTTGCTGGCGGTCGACGCCTGGGCGCGGGACGAGGTGAGGAAATGCACGAC
>BOJX01000317.1 GCA_016860685.1 Planctomycetota bacterium
ACCCAGATCGCCTCCTGTGCTTCCGCCACCGCGTCGCTGTCCCCCGGCGCCTCCGACTTCACGGAATAAGACACGGATTCATGCGACGGGTTAGACATTGAGAGCACGACCACCCGATAAGTTTCGCTGCCGGCCTTGCGGACGTTCGACGGCGGCGTTTTCAGTCGGGAAGCCTCTCACGGACTTCCGGGCGGGCGAGGGTTCGCGCGACCCGCGCTCCCCGGTGCGCGGCGTCACCGCGCCGTCTCGCGCCGCCTCCGAGGCTCCGCGTGCGACATCGTAACGCGGTAGAACGCCCCGCGCAAGGCCTGCGGTCTCGATCGTTCGTCACGGCGCGTCCGGGATCCACCGAAAGCCGCAGTTGTCGGCAAGGCTCGCTCGACCGCCGCTGCGGGAAGGCTCGCTCGCCTGGAGGTTCTGACGCCGTGCCCTGCGATAAATTGCACCGGTGCGCTCGCTTTTGCGGACCCGGCGGTGCGGCTAGGATGTCGAACTGGCGCGGCGTCCGTCGAGGCGTCGATATTCCGGGGGGGCGCCGGAATCTCGCGGTGCGTCGGTGGCGGCCTTGAACGTTATCCACGTTGTGAATCGAAGACCGCTGTGCGGCAGGAGAATCTGGCATGAAGGGATCATGCGGCGGCCGGACATACTGTTTTTCTTCCGAATCCGTCTCGATGGGGCACCCGGACAAGGTCGCGGACCAGATATCCGACGCGGTTCTCGACAGCCTCCTCGAACACGATCCGGACGCCCGGGTCGCCGTCGAAACGCTCGTTACGACCGGTCTGATCGTGCTCGCGGGCGAGGTGACGGTTCATAATCAGGCGGCGGAAAAGGCGCTCTCGAAGGTTGAGGACACCGCCCGACGGACGGTCCGCGAGATCGGCTATGACGACCCGACGACGGGTTTCGACTACCGAAGCTGCGCCGTGCTCCGCGCGCTTCACAGTCAGTCGGCGGACATCAGCCGCGGCGTCACCAGCGACAGCGCAACGCAGAAAGAGCAAGGCGCCGGCGATCAGGGACTGATGTTCGGATACGCCTGCGATGAAACCAGCGGTCTGATGCCGATGCCGATCCACTTGGCCCGTCAGATCATCGCCCGTATCACAGAGGTTCGTGAAAAAGGCCTCATCAGGTGGCTGCGCCCGGACGCGAAGAGCCAAGTCTCCGTCGAGTATCAGGATGATCAGCCGGTCGGTCTGCGCACGATTGTGCTTTCGACGCAGCATACCGAGGAGGCGCTGGATGACCCGAACGATCCGGAAGCGCACATGAGCGACGCGGCCCGGCGCACCTTGATTCAGGAGGTCATCCGTCCGGTCGTGCAGCACGAGTGTCCGGCGCTGTGGTCGGACGACATCGAGTTTCATATCAATCCGACCGGGCGCTTCGTCATCGGCGGACCGCACGGCGACGCCGGGTTGACCGGACGCAAGATTATCGTCGACACCTACGGCGGCTGGGGGCGCCACGGCGGCGGCGCGTTCTCGGGGAAGGACGCCAGCAAGGTGGACCGGTCGGCCGCGTACATGGCGCGTCACATTGCGAAGAACATCGTCGCCGCGAAGCTCGCCCGGCGCTGCG
>BOJX01000318.1 GCA_016860685.1 Planctomycetota bacterium
CCGTCGTGGTCGGTGCGGGGTTCATCGGACTCGAACTGGTCGAGAACTTCGTCAAGCGCGGGATCGAGACGGCGGTCGTCGAGCTTCAAAACCAGGTCTTACCGCCCTTCGATGCGGAGATGACGACGCCGATCGTCGAAGCGCTTCATCGGCGGGGAGTGCGTGTCCTGCTGGGCGAGTCGGCGGAAGCGTTCGAGGAATCCCCCGAAGGCGTGACGGTGAAGCTGAAATCCGGCGGGCGACTGACGGCACAACTGGTGATCCTCGGCGTCGGCGTGCGCCCGGAGAGCAGGCTCGCCGCCGACGCGGGGCTGGAGATCGGTCCGCGCGGCGGCATTCGCGTTAACGACCGCATGCAGACGAGCGACCCCAACATCTACGCCGTGGGCGACGCGGTGGAGATCAAGGACGCGGTCACCGGCGATCCGGCGCAGATTCCGCTCGCCGGTCCCGCGAACCGTCAAGGCCGCATTGCCGCGGACAACGTCTTCGGGCGCGACGTTCGATATCGCGGGACGCAGGGCACGGCGATCGTCGGCGTGTTCAATCTCACGGCGGCGATGACGGGCGCGAGCGAGAAGTCCTTGCGCCGCGGAAACCGCCCCTACCGCAAGGTCTACGTTCATCCCGCGCATCACGCCGGGTATTACCCCGGCGCCGAACCGATGACGCTGAAGATCGTGTTCGAGCCGGTGTCGGGAAAGCTGCTGGGAGCGCAGGCCGTCGGCGGCGCGGGCGTGGACAAGCGGATCGACATCCTGGCCGTGGCGATCCAGGCGGGCATGACCGTGTTCGACCTCGAGGAGATGGAGCTGGCGTACGCACCGCAGTTCGGATCGGCCAAGGATCCGGTGAACATGGCGGGCTTCGTCGCGTCCGGGCTGCTGCGCGGGGATCACCCGCAGGTGGATGTCGAAACCGTATTGGCGACCGCGGAACCGGACCAGCCTTACCTGCTGGATGTGCGGACCGCGCAGGAGTTCGCGGCGGGATGCATCCCCGGCGCCGTCAACATCCCCGTGGAGGAGCTGCGGGAGCGCCTCGCGGAGCTTCCGCGCGGGCGCGACATCGCCGCCTACTGCCAGGTGGGCCAGCGCGGGTACGTGGCGACACGGATTCTCAGGCAACACGGGTTGCCCGCGTCGAACATCGGCGGGGGGTATCAGACGTACCGGCTGTTCCTCCCCCACGCGACGACGCTGACACCATCGCCGCGCTAACTTGACGCCTCGGCACGGCGTTGCGTCAACGTTAGAGCGCAACACTCGGCTTCGCAAGGGACAGCCCTGAAATCGGCACTCACCTGCCTGTTGGGGATCGAAGATCCGTGCTGCGGGGTGGGGCGGACCAGAATGCGCCCCGTCTGCTGTTGTGGAACCGGATGCCGGATCTCATCAAGATCGCGCGAAACCGGAACGTGCCTGTGTTCGTCTTCCGCCTCCGCCGTACCACGGCTGACAACTGGCCCGTCTACTTTTTCAGTTTGTTCTTCGCTGACGCCTGCCACTGGTGCTCCGAACGGGCGAGGATGTCGTCGATCACCGCCAGCACCGCCCGTCCCTCGGCCTCCTTGCC
>BOJX01000319.1 GCA_016860685.1 Planctomycetota bacterium
AGGCCCTTTCTACGCGCAGCCCGCGCAAGCCGGTGAACGATCTGGGCCAGCCGCTTCACGCTCGCTTCCCGAACATCCGAACCCCTGGAACTTCCGCCGTTTCTGCGGTACCCTGCCTCATGACGTATTCTTTCGTAGAGGGTGAACTGAAACTCCACCCAGGATACGCCGTCTTTTTCTTCAGGTCATTCACCGGATTGGGTCATAGCTCAGACGTATGACACCGCAGGTTCAACGTGAATTGCTTCCCGGTTTTCTCGGACTCTTTGTGGCCGGAGCCTGCGTGGAATCGACGGCGCTCGCGGTATTTCGTGGTAATCCCATCCGATCGGGCCTTCCCATGTCGGTCCAGGAACCGGTGGCGGTCCCACCACGTGTGCCGGTGACGCGGGCGGACCTCGCCGCCGCGTATCTGCGTTTCGAAAAGACCTTGGATCGTTATCCGCTGCCGACGGCTCGCGCCGAAGAAATCAACCGTGAGTTTGACAATCTAACCCTGGCGTTTTTTGCGGGGAACGGGCGGGCGGCGCTTCAATCGCTTAATGCGCTGACACAATCCCTTCTTCCTCGCGAGGAGCGGACGGATTCGATGCGCTTCGCGGCGTCGTTGAAAGTCCGGATGCTGCCTCCTGTGGCGCGCCCGGGTCAGATACCGATTGCGGCGTGCGAGTCGATTTACCCTGCGGATATCGAACCTGACCGTGAGATCGCCTTGACTCTGCGACTGAAGCATCGCGGAAGCGGAAACGTGCTGGAAGCACCGAAGAAAATTCTCGGCACCCAAAGGGTGGCGATAGCGCAGGCGATTCCCGTCGTGGCATCGAGAAACGATCTCGGCGGCGGCTGTTACGACGTCGTGCTGGTTCTCCAGAACGAAGAGGAGTATCCGGTCGCGCAGCTTGTGGTGCTCGATGAATCCCTGGATCAGGTACGCCGACGGAACGAAATGCGCTTGGCCGAGGTTCGCGCAGAATCGCCGGAAATCATGCTGGCTCTGGGCTGCTGCGCGGGGCGCAACGCTCTGCTGACGGATCAGCCAGGCGAAGAGGTTTCGGCGCTGTTACTTGCCGATCCCTGCAAGCTGCAAAACGAGGTCGGCTCGGAGATCGAGGCGCTCCTGAGCGGGGCTAATCCCTATCGAAGGCGTACGGGAGATACCTGGCGCGTACTGCGCGCAGACGGAAGCCCCATCCCCGTGCGCGTATACGCCCCCCCGGATGCGGCGCACGACAAGCCCCTTCCTCTTGTCATTGCGCTGCACGGAGCCGGAGGAGATGAAAACATGTTCTTCGACGGCTACGGCGCCGGTCGGATCAAATCGCTGGCGGATGAACGGCGGTTCCTGGTCGCGGCCCCGTTGACCTATCCGTTTCTTGCGCGACCGGCTTTTTTCCGGATACTTCTCGATTGGCTCGCGGAGGATTATTGCGTCGATCGCTCGCGCATCTACGTTCTGGGGCACTCGCTCGGAGCAGGCGCTGCGGCGTCGGTGGCGAACACGCATAAGCCTCTGGTGGCGGCGACGTGCTGTCTGGCGGGGGGGATGTTTACAACCGGGCCTGATAC
>BOJX01000320.1 GCA_016860685.1 Planctomycetota bacterium
CTGGGCAACCTCCCGCTGCGCGGACCGGCGACGAAGGCGATCGCAAACGTCGCGGTTCTGTCCTGCGGGGGGTCCACCGGGCCGGAAGGTCCGGTGGCGGCGGTGAGCGCCGCGATCGGATCGGCGTTCGGGCGGGTGTTTCCAACCACGGCGCATGAGCGTCGTGTGCTGCTGGTGGCGGGGTGCGCGGCGGGCGTGGGGTCGATCTTCCGCTGTCCACTGGGCGGCGCGCTTTTTGCAACGAGCGTCCTCTACCGCGAGCCGGAGTACGAGTCGGACGCGATGGTTCCGTCGGTGGTGGCGTCGGTGATGGGGTATTCGGCGTTCATCTCGTGGATGCCGATGCTGGGGCTTCCGGCGCAGCAGTACCTGCTTGCGGGCGTGCAGCAGCTCGGGTTCGACTCGGCGCGGTGGTTGTTGATCTACGCTTTGCTGGGTCCGCTTTGCGCAGTCGCGTGCATCCTGCTGAACCTGAGTCTTCGGATCGTCGAGCGCGGCGTTGAGGTCTTGCGGCGCGTGCCGTCTTGGTTTGCGCCGGCGCTGGGCGGTCTGGCGACGGGGGCGATCGCGTGCATGTTGCCGCAGGTGATGGACGGTCGGTATGCATTCATCCGCAATGCGCTGTCCGGCGAGCTTTTTGCATCCGGTGCGGGCGACAGCGCGGCGCGACAGATGCTCTTCATCGCGCTGGTGCTGGTGTTCAAATGCGTCGCGACCGGCTGCACGGTCGGGTCCGGGGCGTCGGGCGGCGTGCTGGGTCCGAGCGTGTTTCTGGGCGGCGTGGCGGGGATGCTGCTGGGGACGGCATGCGAGTGCGTCATACCCGGCGCGTGTCCGGAGAGTGTCCGGCAGGGTCTGATCCCGGTGGGGATGGGCGGCGTGCTGGCGGCGACGATGCGCACACCCCTTGCGGCCGTTGTGATGGTCACCGAGATGACGGGGAGCTACGGGTTGATCGTCCCGCTGATGCTGGTGTGCGTGAGCGCGTACATGCTGGGGCGTCGCTGGGGATTGAATCGCGAGCAGGTCGCCACAGCGGCCGAGTCCCCCGCGCATGCCGCCGACGCGATGGTTCACGTGCTCGAATCCTGGCCCGTGTCGAGGTTGACCGAGCGCGACTGGCAGGCGGTGGCGACGCCCGCCGCGGGGTTGGAGGAACTGGCGGCCAAACTGACGCCGGGAACGCGCCCCGTGTTCGCCGTGCTCGACGGTCCGCGTCTCGTCGGCGTGATCTCGATGCCCGATCTTTCGCGGATGCTCGATGAACCGGGGTTGGGGTCGATGCTCATCGCCGCGGACATCATGACCGAGCGCGTCGTTTCGGTGTACGAGGACGACGACCTGTATCGCGCCCTCGCCGTGTTCCAGCGGGAGAATCACGACGTGCTGCCCGTCGTGACGCGCGACCGGTCGCGGCGCTTCGTCGGCATGCTCACGCGGCGGCGCGTTTTCGAGGCCTTGCGCGAGCACATCCTCGACATGCAGAAGCACGTGTTCCGGGAGCACGAGGGCCTCGCCGCGATGGAGCGCGAGGGGCAGATCGACCAGCTCATCACCGC
>BOJX01000321.1 GCA_016860685.1 Planctomycetota bacterium
GACGACAGACCGGGATCGAGTCGGCGCGGGGCAAAGACGGATTCCGACGGCCAAGCGGCGCGACGCAGGTCTCGTGAAGCGAAGCGCTGAGAAGCCGCGCTAAGCGGTGCGGTGCAGTGCGGTGCGGGCAGACCTACCCGTATCGGAATCCCCATCGGTCGGGATGCTGTCGGGTCGCTCTCAGCACGGGACTCCCCTGTCTCTACTGCATGATAACAAGGCGCCGAGAGTAGGGAAGAATATTTTTCGACCGTGTGCGAAGATCTCCGAAGCACCGCAATATCGGAAACTTGCGCAGATCACGGATTTCTTGGTCTCAAGGGTCGAGGCCTGTGCGCACCTTTTTCCGGAACCAAGCCGGGCGCCAGCGATTTTCAATACTTTGGGTACTTCACGGACACGCGTACGCCTGTTCGTCCCCCGCGCCGCAGCCCCAGGCGGTGGTGGCGAGGCCTTTGCCTTGGGGGACGCCGGTGAACTTCGCCTTGCCCTTGCCGCGGTCGTTGAGGACGCCCGCGGATTGCGGGCCTGTGGAGAGTGTGACGAGGTACGTATCGCCGGGGCGTCCCCCGCTGAGGATGACGACGAGCGTGAATGTGCCCGCCCCCTGCTTGCAGCGGACCTTTTTGATCCGCTCGCCGCCCGTGCAGGGGCAGCCGTCCGACGAGCAGATGAGGAAATCCGTGTCGCTTTCGTCGGCGCCGGTGCGACCGTCGGCGTCATGCACCACGAGGCGCAGGCGGGCCTGATCGGTCGGCAGATCGGGCACGGTCCACGCGAAGCCGCCGGTGGGGGGGAGGTCTTCGGCGACGATCGTGTCGAAGGCGTCGCCGCCGTTGGTCGAGAGCAGGATGTCCACGGACGTCACGCCTTCGTCGTCGTCGCTGATCCAGCTCACGTCCACGCTGTCGCCGCCGCGCAGCACATCGCCGCCGCGAAGGTTCTTGAGGTAGACGGTCGGGTTGCGTCCGCCGGGTGGGGCGGGCATGTGCATGACGATGCAGTGCAGCACGCCAGCGGCGGTGACGATCGCCTGGGCGTCGATCTGCACGATTGTCTTATCCGGCAGAGCGGCTTCGTAGACGGCGAGGGCTTCGTCGTTGTGCTGACGGACGGTGCTGTTCGTGTACGACGGGATCATCACCACGCCGTTGCACATGACGACGTTGGTGTAGGTGTAATGCGTCCCGGAGACGCTGCGCGCGGGGGTGCGGAAGACGCGATAGCCGCGCGCGGCAAGGTCGTCCGCCGCGCGGTCGCAGATGCGGTCCTGCGACGAGCCGTCGTTGAACGGCCAGTCGGAGATGATGATCGCGTCGTCGGCGATGACCTGCATCCACATGTCGATGTGCTGCGTCGCGTCCACGGTGCGGTCGAAGGGGTTGAAGAACGTGGTGTCCAGGTTCTGGAACTCGCGCCACAGATCGTGAATCTGCTGCTCGGTCTTGTCGGGGTTTTCGTTGTTGATCAGGCGCGTGGTGAAGGAATGGCCGAGCGCGTCGAGGTGGAAGTTCCCGCCGCCGTGCGTCAGCGGAATCTCATACAGCGCGT
>BOJX01000322.1 GCA_016860685.1 Planctomycetota bacterium
CTCATCCGTTTGGGCACGAATGCGATAAATCCAAGCCGCGACGG
Organism: Planctomycetota bacterium; assembly: GCA_016860685.1. Classification (GTDB taxonomy): domain Bacteria; phylum Planctomycetota; class Phycisphaerae; order UBA1845; family UBA1845; genus JABWBH01. The sequence goes on from BOJX01000322.1 coordinate 45, forward strand.
CGAGAAACCGCTCGACACGCGGCGCGACGCGGTGTGTGTAACTTGACGAGGGCGACACTCCAATTCAGGGTGAACCAAGACAGAGAAGCTGCTGACGTGTTCGGCGTCATGCCAATCAACGTTCGAAGCATCGAGAGGTGTTTGGCGTGCTCATACGACCTAACACACGTTCCGCAGGCTGTATGCCCGGAATGCGGGGCCGATTATGAACAAGCGGTCTCGATTTGGGCCTTCGATCAAGATGAAGGCATGTGGATGCGATCCATAGTTCTCTGCGCATTTGGAGTGGCCGGGGCGCTTTTCCTGAACTGGATGCTGTTTCGAGTCGTCACTGGTCTTGTTGCCGCTGGAAGTCTTACTTGGTTGGCTTACGCCTTGAACCGAATTCACCCAGCATCGCGCAGGTCTTATCTTATTGTAAACGAATGGGGCTATGTTGTGATCCCTTCTCGAATCTACAACAGGAGAGATCCGTACATTTGCATTCCCATGCTGCGCGACTCCGCATCCAACAGCAGGAGTTCCGTCGAACCAGCTGTAACGCCTTGGAAGAAGGCGGTGACGTCGTTCGCGGGCTCGCGCTCATTGATTAATGAAATCAGCCGGCGACTCGACGTACCGGAAAAGTTACTTGCAAAGCTAGATGTCGTTCAAGATGTGAGGTAGACAAGCGGTACTACTACGATCCGAACGGGAACCGGCTGGCGGGGGTGGAGGTGGACCCGGAGGATGAGGAGGTTTTGCGGTCGGTCGCGCGGTATAATTACGCCTACGAGGGGGTGCTGGACGGCAACGGGGAGGAGCGGCCTCCGGGCGTTCCGGATGTCACCAGCCCGCAGTGGATGGACTACGCCGCGCACGGGCGGGACCAGTTGATGAGCACGCAGACGCTCTTCTTCGAGGGTGACGAGGGCAACACGCTGGACCGTGTGGCGGTGGAGACGTTCACGTATGGCGGGTACGGCACGCCGGGCGGCTTTTACGTTGCACCGCATATGCTCTATCGCCAGCGGACGACGTATCGGTGGGACGCGAAGCTGGGCAAGGGCGGGCGGTGGTGGACGCAGATCGTGGAGAACACTTTTTACGAGAACGACAGCTTCTCGAACCCCGACCGCCTTCAGAAACAGGAATATTCGTACACCGTCTACGACGTGCCGGAGGGGAAGCAGACGCTCGGCGACGTGCGGCACGAGGGGGCGATCGGCGAGATCTCCGGGTATGATGAGCTGCGGGGCCGGCGGATCGCCACGTGGCGGTGCGAGGCCGTGGACTCGACGGTGATCGACTGGGGGCCGAGCGGCGTGTGCAAGGCGAAGAGCGTGATGCACGACTACTACGGCCTGTCGCAGCGTGTCGCGGCGGTGCGGCTGTCGCCGTGGCGGTACAACGGCCTGTCGTATGACAACGTCGGCGACGAGTTCCACGAGTCGTACACGTATGGCCCGGTCGGCGTGACGACGCGGACCGTCGAGACGCAGGACA
>BOJX01000323.1 GCA_016860685.1 Planctomycetota bacterium
CGGCGGCCGCTCGGTCGCCGGGCGTCAGCCGCGGCTGTCCGCCAGAGCGGCGGCGGTGTCGCCGCGATCGGCGGCGCCATGTGAAGGATGCGGGAAGAGGTTGGATTCCGCAAGCCTGTCCAGCAAAGCGTCCGGGAGCTTCCGCAGGCTTTCGTAGCGGGTCGGGTGCTCGACGCTCAGGTAGGCGACACCGGCGCTGACGATCAGCAGGCTCAATCCGAGAGTGATTGCGGCGGGGGCGAGGACGACGCGCCGGATGAGGCTGCGTCGGCGATCGGCGGAGGTCACGATCACGTCGATCGTCTCGAGGATGGTCAGCCCGACGGAGCGAGCGACCTGCTGGGAGTTGCGGAAGACGTGGTCAATGACCTCGGCGAGGATGACGAACGCGATCCCGGCGCAGCACCCGAGCAGAAGGGCGACGATCATGATCGTCCGGGTCTGCGGGGAGACGGGAACGTGCGAGCCTCGGGCGGCCTGGTCTTCGGTGAACGTGACTGCGCGTCCCTGCTCGTTGGCCGCGAGGATCGGCTCGATGCGCCCGAGGACGTCGCGATATCCGTTGCACTCGGCCGTGGCGAGGTCGATGTCTCCGATCAGGCGGGCGAAGGTCTCCTGCTGATCGAGGACGCGGTCTTTTGCGACGGTGAGCTTATCAATTTTCTCGATCGTGGCGGCGAGGCGCGTCTCGAACTCGCGGGTGTGCTGCTCGAGGGTGTCAATCTGGTTTTTGATGCGGTCGTTTTCCTGGCGCCACTGAATGAGGATGGGGTCATCGTGCTCGACAATCTGGGGGTCGGCGGTTTCGATCGGCTGGTTGGAGGCGACCTGATCGTCCGCGCGACGCTGGGTAAAGAGGCGCTCCTCAAGCCGGGCGCGTTCAGCGCGAAGCTGGACGATCTCCGGATGCTCGTCGAGCATGCCTCGGTCGAGCCTGAGCTTCTCGATCTGGTCATCGATGGACTTGATCGCGGTGGCGATCCGGACGGCTTCGGCGCTGAAAAGCAGCCCCGGTCCCGGTTCGGCGCCGCCCCGGGCGCCGACGGCGATGCGCATCTGCGTGGAGCGGTAGAGTTCCTGAAGCCCGGACATATCGATCGCCGCGGTCTTAAGGCGCAGCTCCAGGTCGCGGCGCTCTCGCTGCAGATCCTCGAGACGATCGGCGACCGTCGAGGGGTTGTGCGGATCGATGTAGGGATTCTCGAGACGGAGCAATGAGAGCTGCTTCTGAGTCGCGGTGAGGTGCGCAGTGGCGTCGTCGAGGCGTTTTGTGTACCAGGCCTTTTTGCCTTCGAGAACTTCACGAATGCGCGTCCGCGTGTCCTCGACGTAAATGCTGCGCAAGGCGTCGACAAGCTTGACGCCGAGGTCGGGGTCGGGACCGGTGTAACGGATTTCGACCAGGTCCAGATGCTGAGTCCGCTCCTTGCTGGAGACGGAAATGCAACCGACCAGCGAGCGTCCGAGGGCTTCGGCGCGGGTCCGCGCATCCGGCGAGAGTTCGCCGTCGGGGCCGCAGTCGCCCA
>BOJX01000324.1 GCA_016860685.1 Planctomycetota bacterium
GCCCCGGTTCACGCGATCAAGCGTCTGTGCGAAAAGCTGTCGCTGAAGACCAGCCAGGTGGACCTTTTTGAGATCAATGAGGCGTTCGCGGTGGTTCCGATGGTGGCGATGCGCGAGCTGGGGCTGGATCACGCGAAGGTGAACGCCTACGGCGGCGCGGTGTCGATCGGTCATCCGATCGGCGCGTCGGGCGCGCGGATTCTGAACACGTTGACGCGCGGTCTGCGGTGGACGAAGGGGCGCATCGGCATCGCCTGTCTGTGCATCGGCGGCGGCGAGGCGGACGCGGTGGCGGTGGAGCTGTGCGGGTGAGCAAGCTGCGGACGATGGAGCGAAGAACATGAACGAAAGCAACCCTTTCTCCGGCGCCGATGCCTGGATGAAATTCTGGACGGATGCGATGAGCAAGATGCCGGGCGCCCCCGGGGCGCCGGCGAGCGCTCCGCCTCCTGCGCCGGCGCTGTCGCCTTCCGAGATGCTGTCGAAGATGCAGCAGACGTTCCTGGAGGCGTGGACGAAGGGGATGGATCAGTACATGCGCTCCGAGGCGTTTCTTCAGATGATGAAGAAATCGATGGAGAACGCCCTGGCGATGCGTCAGCAGCTCGATGAATTCATGAGAAAAACGCTGCACGGCGCGCAGGCGCCCAGCCGCGCGGACACGTCGGACCTCATGCAGTTTCTGCACAACTTCGAGGACCGCGTGCTCGATCAGCTCGCCGCGCTGTCGAAGCGCGTGGACGACCTCGAAGGCGGCGCGACCGGCGGCGGCAGGACCGGCGGGAAGACGAAACAGGGAGGCGGACGATGAGCGCGATGGACACCCTGACGCAGATGTGGAGCGCGGCGCTGTCGGACACGCAGAAGCAGTGGCAGGAGGCGCTGACGAAAGCGGCGAGCTGGCCGAAAGTGATCGACGCCGCGCAGCGCGTCCGCGTGGGCATCACGCCGGGCGAACCGGTGTACAAGGAGGACAAGCTCCGCCTCATTCATTACAACAATCCCGCCGCGCCGCGCTATGAGACGCCGCTGCTGTTCGTCTTCGCCCTGGTCAACCGGCCTTACATTCTCGACCTGAAGGAAGGCAAGAGCGTCGTTCAGCATTTCGTCCGCGGGGGGTTCGACACCTACAACGTGGACTGGGGCGTGCCTTCCGACGGCGACCGGTTCCTCGACCTGGAGGACTACATCGAGCGCTACCTGCATCACTGCGTTGAGCGGATCTGCGAGCGCAACGGCGTCGAGAAGATCAACCTCGTCGGCTACTGCATGGGCGGGTCGATGAGTGCGATGTACGCCGCGCTGCACCCGGAGCGCGTGCGCAACCTGATCCTGATGGCCGCGCCGGTGGACTGGTCGTCGAGCGAGCATCACCTGGCGCTGTGGACGAAGGAGGAGTACTTCGACGTCGACAAGATGATCGAAGTCTTCGGCAACGCGCCGGCGGAGTGGCTGCAGTGGTCGTTCCTGCTGCTGCGTCCGGTGGACAATCTCGTCGGCAAATACATCAACTTCTACAA
>BOJX01000325.1 GCA_016860685.1 Planctomycetota bacterium
AGGCGGTAAAGACCGGCGAAGGCGTTGTGCCGGTTCATGACCCGCGGGTCATACGTTGCGGTCATGCACGCGCGGATCGCGTCCACCCACCGCGTATTGGCGGCGATGCTGACCCCGGCCTCCTTGTATGTCAGGGACGGCATGACGACGGTCCTCCTGCGCCGCCGCCGCTTCCGGCGCGACCCGCATCTCCCGACGGATCAACCCCGTGATACGCCGCGGATGATCGCGCTCGCCTGATTATCCGCCAGGTTGAGCGCCCCCAGCGCCCGGCTCGACGCCGTCCGCAGCGTCAGATTCGATGACCGCGCCACCTCCAGCAACCGGGTCACCTGATCCGGTTCGAGCTGGTTGCCGAAGTTCCGCGCCGACCGGGCCAAGGCGGCGAACGCCGCCACCCGCAAGGACTCGCTGCGAGCCTCATCCAGCGCCACGTGCGCGATCGACCGCTGCGCCGACGCCGACGGAATCTGCCCCAGCACCGACGCACACAACGTCTGAAGCTCCTCCTGGCCCGACGCCAGCGCCCCGATCAACGCAGGCTCGGCTCGATGAAAATCGTAAACCGTCCGGCCGAATCCCGCGATCATCTCCAGCGTCTGCGCCGCCTGAAGCGACAGACCGAACGCCTCATCCGCACTGAGCACCTTTTGCGACGTCCGCGACCGGATGCTCCCCAGCGCGGCAAGAAGCGCCGCGCTGTCCGCCCCATCTTCGACAAGCTCGCAATAAGCGTCGCCGCGAGCCGCGTCTTCCGCGGCCTTGCGCTGGTCCGGCGCGGTCAGAATCACCACCGGCGTCTGACTGAACGCGAATTCACGACGCAGCTCCGCCAACGCGCCGGCGAGATCAGGTTCGGACATCCCCGTCGAAAGAAACACCCCGCCGAGGTGCTCGAACTCCCGCCGGGCCCGCGACATCCCCGTGAAAAACCCTTTTTCCCCGATCGCCTCGCAGTCCCCCGAGCGCAAGCCGCCCGTCACGCGGTTGAGCATCTCCTCCGACGGCGCGACGACCAGCACCTTCACCCGCCCCGACAGCGCCAGCGCCTCCGAAAGAACCGGAATCACCCGGTCACTGTCCACGAAGCTCTGCGTCGGCAACGCGGCCCCTAGCGCAAGCGCTGCACGGATCCGCACCAGCACGTCCGGAAATTGCAGCGCCTGAACCAGCGGTTGTTTGTAAGACTCCGAACCGGTCAGGGACGACGCTCCCGCCGTCAGCCGCAACGCCTCGATCGCCCCCAGCGCCACCGCCGAATCCCGGTCCCGCACCGCCCGGTCGAGGATCATGTGCGCATATCTCGGACCCGCCGCCTGCGTGAAGTAAAGCGCCCGCGGGAACTCCGTCGGCCTCGTCCCGTCCGGACGCCCCGACTCGTCAGGGTCGCCGCTTTCGACGTTCATTCCCAGCCGGCCCTCACGCCGGATGTTCGCGGCCAGCCACAACGCGATCGCCTCGGTTTGATCTGGTTGAAGCTGGAGAGCCTCCTCGCAGCAGCGCATCGCCATCACCTG
>BOJX01000326.1 GCA_016860685.1 Planctomycetota bacterium
CTTGCGGCGCTGACGAAGGAACCCGAGGCTCGCATCCGCGTGATGGCGGGACTGGCGGCGCTGCGCGGGTGCGATGAAGCGCTGGAGCGGTTGATCCCGGCGATCGAAAGGGCGAAGGCGCTGACCGGCACGGGCGGGGTGACGGCGCTGCGGATCTGGTCGGGGGTGTCGTTGATTCTGGCGTTCTACCTGTTGTACCGCGTCGGGAGCGGGGAGTACGCGGTCGGGGGGTGGGGGCTGGCGTTGCTGGTGGTCAACGCAGTGCTGTTCCGCTCCCGGGCCGTCGAGTTGCACGAGGCGTTGGGACCGTGGCGACGAGCCGGCGCGGCGGCGGAGGGGTTGCTCACGGCGGCGCAGGGCGCGGGGGAAGCGCTTCCGCGAGCGGGAGAACTGTCGGAACTCTCGGATGCTTTGAACGACGCGGCGTCAGGCGAGGCGCTTCCCGCGCTTTGTCGGCGGCTGGCGTGGGCGGATGTCGGCGGACCGATGCACGCCTTCTTCAATTACGGGTTGTTCTACGACCTTCACGTGGCGGCAGGGATATTGAAGATCGTTGTGGGACGGCGTGAGTCGCTGATCCGGGCGATCCGCGCCGCAGGCGACCTTGACGCCTTGTGCGGACCGGCGGCGTTCGGCTGGGAGCGCGATGGCGCATCTTTTCCGCAGATCAGCGCGGATCACGGGGTTCGCATTGCCGCGGGGAGGCATCCGCTCGTTGACCCTGCTCGTTGCGTGGCGAACGACGTGTCGCTTGACGTTCGGACGCGCATGTTGCTGATCACCGGGTCCAACATGTCGGGAAAGAGCACGTACCTGCGGATGATCGGACTGAACACGATCCTGGCGCATCTCGGCGCCGCCGTGTGCGCGGAGGAAATGAGGCTTTGTCCGGTCCGCCTCGTCACCGACCTGCGCGTGCGCGACAACCTGGCGAAGCATGAGAGCTACTTTCTGGCGGAAGTGCGTCATCTGAAGCGCTTGGTGGTTCCGGCGGAAGGCGAGGCGCCGATCCTCGGTCTGATTGACGAGCCGTTTCGCGGAACCAACTCGGATGAACAGGCGGCGGCGACGCTGGCGGTGGTCGAACACCTGAAGACATTCCCTCATTTCTTCGTCATCGCCACGCACGAGCGGCGCGTGACGGAGCTGGGCGACGGCGTGACGGCGTGCAACGTGCATTTTCAGGAGAATCTCGATCGGACGGGGATGGTGTTCGACTACCGGCTTCGTCCCGGACCGGCGGCGACGCGCAACGCGCTGCGCCTGCTGGAGGCGGAGGCGTATCCTTCGGAGGTGACCCAGCGGGCGGCGTGGTGGGTCAAGGTCATCGGCGCGTCGTCTCCGTCCGGGGGATCGGGCATCGAGCGCCTTGATTGCGGCGGGAACGACGGGGTGGGGCATGTCGGTTGACGGCGCGACGGCGTCGGGCGCAAGGCTGCGCCGTGAATACGCGGCACTCGTCATCTGCGCCATCGTGCTGGTAATGCTGCGCCTGATCGGATTCGGGCTTCC
>BOJX01000327.1 GCA_016860685.1 Planctomycetota bacterium
CAGTCCACCGGCGACGGCGCCTCGCCGTCAGCATGATCGTCAGGCAGAGGGAATAAGCGGCGGGAGCATTCGTCGTCCGCATGAGACGGCGCTAACGGCTTAGCTCGTCTGAATCAGCACGTCGATCAGCCCGAACAGAACCGCAAGCACGAGACCGGCCAGTGCGAGCACCAATCCATCCATGTCTTTTCTCCTTAATCCCGATGTTCCGAATGCTGCGGTTTCGGCCACCGATCCGCCGACTTCCGGGCGATTCAGGGTTAGCAAAGAGCGCGCCGGAGGCCCTCCCGTCACGGCCCCGGCAGGATCCTGAATCCACCGCGGATGAGGGGAAGACCCGCGAAGCTGAGCGCGTATCATCGGATCCGCGGCAGTTTGATCGCCGCGCCGTCGCCCGCCCCGCCGTCCGCCCCCATCCACTTACGCAGTTTGAACCAGACCGCCCATGAACAGAATGTAGATCAATCCGAACACCGTCGCCACCCAGGCAATGAAATCAAACATAGTTGCGCCTCCGTCGGACCGGTCCCGGCGCCGCGCCGCGCTTCCCCGGTCCGCACCCCTGCCGACGCCTCTGCGATCGGTCAATCGTTGGGGCTATCATCGGCGGAATCGACCTGTCCGCTTGATCGCCAGTTCGCCGGGGGAGCCCGCGAGAAAAAAGCGAGCAGAGTTTCGCGATTCCCCCGGTTCCCGATCGAGAATGATCCGGGCTGGCAGGAAGTGGGAAACATGAACGAGAAGGACTTGGGCTGGCGGATCGAACATGATGATACCTCGCAAACTCATCCGGGTTCATATCTGGGGCACGGTCGGGAAAAAAGTGCAGTTTCTGCTTTCCTTCGAGCCTCAGCACATGCGCTGCCTCAACCCCGGCGTTGTGCGCCGGGCGCCTGTCCCCCACCGGAAACACCGGCCGACGGCGGGGTCTCATCGGATTCTTTAGGAAACCCGTGAACTGCGCCGCGTCCCGTCGCCTGGTGTACTCCTTGCACCGGGACGCGCGGCGTGTCCGGACCGCAGAGATGGCGTTGACCGACTGCCGCCTGCCGCTGGCGGCCGCGATGGGCGTCCGATCCTTCACCGCGCCACATGCGTTGCAGCGCCGCGCCGCTGCGCATGCCCGCTTGCTCGAGGAAAAACACGTCGGAGCGTCGGCGTCCTTTTGTGACGCCGCTTCAACCCTTCGGAACAGGGCGGAATGAAGAACGCCTTTTTGCTCTTGACCTATCTTCGCGCCGTTAAGGACAGGCGGGCGCGGTTCGGGTTCACAACCGGGTCTATGTCGGGGTGATCGCCAGGGCCTTGGCCTGCACGGCTTCGGCGAGGAAGCGGTCGGTGTAGCGCGGGTCGACCTGCTGGGCGGCACGGGTGGCGCGGTCGGCGATTTCGGCGTAGTGCGGATCCTGCGTTTTCTCCTTGAACTCGCCGGCGAGGATGACGAGGCGCAGAAGGTGTCGCAGGATGAGGCCCTCCTGCTTCTCGAGTCCGCGGTTTTTGATGTATTTG
>BOJX01000328.1 GCA_016860685.1 Planctomycetota bacterium
CTGCATCCCCACGTCACGCGGCATCCACCCGGCGAGATCCCCTCGTCCGTCGCCACCCGCACATGCGAAAGCCCCTGCATCCGCACCGCGTCCGACGCCGCGTACGTCCGAAGCGCCTCCGCGTCCTTCGGATGAACGTGGACCGTCACATCCGTCGCCATCCCCGCCAGTTGCAGCGCACGATCCAGGTTCGCCTGCGCCGACTCCGGTCCCGCCGTCCCGACCGCAAACGTCAACCGCCGCGCCGCCTCGACCGCGAAGCTCAGCAGATCCCGCCCCGCGTCCCGCAAAAGCCGCTCCTTCTCCGCCTCGAACGCCTCGAACGCCCCGCGCAGCGCCGACACGACCCCCGCATGCTCCCGCTCGAACCGCGCCACCCCCTCCGTGAACGATTCTTCGCGCCCCTGACGAAGACCCTCGCGCCGCCCTTCCTCCACTCCCGCCGCGAACCCCTCGCGCCGCGCCGCCTCCCGCATCCCGTCCGCCTCAACCCGCGCTTCCTCCAGAAGCAGCGCCGCCCGACGACGCGCCTCCGCCACCACCGCGTCCGCCTGACGAAGGTGGTCCGCGAGGTCCACCCCCGAAAGACGCTTCAGGATCGCGCCGCCCTGACCCGCCTTGATGATCGACGACGCTCTCATCACACCACCTGCTCCCGGTCCCCGCCGCGACCGGAGATGATGATCTCCCCCGCGTCCTCAAGCCGCCGCACGACGTCCACGATCCGCTGCTGAGCGGCCTCCACGTCCGACAACCGCACCGGACCCATGTATTCCATGTCTTCCTTGACCATCTGCGCCGCACGCTCCGACATGTTCCCGAAAATCTTCTCCTTCAACTCGTCGCTCGCCGTCCGCAACGCCAGCACCAGGTCGTCGTTGTCGATCTCCTTCAGCACCGACTGAATCCCGCGATCGTTCACCAGGATGATGTCCTCGAACACGAACATCAGACGCCGGATCGGATCCACCAGGTCCGGAGCCTCCGTCTCCAGCGACTCGATGATGCTCTTCTCCGTCGCCCGGTCCACGAGGTTCAGAATCGACGCCACCGCCTCCACCCCGCCGCACTTCTGAAACGTCTGCGTCACCAGCCCGCTCACACGCATCTCCAGACCCTTCTCCACCTCGCGCACGACTTCCGGGTTGGTCTGGTCCATCCGCGCCATCCGCATCACCACCTCGAGCTGCTTGTTCTGTGACAACCCGCCCAGAAGCTCCGCGCTCTTCGCCGCAGGCATGTGCGACAGAATCAGCGCGATCGTCTGCGGGTGCTCGTCCTGAATGAACGTCAGAAGGTTCTCGCAGTCCGCCTTCTGAAGGAACGAAAACGGCGCCTGAATCACATGATGCTGGATCTGCGACAGGATCCGCCGCGCGTCGTCCGCCGGCAGCGCCTTCTGAAGCAGCATCCGCGCATAAAGCAGCCCCCCCTGCTTCGCGTACTGCTGCGCCAGCGCCAGGTGGTAATACTCCTCCACGACCTGCGTGCTGAGCTTCTC
>BOJX01000329.1 GCA_016860685.1 Planctomycetota bacterium
TCAAGCAGCGGCGGCTTGTTGTCCGGTTGGTGAACCCATCGCGTCGACCACGTCGCGCTCTGCTGAACGGCGCCGCTTTTTGAGTAACCCCACGCCTGGTAGTAAGCGCGGGTCTGAACCGTCGTCTCACCCGGGACGACGCTGATGATCTTGAACTTGACGTGGACTTCGTGGCAATCCGCGAACGCCTCCGCCAGGCTCTTCAGCGCCTCGCCGAAGCCGTTCGTGCCGGTCAACTCCGGTGCGCGGTCGCGCAGGGCTGCATCCTGAGCCGTCGCGCGCAGTACACGCGTCACACCGTCGTTGAACACCTCGGCCAACTCCGCCGGGCGAAGCCGGACCCCGGCGTACGACGCGGAGGCGACCGCCGAAAGATGAGCGTCATCCATGTCCGCCGGGTGCTCGATCAGTTTGCCCAGCGCCTTGAGCTGCGCCCCGGTCGCGTCATTGAGAACCTCGCCCTCCCAGGAATCCTCGTGGGAGTCGAACTTGCGAACCTTGTTCATCAGGCGCGGATCCGCCTCCGACGAATCCCCCGCAGGCGCCTTGGAAAGCTTGTCCGAAGGGGCCGCCTGAACCGGGCTCGCGAAGGCGTTCGGCTGCACGGACAGAAGCGCCAGACTCAGAACGGCCACGAACACGGTCGGATGGACTTCTGCTGCCTGGGATCGGAACGCCGATACGGCATCCCGGTCGGCGCGCAATGAGAACCGCTTGCTTGTACCACGCATGCAGACCATCGATAGGACTCCTCGAAACTTGCGTACCAGCCGCACCGACCGATTGAGGTGTGAAACTTGCCTCGAGCGGCGACATTCTAATTCGGAGCCTTCGTATGCTGCAAGGAGATTACGACTTTTTAATCCGTGTGACCAAGGCGGCTGTGCCGCATGAGCAGCACGCGACAGGAGCATACGTGCTGGGACTTTATCGACCGGTGTTCTTCCACCTACCGGAAGTACGCCCGCGTCGCGTACTGATGCACCATCCGTTGCGTACTGAAGTACGATCCGTTGACGGCGATCGCGTGGCGCATGATGTCGATGAAGCGGTCGCGGTCGTGGTAGTACATCGGGAGGATGACGTGCTCCAGCTTGTCGTAGATCATCTCCGCCGTCGCGGCGCGATCCACGGCGTCGCGCCCGTCGCCGTCGCGTCCGATCGCCCACCCGGTCACGTTCTCGATGCACCCTTCCACCCACCAGCCGTCCAGCACGCTGAGACTCGGGACGCCGTTCATCGCGGCCTTCATTCCGCTCGTGCCTGACGCCTCCATCGGAGGCTCGGGCGTGTTCAACCAGAGGTCAACGCCGGAGACGAGGCGCGACGCGACGTGCATGTCGTAGTTGGTCAGGAACGCGAGCTTGACGTCGGGCAGCAGCGCCTCGCGGGCGCGGAAGACGTGGCGGAGGATTTCCTTCGCCCCGGTGTCGCGCGGGTGCGCCTTGCCGGCGTAGATGATCTGAATTCCGCCCGTGACGCCGTGAATCCGCTTC
>BOJX01000330.1 GCA_016860685.1 Planctomycetota bacterium
CTGACCCTGTCGTCCCGTGCGCCGGAGCAGGGCGAAGCGATGATCGCCCTTCCCGCGCGGTACACGGCGGCGCCGATCACGATGGGGTTCAACCCTGTGTTCATGATCGACGCACTCAAGGCCGCCCACTCGGATCACGTGACGTTTCAGATGAAGGATCCGCAGAAGCCCGGACTCTTGAAGACGGACGAGCGGTTTCTTTACGTGGTCATGCCGGTGAACCTTTGACGCCTCGTCACGATCGGCCAGGCAGGAGGATACATGACCGGACCGGATCACCGTCGAAGTCCGTTGCACTGGGTTCAGGCGAACCGCGGGCCGGTTTTTTCTGCGCAACGCGTCGGAGTACATGCCTTGGCGTGGTGTCGCGGAGAGCTGACCCGGGTGGCCCGTCGGCAATCGCCTTTCGAGCAGGTCATCGCCGAGATTGACGATCCCGACTTCAGAGCGCAATGCAGTTTCGGCGGGTTCGTCCGCGGGACACTGACGGTGTGCGTTGCGGACGCCCGCTGGGTTGAGCCGCTGCGCCTACGCTGGCAGCTTGAAATAAGAGCTCGCTGCCTGTCGCGGGTGCGTGGCGCGCTGGTGCATCGCGTCGAGTTCACTGCACAGGATAAGCAACCGTGAGCACAATGATGACGGAAGAAACATCGCCCACACCGGGAGTGTCGCCTCCGGACGACGGTTCTCGGTATGACGAAACCAGCATCACCGTGCTGGAAGGCCTCGAGGCTGTCCGCCTGCGTCCCGCGATGTACATCGGCGGCACGGGCTTGAGCGGTCTGCATCATCTCGTTTATGAAGTCGTGGATAATGCGGTGGACGAGGCGCTCGCCGGATACTGCAATGAGATCACGGTTCGCCTTGGCGCTGACGGAAGCTGCAGCGTGACCGACAACGGTCGCGGCATCCCCGTCGGCGCCATGAAAGACGACAATCCTCGTCTCGACGGGAAATCCGCGCTCGAGATCGTCCTCACCGTCCTCCACGCCGGCGGAAAATTCGAGAAAGGGAGTTACAAGGTCTCGGGCGGTCTTCACGGCGTCGGGGTCAGCGTCGTCAACGCCTTGTCGGAGTGGTGCCGCGCGGAGGTCTGGCGCGACGGCAACCGATATTCAATGACCTTTCGGCGCGGCGACGTCTCCGAAACGCTGACGCAAGCGCCGGACCCCACGTTCCGCGGCACGCGCATCACCTTCAAACCCGATCCGCAGATCTTCCCTGAGACGGATTTCCGCTTCGAGACGCTTCAGAATCGTCTCCGGGAACTCGCGTATCTGAATGACGGGTTGCGCATCCGGCTCCTCGACGAGCGCGACGGACGCGAGGCGGAGTTCTTCTATCGCGACGGTCTGCGGGAGTTCTGCCAGCACCTGGCCGCCGGCGGTGAACCGCTTCACGACCGCGTCATTCACGTTCGGGCGCAGGACGACGAGTCAGGCCAGTCCTTTGAAGCCGCGTTTCAGTGGACCGACACCTACACCGAAAATCTTCTC
>BOJX01000331.1 GCA_016860685.1 Planctomycetota bacterium
CGTCATCGGAACTACGATCGGGAGCACGTATACAAGCACGGGAAAACTCCTTGCATGCGACAAGTGATCCTGCACATGCCCGTCATGATACCGCTCTCCCACGCCTGCATGAACTTCGGTTGCGCGGAAACGCATCTCTGCGAACTCGCACGAGGAGGCCGGATTCACCGGTCCCCCTTGGACGGCGACTTCATCGCCGAGGTGCAGGTTCGGCTGAACTCGGGGAAGGACGCTTCGTCGTACTTCCGCTACCTCGCCTCGGACAAGGAGTATCTGGCCCGGCTTCAGAGGTCGCTTTCGGGGGCGGTTCTGCTGGAAAAGAGGCACGAGGAAGCCGACGACGCTGGATTCGTCAGGAATGTTTTCTCCCGATCCGGACGTGCTTCGTGTCAAATGCGTTGGTTCCGTGCTGGAAGTGTGTCATCATCCCGAGGGAAGCCCCGGGGCGCTGACGCCTTCGGCGACGGACAGGGATCTCGGCGGGGGCGGGATCCGGGCCGATCATCCTTCCGAGCCGCGCCCGTCATGCTTCTCGGCTCTTTCACGCGGTTTGTTAAGCAGCGCGCAAGAGCCTGATTGGGATCATTAATACAAAGATGATCATGATCGACAGATGAAGCGGCTGGACGGGCGGCGACGTTAGAGGTCGTCTGCGGGGAGTCAAATGAGATACAGTGGAAACGTAATCATCGCGTTAGAGGCGCTGCGACGCTAGGCTAGCCGCATGACCCGCGACGACATCGGCTCGGCGTTCCTGGACCGCCTCAGCTTTTCGCCTTATCCCTTTCAGGAGGAGGCGCTGCTCGCGTGGTTCAGCGACGCGGAGGGGGTGCTCGTCACCGCGCCGACCGGGATGGGCAAAACGCTCATCGCCGAAGCCGCCATCTACGAGGCCCTGGCGACGCGCAAGCGCCTTTATTACACGACCCCGCTGATCGCGCTGACCGACCAGAAATTCCGCGAGTTTCAGGGCAAGGCCGAGGCGTGGGGCTTCTCCCGCGACGACGTCGGCCTGATCACCGGCAACCGCAAGGTCAACCCGGACGCCGTCGTCCGCGTGGTGGTCGCGGAGATCCTTCTGAATCACCTGCTGTCCGGCGAGGAGAACTTCGACGAGGTCAGCGGCGTGGTGATGGACGAGTTTCACTACTTCAACGACTTCGAGCGCGGGACGGTCTGGGAGCTGTCGCTGGTGCTGCTGCCGAGAAACGTGCGCCTGATGCTGCTGTCCGCCACGGTGGGCAACGCGCCGGAGTTTGTCTCGTGGCTGAAGAAAGAGCACGGGCGGTCGGTTGCGCTGGTGCGGACGGATGAGCGCCGCGTGCCGCTGGAATACGTCTGGGTCGGCGACAAGCTCCTGACCGAGTTGCTGCCCGAGATGATCACCGGCGATGACGCGACGCAGCGGTCGCCGGCGCTGGTGTTCTGCTTCAACCGCGACGAATGCTGGGAGATCGCGGAGGTGATGAAGGGGCTGGCGCTCGTCGGGGCGGA
>BOJX01000332.1 GCA_016860685.1 Planctomycetota bacterium
CACCGCCTCACCCGCCCCCCACGGCATGACCCGCCCCCACGGCATGGCTCGCCCTCACGGCATGACCCGCCCCCGCTCCGCTTTCACCGCACGCCCCGCCATCGGACGCCTCCCTGCTCGAAAAAAAAACTTCCGGACCCCTTGACCACGTAAAACCGTACATATACCGTACTTGCCAGCCGGAGTCAAGCAGAGATTCAGGAAGAAGGTTTTGGGATAGGTTCTAATAAACATCTAACACCAGGGACAGTCCTAGATCTCCGGCTGCCAAGAGAAGTTTATTGGGGACAACGTACGTACCTTGGTCTTGATTGCGGAACACGCCAAGGAACAAATCCATCACACATCCTTCTTTCTGAAGCGCATTTAGTTTGTCATGTAGTGGTTCAAGGATATCCAATAGCCACGTTAAGTGAGCGGCTACCGCTTCGGATTCGTCGAGCGGTGACTCTAGAAGCCACAACGACTCTTTCCAAGGATTGCAAAACCTAGGACCTGGGCGCAACTGTCCTGCAACATGAGTATACGTTGCCTGGAGACCGAGTATCGATGAGATGCGCTCCGGATCGCCAAACATCCCCATGATCCTAAACGAACTGACGACCCTATTGGTTTTTGATTTCTCCATGTGTGTTGAGTGAATATCTACGCCGCGTTTCGAGGCTTGTCGAAGTAGCTATGTCCGAACATCTCATTCTTGATGTAACGAGTTGAGATTACGCAAGATGGCTCGGCATGAGTTCCATCGTGCGGGTCACGCTCGACAAATCCATTTAAGGCATCGAAGATGTTTCCGACTTCCTCCCCGTTAATGTGGACGTTGCCTGTTTCTGTGTCGATCAGGACGTCAAACGCTCCCCCGATGCCCAGCGCCCTCTTTATTGCGTGAACAGCCTTCCGTACCTGTTCCTCAGTAAGTCCTAATGCTGCCGCTGCCGCTGCGAGATTCCCTGTCAGTTTCGCGGCCAAAAGCGGTATGCTCAGCACGGAGCATGCCGCAACCGAAACAAGGGCATTCAGTTGATCCAATCATAGGAAGATGCCTTCAACCGCTAGCGCAACTCCCAACGCATAAATCCCAGCCAAACATGCTAGAGCTATACCTACAAGTAATCCGGCATATCCAATGCCCGGTGCCGCTGCCGCTTGTCTTCCATTTGCATCGCTCCCATTCACCGGATCATTCATGCAATACGCATACCGGTTCAGCCCCTGCGGCGAGAAGGCGCCCATGGGGATGCTGTCGGCCATGATGAAGCGGCCCAGGCCGGGGTCGTAGTGCCGCGTCTGCATGTAGACGAGCGTCGGGGGCGACAGATGCACCCCCACGTCCGGGTCGTTGCGGTGCAGGTCGTCCGTCTCACTGCCCTCCTGACTGCGCCAGCGGTAGCGCGAAAGATTCTGCCCCTCCGACCACTCGTCGTTGGCCGTCCGTCGCCGTCGAGCAGCCCCGCGTGCGCGTCAATGTACGCGGCCACCTCGGCCTCGAC
>BOJX01000333.1 GCA_016860685.1 Planctomycetota bacterium
GTCGTGGCGGCGCCGTTCCTGCTGAGGCCTCGGGGGGAGGCGGCGCCGTCGGGGGCGTGGCGGCTGGTGGCGGTCAGTCCGCACGGCGAGGCGATCCGGTATGAGTTCGAGCGGGGGTTCTCGGCGTGGCATAAGGCGCAATACGGTCAGCCGGTGACGATCGAGTGGCGCAGCATCGGCGGGACGACGGAGATTTCGCGGTACCTGGATGCGCAGATGCTGGCGTCGTTCCGACAGCACTGGACCAGGACGCTGGGGCGAACGTGGTCGGAGGCGATCGGTCGGGCCGCACAGGATCCGAGACTGGCGCGGGACAAGGCGACGCCGGAGCAGTGGGCGGCGCGGGAGGCGTATCTGGATGACGCGGGGACGCCGCTGGACTGCGGGATCGATGTGTTCTTCGGGGGCGGTCCTTTCGATCACAACCGACAGGCGCTGGTCGGGAACCTGGCGCGGATCGGAATCCTTTCTGACGAGCAGGACACGCTGCCTTATATGCCGCAGCGCTTCCGCGGGGAGGATTACTACCCCGCGCGCCTGGACGCGAGCGGGCGTCCGAACCGCGCGTTCGACCGGTGGTACGGGGCGACGCTGTCGTCGTTCGGCATCTGTTACAACGTGGACCGTCTTGCGGAGCTGGGGGTTGAGCGTCCGCCGACGCGGTGGTCGGATCTGACGGATCCTGTTTATTATCGAAAGCTGGGGGCGGCGGACCCGACGAAAAGCAGCACGATCACGAAATGCTTTGAGATGATCGTCCAGCAGGCGATCTGGGAGGAGCTGCGGAAGCTGGGGATCGACGAGGCGGGCTACGCGAAGGCGGTGCAGGAGCGGGCGGAGGATGTTGCGGCCGCGAAGTCGCGGGGATGGCGCGAGGGACTGCGGACGATCATGCTGATCGGGGCGAACGCGCGATACTTCACGGACTGGTCGAACAAGCCGCCGATCGACGTCAGCACCGGCGACGCCGCGGTGGGGATGTGCGTGGATTTTTACGGGCGTTTTCAAAGCCAGTACAGCGTCGGGGCGGACGGGCGGTCGAGGATGGTGTTCCTCAACCCGTATGACCCGGAAACGGGGCTGGGAGGCTCGAGCGTCAACGCGGATCCGGTGAGTGTGCTGCGGATGAACGTCGAGCGCGACACGGATCGGCCTTACCGCCACGAACTGGCGAGGCGGTTCGTCGCGTACTGTCTGGATCCGGCAAGCCAGCGCCTCTGGATGTACCGGGCGGGAGCCCCGGGCGGACCGATCCGGTACACGCAGCGTCGGATCGCAACGCGCACGGACTTCTACACCGAGGAAAACCGGGCGCACATGGCGGATCCTGACCTGAACCCTTATCAGATGAAGGAGTTCCTGCACTATCACGAGGAGTGGACGTCGCCGCTGTTCAATTCGCTTCGCGTTCTGATCCGCTGCATGTGCCTGGATGCGCTGGAGGAATTGCGCGGAGGCTGGGAGGCGATCCTCGCGGCGGGCGGACCGGA
>BOJX01000334.1 GCA_016860685.1 Planctomycetota bacterium
TTGTCGGTCAGTGGCGTGGCGGTGGCCTTGGCGATGCCGAAGTCGATCACCTTCGGCAGCGGGCGTCCGTCCGCCACGCTCACCAACACGTTGGACGGTTTGAGGTCGCGGTGGATAACGCCCTTCTGATGGGCGTGCTCGACGGCGTAACAGATGTCGCGGAACAGCTCGAGCCTCTGGGGAACGGAAAGCCTCTCGCCGTCGCAGTAGCGAGTGACGGGTTCGCCGCGAACCAGCTCCATCACGAAATAGGGCCGCCCGCTGTCCGCCGTGCCGGCGTCGAGCACGCGGGCGATGTTGGGGTGATCCATCATGGCGAGCGCCTGGCGCTCGGCCTCGAAGCGGGCGATGATCTGGCGCGTGTCCATGCCGGACTTGATGATCTTCAGGGCGACGCGGCGATGCACCGGCTCGGTCTGATCGGCCATGAAAACCGCCCCGAACCCTCCCTCGCCGATAAGTTGGAGGAGCTTGTAGCGTCCGATCCGTGATCCAGCGCCTTCACCGAAATGCGGCTCTGCGAAGGAGGAGGCGAAACCCGCACCGGTCGGGGCGGCCAGGAATTCGGAATCTTCCAGGGTTTGGAGCAGATCGAGGGCCTCGGCGGCGATGGCGGCGTCGGCGCCGGACTCGCGATGCACGAACGCGGTGCGTTCCGCGGCAGGCAGGAGCGCGGCCCGTGACAGCAGTTCCTTCACGCGTTCACGCCCGGCGGCATTCATGGTGAGGTTGCTCCGCGCCTGTCGAGCTTCAAGCGCCGCAGCAACCAGGAACGGGCGTAGCGCCACTCGCGGTCGACGGTGGTCGGGGCGATCCCGAGCGCCGCGGCGGTCTCGTCGATGGAGAGCCCGGTGTAGAATCGCAGATGAACGACGCTGGCGGCGCGCGGATCCTCCTGGCGCAGCGCCTCGATCGCTGCGTCGATTTCCAGAGCGTCGGAGAGGCACTCCTCGTCCGCCAGATCCGCGACGTTGGCGATTTCGCGGACACGGTCGCCGCCACGCTTTTTCGCACCGATGCGCCGCGCGTGCTCGATCAGGATGCGGCGCATCGCCTCCGCGGCCGCGGCGTAGAAATGCGCCCGGCTGTCCCAGCGGCACTGTGCCGTCCCGACCAGCCGCAGGTAGGCTTCGTGAACCAGGGCGGTCGCCTGAAGCGTGTGCGACCGGCGCTCGCCGAGCATCTGCCGATCGGCAAGTTCCTTCAGTGAGCGGTAAACGAGCGGCAGCAGCTCCCGCGCGGCATGCGGCTTGTCCGCCGCAGCGGCTTCGAGCAATTGCGTAATTCCGTCCACGACAGGATCGGACCCCGCAGGCGGGTGACCGGCGTCCTCGCTTGCTGCTGTGTTCATGTTCCAAGTATAAGCGAGAACGGCGGCGGCTGGGCGTCACGGATTCCGGGGGTCAATCCGGAGTCCTTGCCCCCGGAATGTCCTGAATTCTTTGAGAGCACCTTTCATGCAAC
>BOJX01000335.1 GCA_016860685.1 Planctomycetota bacterium
TCGACTCCTGAGTCTCCCGCCAACTCCGGTTGCCGGGATTAAGACGCTGTTTCTTAACCGAGCCGCGCCCGTAAGGAAGCGCTCTTTTCTGACGGTTCTCCGGCGGCTTTGAAACAGCGTGTACGTTGGCAGCAGCTTACGATCCTGCGAAACCTCGCGGCAGGGGTTCCGCCTCGCCGGGGCAGCCGACCGTCACGAATCCCGGAGGGGGTCCAGGAGTCGTCGCCTCGGACGAGTATCCAAGAACCGTTGCCCCGGAGAATCCCCCAAGCGTCTCAGCCCGGAAGGGGCGTCAGACAACAGCCCAGCCCGCCAGAGCTGGGACGCCGTCGCGGAGGAACCGGGAGTCCCGAAGGGACGACAGAAGTTCGAGAGGAAGAAGAACCCGTCGCCCCGCCGATCAGCCGCCCCTCCCAGCCCCGAACGCACGTCGCGCCACAACGACAGAACACCCAAAGCACCGGGCGCCGGAGTCCGTTAGAGATTCAGAACTCGACTTTTGCCCTTTCCCAAGAGGGCGGTTAGCGTGACTCCGAGGGGAGAACGCAGGAATTGAGGTTTCGCAACACCTGCCGAGACCCCGGGGGTTTCCAAAACCCCGAGGCGCCGTCTTGAAGTCGCTGATCGTCCAGGAAATCTCCCTCCTTCAAAAACGGCGAAAGTCGAGCATAGGAGACGGAAACATGATTCGTCGGACGGCAACGTGGTTGGCGGGGACGGGGTTGTCGGTCTTTGTCCTGAGCGGGTGTTCATACACCCATCAGGCCAAGGCCGCGGGCGAGGAGCGACTCTCCTTCCCGGTCGATCAGACGACGGCGCTGCACGTCACGACCGGAAACGGATTCGTGCGCGCGGCCGCCGGAACGGCGAACGTGTTCGAGATCACCGTCAGGAAGGAAGGCCGGGCGCCGACGACGCGGGAGGCGGAGGAGGCGCTGGCCGCGATCGAGATCCTCTCGGAAACGGCGGACGGCGTGCGCACGCTGACCTGGCGCTACAAGGAGCCGCGGTCCAAGGCGTGGAACGCGACCGTGTCGTTCGAGGTGTTGATGCCCGCATCCGTGGCGCTTGCGGCGACGACGCACAACGGGGCGCTGAACGTCAGCGGTCTGGCGTCGGACGTCGAGCTTTCGACGCACAACGGCGCGGTCGTCGTGGAAGGTCACGCCGGAGCGCGTCTCAAGGCCAAATCCTACAACGGGGGGCTGACCGTCAGTTCAACTGCGGCGGACCTGGATGCGGAGACCTACAACGGTGCGATCCACTGCACGGCGTCGAACCGCGTCGCGCCCCGCGTCCGCCTGGTTTCGCACAACGGAGGCATCGACCTGGACCTGGCCGACGACGCTTCGGCGGCGTTGACCTGCTCGACAAGCAACGGCAGCGTCCGGTGCGACCTGCCGGTGACGACGGACGCCGCAAGCCGGACGAGCATCAGCGGCAAGCTGGGAGACGGC
>BOJX01000336.1 GCA_016860685.1 Planctomycetota bacterium
CTTCGGCGTCCGCGTGGCGAAGGGGAGCAGTTGGAGCCTTGACCACGACGCGAGCCGCTACCGCTGGCGCAGTCAGGAGGGCAGCGAGACGGACGACCTGCACCGCAACGACCCGGACGAAGGGGTGCATCTGTCGCCGCCGACGCTCGTCTACATGCAGACGCGGCACTACGATCCCGGCCTGGGCCGGTTCATCATGGCGGACAGCATCCCCATGGGCGCGTTCTCGCCGCAGGGGCTGAATCGGTATGCGTATTGCTTGAATGATCCGGTGAACTGCACAGATCCAAGCGGCAGAATTCCAGCAATCATGTTACTGATCTATGCACTGGCTTTCTTTGCAGGAATCGGCGCAGGAGGTGCTTTGGCACCACCGAATGGGCCTTGGCCCGGTGGTACTGTTCAGGGAGCGGTTGAGGGAGCGACATGTACGCTTATTGGATTTGGCGTCGAGAAAGCCGTAGCCCCTGTACTCTGGCAAGCCGCGCTTTCATTTCTTGGAGAAAGCCTCTTAGCCACGATGCTTGCCATAGGCGGCTCAGTTCTCGCTGTGTTTATGCTTGGTGTTGCAATCGGCTACACAGTCTCAGCGCTTGTTTTTGCGGAGCCCGACGCGGACGCATCGGACATCGACACAGAGAAGAACGATTCATGGAAGCGCTTAACACCAAATTTTGAAACTTACGAGGCTGCAGAGGCACTTGCAACGGTGGGGCGACCTAGTTGTTATCTTTGTTGTTTCGCTTGGTTATGCGAGATAAACAGCCTCGATTTGCCGATCCTGATAATTCATTTCGAGCAAATAACTGGGTAGGACTCGCAAACAATAATTAGATAATCAAAGAGTACACATAATGAGCTACAATTCTGAGGTGACTCCAACAAACCGAAATAAACCAGGTCAGAACAACATTGATAGTAATCGCTTTCGATTTTCACTCGTGGTTGCGCCGACGATGTGCTTTGCCAGCTCAACGATTGTCATGCTGATTCAGCATAGGTTTGACTGGCGCAATCTCTTGGGAATATTGATCGGCTGCGCAGTAGCGACGAGTATCTTGTTTCTTACTGAGGTGTTTTGGTTTAGAAAGCGGCGAGATAAGCGTTACGGTACTCGCTGTGAATCCGAAACATGAGCGTATGGCAGATTCAGCACGAGAGAGGCAATCGTGTCGCGGCGGTGCGGCTGTCGCCGTGGCGGTACAACGGCCTGTCGTATGACAACGTCGGGGACGAGTTCCACGAGTCGTACACGTATGGCCCGGTCGGCGTGACGACGCGGACCGTCGAGACGCAGGACACGGACCCGGAGGACAACTTCGATCACTGGGTGCTGCCGGACCTCTTCGGCGGAACGAGCGCGCTCCTGCTCCTGTACGACGCCCAGCCGCACGAGCGGGCCCTGGCCACCGAGCATTTTGACGCCTTCGGCGTCCGCGTGGCGAAGGGGAG
>BOJX01000337.1 GCA_016860685.1 Planctomycetota bacterium
ACACCGGATGTCTTATCGGACCAGCAGGTCGGACAGCGCAGGCAAAGCGGGTGCATGAGCGGACGGGTATCAGCCTGCCAGAAACGTCGTCGGATGGACCGCCCCCTCGGTGATCGGTACAAAGCGGCGTACTTCGAGAGCTTGAAAGAGCAGGAGGCGCAAACATGAGGTCGGGCTGGAAAGCGTCACAGATGAGGTTGAATCCCGTGACAGCGACGGCGTGGACCGGTCTTCTAATGATCGCGGCAATCTGCGGATGTGCGCCCGGTGGCGGAGGTGGCGACGCTCTCACGGTTAGGGTTTCGGGCGGGCTGAACCGCATTGCATGCGTCGGCGACTCGCTGACCTTGACGGCGGCGGCGTCAGGGGGGACGACGCCGCGCACCTTCCGGTGGTCGCAGGAGCGTGGAGCTGACGTGCTGGGAGACGCGGTCGTGACCGGATCGACGTTGACGACCGGCGCGTTCGCTGAGGAGGGGGAATACTCGTTCCGCGTGCTGGTGACGGATTCGGGCGGTGCGGTTGAGGATGCGTGGGTGCTGGTGCGCGTCGGGCCTGAGGGCGGCTGCGACGAGGGATTTGAGGTCATCCTCGACGGACCGGAGTCCGTCGGGTTTTCAGAGACGGCGACGCTGACGGCGTTCGCCGCGTCGGCGGGTGAGGTGGAGTTCTCGTGGGAGGTCCGGTCGGGATCGGCTGATCTGACCGCAACCGATGGCGCGAGCACGTCGTTTGAGGGGGCGTCGCTGGGGCGGGTGACGGTCCGGCTTACCGCGCGGGAAGTGGACACGGGGCTTACCGCAACGGCGGAGGCGAGCGTGGACGTCGTGCCGGCGATCACCGTGCAGGATCTGCATCTGCTGCGCATCGGAGAGACGCTGGATATCGAGGCGACAATTGAACCGCAGTCCGAGGGGGCGACGTTTGCGTGGACGGTGGAGGGGGGCGAGGCGGAACTTGTGAATGCGGACGCAGCCGAGGTGACGGTTTCGTCGGACGCGGCGGCGACCGCAACGCTTCGGATTGCGGTGACGGCGCCGGCACAGTCCGGGGATGCCGAGACAGTGACGGCGACGCGGGATGTTTCCGTCGTCGTTGTTGCGGATTTTTCGCCGCGGGTCGTTCTTGAAACCGAGCTAGGCGACCTCGTGTTTGAGCTGGAGGGCGAGGCGGCGCCGCTGAACGCCGCGAACTTCCTGCGCTACGTTGACGAGGGGTTCTACGACGGGGTGACGCTGCACCGGTACAGTTGCGAGCGCGACTTTCAGACGCAGGAATGCCGCCTGCCTTTCGTCATTCAGGGCGGCGGTTACACGGTCGGGGATGCGGGGCTGGAGTTGAAGGAGCCGACGCATGATCCGGTCCCGGGGGAGCAGGATAACGGACTGAGCAACACGCTGCACACGGTGGGGATGGCGCTGGCGTCGAACGACCCGGACACGGCGAGCACGC
>BOJX01000338.1 GCA_016860685.1 Planctomycetota bacterium
GTCGCCCCTGTCGCCCGGACAAGCCCGATAAGCGCCCCGGATCGCGTCTGTGACGGGTGAAAGCCGGGGTTGTTTGGTGCTTTCACTTGTCCGGGACGTATCCCTGGCGGCAGGCCTCGGTCCGTAATTCCTCATAAAGAGCGTCGAGGGCGTCGGGGATGACGCGGACCTGACCGAGAACCGCCATGTAATTCGTGTCGCCCGCCCAGCGAGGGACGACATGGGCGTGAACGTGCCCCGGAAGCCCCGCGCCGGCGCAGACGCCGAGGTTGAACCCGACGTTGAATCCCTGAGCCCGGACGACGGTGCGGAGGACTCGGACGGCGTCGCGCGTCGATCGGATCAGGTCACCCAGAGTAGGGTCGTCGAGTTCCTCGAACTCACCGACGTGTTGGCGGGGTGCGATCATCAGATGGCCGTTGGTGTAGGGGAAGCGGTTCATCACGACGAGGCAGGCGGGAGTGCGCCACAGGACGTGATGTGCGCGATCCGATGCCGGATCTGCGGCGTAACGGCAGAGGAAGCAGGCGTCGTCACGGGTGTCCTCGGCGAGAGACCGGATGTACTGCATCCGCCAAGGCGCCCAGAGGTTGGCGTGAAACTCCGACAAGGATCGGTCTCCCGGGCGGCAACGCTCGTTCGGTCCCACCGCGGGCGGATTCTAGAGGCGGTACGCGGGGTTCGCCACCGGAGCGTGCCGTGGTGACGGATTGAACTTATGATGCCCCCGCCGCAGTCCCGCGGACAAAACGAAACCGCTGCGGGCGCCGGGTGGACGCCGGGGTCGGGAACGCGGTGCGTCGAGGCGCGGCATGAAGGACCGGAGAACACGCGGATGGCGAGCGTCAAGATTGACATTGTGGGGATAGACGAACTGGACCTGATCGTGAACCTTTACGGTCAGATCTTTCAACCGCCGCAGGACCACGCTTACTTCCGCCGCCGCCTGGAGGCGCATCGGGTGTCACTGATGATGGTGGCGGAGCTGGAGCGCCGACCGGTGGGGTTCCTCGTGGGGTACGAGCTGCGTTACACGACGTATTACGCGTGGCTGATCGGGGTGCTGCCGGACGCGCGTCGGATGGGGGTGGCGTCGCAACTGCTGGAGGCGCAGGAGGCGTGGTGCCGGGAGAATGACTACGAGATGGTGCGCTTCGAGTGTTACAACCACCACCGCCCGGTGCTGCACGTTGCGCTGTCGCACGGGTTTTCGATCGTCGGGATCCGGTATGACTCGCGGACGCTGGGGAACCTGGTGATTTTCGAGAAGCAGTTGCGCGAGGATACGGCGTGAGGCGAGGATGTCCGCGGGGCAAGCCGTCCGCTTCTCCACTGAAGTACGTTTGCCGCCGACTTCCGATCAGGACCGGAATCACGGTTGGGCATCAGGTCGGGGTCAGCGTTTCCACCAGGATTTCTTTTTCGACGAGTCGCCCTTG
>BOJX01000339.1 GCA_016860685.1 Planctomycetota bacterium
GCGGGGGTCTGCACGGCGGCGACGCTGGCGTGCCTCGGGTACGGAGCGTGGTTCATCCGCAGCAAGAAGCACCTCAGCTACATCTGAGCGACAGGGCGGGATCAAATTGCGAATGACGAATTGCGAATGACGAATGACGAATGACGTGTGACCGGGGACCGATGACCGATGACCGATGTCGAGCCGGGCGAACACGCCGTTTTGATGCCTCTTGAGCGTGGTGGGGAAAGAACGCTTCCTTGACCCTTGACCTCGCTTCGCAACGTCAAAGACAGGCGGGTGCGGCTCGGGTATGAAACAGGGTTTGAGTGTACTTAAGTCGACAACATCCCATGTTTGCAGGCGAGGGTGCTGAATATCCGGGGGTGCGGCGAGCGTCCGGCGCGTGCGGCGTCGGATTGAGGCGGCGGCCTGCGCGGTGGGCGGCCTTGGCGCTGGTCGCGGCGGCGGCGGTTCTGTCTTGGGCCCCGACGGTTCAGGCGTGTGCGGTGTGCTTCGGCAAGTCGGACGACCCGATGGTGCGCGGGGCCGCGGCGGGGGTGATCTTCCTGGCGATCGTCGTTTACGGCGTATTGTTTTCTTTCGTTGGGATTGCGGGTTTGTTCCTCCTCAAGGCCCGACGGCTTTCCCGCGGCGGGTAACGGGGCCGGGGGTTTCCTGTGGCGGCGGTATCACGAACTACCTTGGAAGAATGCCGATCGCGCCCAGCCGGCTTTTTTAACAGACGGGTCTCCCGGTAAGAGAGAGCGTCCGGTGGGGCGACCTCCCCGCCCCCGATGCTTCTGGCGTGTACGCGGTCTCCCTCAGCAGCAACCCGTTGGACAACGGCGGATTGCTCCCGAAGGCGCCGATCGATGAAGCGAGGGTGCGTGCATGGATTGATCGCGTTCCTGCGTTTCGCTTTGGCGGGCGACTGAACCCAGATCCTGCGGAAGTGGCCGAATTCTTGAATGAATTCTGGCTGCCGGATGAAAGCATCGTCTACATCGGAAAGGCAACGTGTATCCGAAAGCGACTGAACCAGTTCCACCGGCACAAGCTGGGCAGCCGAAGCCTGCACGCAGGAGGTCATTGGCTCAAGACGTTGTCCAACCTCGGTGAGTTGCATATCCACTACTGCACTTGCCCCACGGCAGACACGGCGGAGCGTAAGGAAGACGAGGCGCTGGCCGCGTTCAAGGCGCAGGCTTCGGCGAGGTGGCGGAGCCATATCCATAACGCAGTTCCGTTCGCAAACCGAGCACATCCGGCGGGTTTCCGCAAGCAACGAGAGATATGCAACAACGTCCTCCCCTGACACAGCCTCACAGGTTGCGGCAGCGATGCATTCCGCTTCCCTCCCGACAACCTTCCCCCAGCGCTGCACGATCACGTCGCAGTGCAGCGTGTCGAGTTCCGTCAGGTAGGCGTTGCGCCCGGCCTGCTCCGCCGCGA
>BOJX01000340.1 GCA_016860685.1 Planctomycetota bacterium
CGTCGCCGAACTGCGTGTTGGTGTCGTGATGGTCGATGTTGATGACCGGGCGACCCGCGGTCCAGTCTACGTCCTTGAACACCGGCTCGACGTTGCATCGCGGCTTTTTCGCCGTGTCCAGCACGACGAATCCGTCGGCGCTCTTGTAATCCTCCGGCGAAGCAACCTCGACCTTCGCCCAGTCATACATGAAGGCGTTCTTCTGCGACAGCGACCCCGCAGGAAGCGCCACCTTCGGCCGGCAGCCGTCGCCCGAATACGCCAGTGCGAACCCGAACATCGATCCGAGTGCATCGGTATCGGGCACGACGTGCGCAACGACGACGGGATGACGCATCATTGCAATGCGATCCATCACGTCGCGCGGGACTTTTGCTACGGGTTTCGACGCAGACGGACAGCACGTTGTCATCGCTTCTTCCGATCTCAACCAAAGTTCTCTCTCGGCGTCTCACAGTCGCGGCAAAGTCACCCCTGCTTCATCGCCTTGATCAGAATGTCCGCGATCTCCGGGCGGGTGAACTCCTGCGGCGGGCGCTCGCCATTCATCAGCATCTCGCGCACCTTCGTGCCCGACAGCGACACCTGGTCGCCCTCGATCGTCGGGAACGTCTTGTTGCTCACCATGCCGCCGGCGCGCTTCGACCAGAACGTGTTCTCGAACTTCATCGGCTGGATCTTCAGCCCGCCGCCCGGCAGCTTGTCGAAGATGTTCTGCGCGTCGTACGTGCCGTAGTACGTCCCCACGCCCGCGTGATCGCGCCCGACGATGAAGTGCGAGCAACCGTAGTTCTGCCGGTAGATCGCGTGCAGAATCGCCTCGCGTGGACCGCCGTAGCGCATCGCCGCGGGCATCACCGCCAGCATTGTGCGATCCGGGTGATAGTAGCCCTGGATCAGCGCCAGGTAGCACTCCATCCGCACCTCGGCCGGGATGTCCCCGTCCTTCGTCGCGCCCATCAGCGGGTGGATCAGCAGACCGTCCACGATCTCCTGAGCGCATTTCGTCAGATACTCATGCGCCCGGTGGATCGGATTCCGCGTCTGAAACGCCACGACCGTCTTCCACCCCTTCTTGTTGAACGCCTCGCGCGTCTGCGTGGGCGTGAGGCGGTGATCCTTGAACATCGGGTCGTGACGCGCGGTGACCACGTCGATCGGACCGGCCAGGCAGTACTCGCCCTCGTCCATCACGCTCTTGACGCCGGGGTGCGCCGGGTCTTCCGTGCCGAAGCACTTGGCTGCGTGCTTCTTCTTGTCTTCCTTGTAAATCTCCTTAACCGTCTGATAACCAAGCAGGCGGCCCTTGTCGTCGTTGAGAACGACCTTGTCACCGACTTTGATCTTGTCTGCGGTGGCTTTGTCCACGTTCATCGTGACGGGAAACGGCCAGACCGTCTTTCCGTCGGCCAAGGTGATCTTGTCGCAGACGG
>BOJX01000341.1 GCA_016860685.1 Planctomycetota bacterium
TTTCTTTTCGGCAAGGTGTTCGACACGATCCCCTTTGACCGTCACGCGGACGGGATCGCGGGCCTGCGGCGCTGCGCCGAGGCGCTGCGCAAGGGCGACGGACTGCTCATTTTTCCGGAGGGAACGCGGTCGCAGACGGGGGCGATCCAGCCGTTCAAGGTGGGGCCGGCGGTGCTTGCGGCGGAAGCGGGCGTGCCGATCGTCCCGGTTCACATTCATCGCGCGTATGACCTTTGGCGCAAGGGGCAGCGATTTGTGCGCCCCGGGACGGTGCGCGTCACGTTCGGGCCGCCGGTCGCTCCGCCCGACTTCACCAGCCCTGAGGTGGATCGTTACCACGCCTACCGGGACATGATGGAGCGCGTCGAGCAGTCGGTTCGTCGCTTGTCGCGGGAGGCCGCCGCTTCATGAGCGGAGGACTGGATCACGCGGCGCGGACCGGGGCGTTTTTCGACGTCGACGGGACGTTGGTGGGCACGACGATCGTTCACTACTACGCCTATCTGCGGACGCTGAACATGTCTCCGCTGGCGCGTCGGGCGTGGCGAGCGGCGTTCCTGATGAAGTGCGTCGGTTATCTCGTGCTCGATCGCATTGACCGGACGTGGTTCAACCGGGTTTTCTACCGCAGTTACCGCAGCGTGGCGGTCGACACGGCGAAGACGGCGGCCGCTGAATGCTACCGCGAGGTGATGAGGCCGAAGCGCTTCCCGGAGGGCGTCGCGCGGATCGAGCGGCATCGGCGGGAAG
The DNA here is from genome assembly GCA_016860685.1 of Planctomycetota bacterium. Lineage (GTDB taxonomy): Bacteria > Planctomycetota > Phycisphaerae > UBA1845 > UBA1845 > JABWBH01. The sequence continues at coordinate 751 of BOJX01000341.1, forward strand.
GTCGGCGGGCGGTGCTGGTCACGGGGTCGATCGACTTCCTGATCCGCCCGCTCGCGGAGGAGCTCGGGGCGGATCTCCTCGCGGCGCGCCTGCTGGAGCAGGGGGAGCGTTTCACGGGCGAACTGGACGGTCCGCCGATCAGCGAAGGCGAGAAGGCGCGGCGCATGCGTGCGTACGCGGAGGCGAACGCGATCGATCTGGCGGAGAGCTTCGCTTACGGCGACAGCATCGCGGACCTTCCGATGCTCGAGGCGGTGGGACATCCCGTGGCGGTGAACCCTGACGCGGCGCTCAAGCGAGAGGCGCAGCGCCGGGGGTGGGCGATCGAGACGTGGAGGCTGGACGTTGGAAGGGAGCGAGCCGGTTGAAGGGGATCGAGTTCCGCCGCAGTCTGCCGCGTTACATCCTGCTGAAGCTGCTGGGCGCGCGGGGCAAGCGCCTGCACGGGGTCCGGTCGCTGCTGCCGATCCGTTACGGCGAGGTTCCCGAACCGCGCCTTCACGGTCCGTCGTGGGTGCGCGTGCGTCCCGTGTACGCGGGCATCTGCGGGTCGGATCTCTCGACGATCTTCGCGAAGGGCAGCCCGTATCTGGCGCCGATCACGTCGATGCCCTTTGTGCTCGGTCATGAAGTGGTGGGACGGGTGGTGGAGACGGGGCTCGG
>BOJX01000342.1 GCA_016860685.1 Planctomycetota bacterium
ATGCGCTGGGCCCGTTGCAGGCTGCGCACCGCGTCAGCGCTTCGCCCCGACGCGCCCTGACACATCGCCAGGTTCACCCAGGACTCCACCCGGTCGCGGTCCAGCGTGACCGCCTGCGTGAAGCGGATTTCCGCTTCCTCATACTCCTCGCGCGACGCCAGCATCACCCCGAGCTGGTGCTGAAGCTCGGCGTCCTCCGGAGATTCGGCGATGCCCTCACGCAGCGTCTGCAAAGCGTCCGTCCCGCGCCCGTGGTGATGCAGCAACCACGCCAGCCGGACCCGCGCCGACGTTCGCGCGTGCGCCCCCGACGCAGCCTCGGTCGGCTCCGGTCGCTCCTCACGGTACGCCGCCACGAGGCACCCGACCGGCGATCGCTCCCGCGGCGCGAGGGTCATCGCTTCACGAAGACAGCGCTCCGCAGCGTCGATCTGTCCCGCGTTCATCAGACACACCCCCCGCCGCACCAGATCCCGCGCCCGGTACAGATTCTGAAGGCGCATCAGCGCCCGGATCGGTGAGGACGCCTCAGCCCCTCGCTCGCGCGTTTCCTGAGGCGCAGAATTCGCGCCCTCGATCGACCTCGGAGCCGACATCGGTTTCGATAACGACGACGCCATCACAGGCCTCCCTTCCGACCGGTCCGCGCGCAGCGTCGCCGGTCACTTCTCTATCGAGAGATTCCCGGTCCGGCTTAGCGCCGCAGAACGACCGAAAGATGCCCGCCACGTCACGCACGCCGTCGCCCGTCTCGACAGGCATCGCAACGATGCGATTTCCGGGGACTTTCCCTGTCGCTGACGCTACAATGAGGGGGGTTATCGGAGGTCGGTGAGCGCGGAAACGCGCCGGGAGAGACCGCTATCATGTTGCAATGTGAGAATTGCGAGTACTTCAGCCGCGACGGCAAAGGCCGGCCGGTCCTGACATGCGACCCCTTCGGCGCCATCAAGGAGCCGGAATGTCTGTTGAAGTGGCAGTTCCTGCGCCTCGATCAACTGCACCGCAGTTACGAGGCCCTCCTCGACCTCCACCGCAGGCTCGCGCCGCTTCAGGAGCGCATGATGAAACACATGGAGCGCGAACTCGACGAGGCCGACCAGGCCGACACCTGGAAACGCGCCGCGGAGGACGAGGAAGGATTCAACGACGACGACGACGAGGATCGCGACGGCGCACGCCCCTGGCGTTGACGCCGCGCCCCGCAACCCACCCGCCCCTCCCTGTCCTTGACGTTGCAGAACAAGGTCAGCAGTCGACGATCAGCAGGCGATCCTTCACCCCCGCCTCGATGTCGAGGGCGCGCCCGGCTCGCAAGCGATCCTCGTCCTTCCAGATCTCGCGCGCCGACGTGGCGCGCGGATTCGGCGGGGTATCGTTCGACCGATCCGGAACCCGCGATCCGGAG
>BOJX01000343.1 GCA_016860685.1 Planctomycetota bacterium
CCGCGCATCCGCCGGCAAGCGCCACGATCAGCCCGAACATCAGAAGTGTCGTCGCCCGCCGTCGCACAATCCCCTCCGAAACATGCCGCCGTGTCTCATCGCAATCGCAGGCCCGGTTTCGGGTGTCGCGCCGCATGAGGTCGTTGCTCCAGATTGTTGGGGGATATACCCCGCTTTTTCCACTGCGACGAGTCCGTGTTGCACAAATTCAGGGTGTTCGGACGTTGCCGCGCGATCGGGGCCACCGTACCGCACGGCATCCCTGCAAAGGTCCGAAACATTCACCAAGGATTGCCGCCGGTGGCGGGTTCGCCTATCACAGGCGGCGTGAGTCTTGCGATCCCGGGCGTCACGGACGATCCGGTTCATGAGGCCCTTGCAAAGCGGTGGGTGCAGGAATCCCCGGGGGCGGTTTCCATCTTCGGGGTCTGGGGATCCTCTGCGCCCCTGTCGCTGGCATGCAGCGCCGCGTACGCCCCGGAAACGCTGGTGCTTTACCTCACGGCGCATCTCGAGGAGGCGGACGACGCTCTCGACGATCTCGAATCCTTCAGCGACCGTCCCTGCCTGCTCTTTCCGGCGTGGGAAGGAAGACCCGGCGAGGGCGCCGGCAGCTCCGAAATCGAGGCGGAGCGCATGCGTCTCCTCTCGAGGATCTCGCGCCCCGCCGCCGCTAACGATGTACGCACGCCGCGCCCGATCCTCGTTGCGCCGGTGCAGGCGCTGCTTCAGCCGGTTCCGTCCCCGGACTGCCTGGCTCGAAGCCTCCTCGCGATGCACCCCGGGGAAACCCGCCCCCCGCGCGAAGCGCTGAGCTGGTTGATCGAACACGGATACGAGCGCCTCGACCTGGTCGAATCTCCCGGGGACGTCGCGCTGCGCGGAGATATTCTTGATGTCTTCGCACCAGGCGACGACGCCCCGGTGCGGATCGAGTATCTCGACGATCGCGTCGAGTCGATCCGCCGGTTTGACGTCGGGACGCAACGATCCGGCGCCGCCGTGGAGTCGATCCTCCTTCCGGCCTTAAAAGCCGCCGACGGTCTCGGAAGCTCGGCGAGCCTGCTCGACTACCTCCCCCCGACATCGGTCATCGCCCTCGACACACCGACCGAGATTCAGGAGCTTGCGGAAGCGTACGTGCAACGTCTGCGCGGTCCGGGGCGCGAAGGTCCGGGCGTGTTCATGACCGGGGATCTCCTGACGTCGGCGGCGAAGTTCCGTCAGGTCTGGTTCTCGCGGTTCGGGAAGGGCGTTGAGGGCGACGCGACCGAGGATTACGCGGTGCGGTCGCTGACGCGCTTCGAGGGGCGCGGCGAAGGGGCGATCGAGGAACTGCACCGCCTGACCGCGACGCACCGGGTCCACGTCCTGTGCGACAATGCCGGCGAGCGCGACCG
>BOJX01000344.1 GCA_016860685.1 Planctomycetota bacterium
ACGTGAGAAGACCCGCGGTCGAGTTGGATGAAGACTTCGTAAGGCTTGAGGTCACCCTCCTCGGGTGCGGTCAGCGGACCGCGGTCCGCGGTGTCAACCTGTCGAACTTTCGAGAGCGCCACGGGATCTCCGCCTGTCAGGTCGCGCGGGGATCCTACGCCCCGGGACCGGATCACCGCTCATCATAGCGTAAACGGTCGAGCGACACACCCCCGACCCGCTCCTCCCGACGAAGAATCAGCGGGCGCGATATGAGAAAGGCGTCCGTCCCGGCGGTAGCGGCCTCAAGTCCCTGCGCGGACGGTGTCAGCCTCATCCGCGTCATGCGCAACAACGATCGTCAATCCGACGCTCTCGAAACCGGCCCGGCGCCCGCCGCGCCAGCGCCGGTCGTTCCGCTGCTGCCGTATCAGCGGGAGGACGTCGAAGCCGAGGATCGTTTCCGGTGGAACTGCTGGGCGCGGCAGACGGGAAAGAGCTTCACGAAGGCGCTGCGGCGGCTGCTGCGCGGATTGGCGCGGCGGCGCGACCAGATCTTCCTGTCCGCCGGGCTTCGGCAATGCGCGGAACTGATGTGCAAGGTGCGTCAGCATTGTCAGGCCCTTCAGGTGGCGTGCGACTATCACGGGTTTGACGATCTGGCGGAGCTTCGGGAGCGACGGCTGGAGGTTGCGCTGCCCGGCGGGGTGCGGATCATCGGTCTGCCCGCGAACCCGGCGACGGCGCGCGGGTTCAGCGGCGACGTGCTGCTGGACGAATTCGCGATGCACGGCGACGACCGGGCGATCTGGGCGGCCTTGTTTCCGACGCTGCTTCGCGGCGAGGGCGAACTCGACGTGGCGTCCACGCCGAAGGGACGCGGGAACGTGTTCTACGAGCTTTCGCTCAACGAAGCATTCGGACGGTCGATCGTGACGCTCCCGCAGGCCGTCGCGCAGGGACTGGAGGCGGACGTAGACGCGGCGCGGGAGGCGATGGGCGACGAGGAGCTTTTTCGTCAGGAGTTTCTCTGCGAGTTTCTTGACGAATCCACGGCCTTTCTGACCTACGACCAGATACGCGGCTGCCAGTCCGAGTCCTGCCGGCCCGCCACGAGCGTCGATGCGCTGGCGGAGGTCGCGGCGTCGGATGGCGCGACCGCGCGTAAGACCTGGGTTGAAGAGGACCGGGACTGGTTCGCCGGCGTGGACGTCGGTCGCAAGCACGACCTGACGGTAATCTGGGTTCTTCAGCGCCACGGCGGACCGGGGTGCGCGGCGTCGGGCTCCGCCACGACAACGCCGCCCGCAGCGCCGGAATACACGACGGTGGGTCTGCTCGAGTTGAGTCACGTGCCGTTTTCCCGGCAGTGGGAGGCGCTGGCGGGATTGCTTCGGCTCGGGCGGTTGCGCCGCTGTGC
>BOJX01000345.1 GCA_016860685.1 Planctomycetota bacterium
TGTTGCTCGTGAAATTACCGACGATGACGTCCGGCGGTGAGTTCACGTCGCCGATGCCCAGTGAGCCGACGATCGAGTAATCGTTCGCGCCGTTCTTGAACACGTCTGCGACGAACGACACGCTGAACTGTGACGCGTCACCGATCTCCGCGAGGTCGACAAGGGTGTCATCCCCGCCACCGATGTTGCCGTCGGCGCCGGTTTGCAGCTTCTGAAGCACGAGATTGGAGCTCACGATGTTGGTGATCGTGATCTGACCGATGCTTCCGGGACCTCCCGCACCCTTCGTGTAAGTGAACTGAAGCGTGCTGGCATCCACGAAGAAGCCGATGCCCGCCTGTGCCGATCCGGCGAGGCAAAACGCCGCCGCCAGCCCTCCTAATACGAACGCAGAATTCTTCCGAATCATTCCTCTCTCCTTACGCCTCTCTCTCGAAGCGATATTCGGGGGCCAAGCCGCCCCTCACCGGCCACTACGCGGAGATCGCACCGCACCCGAGCCTCCTTTGCTCGGCGCACCCACGCTCCGCGAACCTGATCTTCTCTTGCCCGCCTATCAGACTTTCCGAGGCAGGAGGCATCATCCGTGGCGGACCTCCGGCTGGTCGGGCAGTACTACCTACGCCCTCGCATTGTAACCGATAAAGCCTTCCGTGCAACAGGTCTAACCTAAATAGCCTCAAAGAATTCCGTGTGAAATCAGCTTAATCAAGACCATCCTAGAAAACATCTTATTTTCGCTAATATTCCTATATTAACATGGTTGCATAGGCGTCAATCACGACCGGGGACTCCTCGGCAACCGACGGTAACCCGTCATCAGGCGCCAGCAGGTTCAGGTCGTATCAGAGCAGCTTCCGAGGTTGAACTGAGCCAGACCCAGCAGCGTTTTCGCGTCTTTGACTTCCTGCCGATTCGAGCTAACCTTCGAGGATCGATCGCCTTAGGTGCGGAGGAACTGCGTTGTTCATTCAGTTGCTGAAGTGCAAATTACATCAGGCGTGTGTAACCGACGGCGACCTGACTTACGAAGGCAGCCTGGGCATCGACGCGGAACTGATGAACCTCATCGGGCTGGTTGACCACGAGAAGATCCTCGTAGCCAACATGAACACGGGCGACCGGTTTGAGACGTACGCAATCCGGGAACCGGCGGGCTCCCGGCGCATCGTCCTGAACGGCGCAGCGGCTCGACTCGGAGCTCGCGGCGATCGCCTGATCATCATGTCGTTCGGGTGGTTTGATGAAAAGGAGCTTCACCGCGCGCCGCATGAACCGCGCGTGCTGCGGCTGGACGAGAACAATCAGATCGTTGCCGCATACGGATTTGAAGACGCGGAGACGACCGCGACGCCGCATCCGTCCTAAACCGCAGTTTCAAAAAGCCTC
>BOJX01000346.1 GCA_016860685.1 Planctomycetota bacterium
GCGGGTCGCGCACCGCCCGGCGTCGCCGGTTCAGCCCGATCAACACGCACCGTTGCCCACTCTGCTCCCTCCAACGAGACCCCCGGAAGGACGCTTTGCAATTCGCGCCGGGCATGCTCGATCAGCGCTGCTTCCGACATGCGTGTCCCGTCCTCGGCGATCTGGCCTCCGACGTACCAGACCGCCCGCCCCTGTGCGTCCAACGCCGTGGTGATCGTCGCTCGCGTCTTCGCCCCGTCTACGCAGTGCCCGAAAAGGACCGGTAGATCCCCTCGGATCATCACCTGGTGCAGCGGCCGCAACTGCATTCCTCCCGTCCCTAGTCCGACCGCTTTCCGCAGATCCGCATTGCCCGCCCCCGCGGCAAGAATCACACGCCCGGGTCGGATTTCAAAGCGCTCGCGGTTCTTAAAGTTCGACAGCTTCACCCCGTGAACACGACCGTCTGCACCCGTCATAAACTCGACCCCGCCCGGATCCGCTTTGAGCAGTCGCGGCTCGTGCTGCTTTCTCAGCACGCTCAGCAGGCTCGCCACGTCGATCACCTGCTCACGGACCGCGAACACCTCACCGGGGCACTGCCGCAGCGCCGCAGGCCGCTCGTTACGCGCCAACCGACGCACATCGCTGCGCAACCCCGCAGCCGCTCCGAGCAGCCCGACCCGTGAACGGAGCGAATCCGTCCGCCAGAGGTAACACTCCTCGGTAAGCACGCGCACTGCCGAGAGGTCGGGCCCGACCCGATCCGGCCGGCCGGAGAGACATTCCCGCCAGATCCCCGGCATCTCCCGGACGGCGCGGGCCGAGTCGGTGAAGACGCCCGCCAGCGTGTACTTGATTCCGCCGTGGATGATGCCCTGCGAGGCGATCGTCTGCCCCGCGCCGAGCGCGCGGTTCTCGACCAGAGCGACGCGGCGCCCAGACCGGTGCATCTCGTCGAGCGCCCACAACCCGGCCACCCCGCCCCCGAAAATGATCGCGTCTACTTCCAACGCTGCCGACACCTGAGAATTCAACGCCGATCGAGGACTCAAGAATGCGTCGCAGCGCAAGGACCGTCAAGGATCGTCCCGCAACCCGGTCACGAGGTCCGGCGCCCGACACGTCGAAAAAGTTCCCGGACTCCGATCCGAACTCCTTATTGCGCGCTCTCGACGATCGGGTTCCCGTCGCTCGCCGCGCACCGGTTCCGCAGCGTTCTCCGGATCAGCCCCTCAAGGACCGCCGCTCCGTCGCCAACATATTCGATCTCGATGCGAACGACCCGCAGCCGGTTCTCGAACTCGTCGGCGTAGACCCCCAGCTTGACGGCATCCTTCTCGGTCGTGGTGAGCAGGTCCGTCCCCGCTGCGTTCGCGGCTCGCAGAATCGCCCGGACCACTCCGG
>BOJX01000347.1 GCA_016860685.1 Planctomycetota bacterium
GTCTGGCGGACATCAACCGCCTGGTGGACCTGATCGTTGCGCGGAAGGTCCGGGCCGTTTTCGTCGAGACGAGCGTGGCCGACAAGAACGTGCGGGCGCTGGTCGAGGGGGCGAAGGCGAGAGGTCATGAGGTGCGCATCGGGGGGTCGCTGTTTTCCGACGCGATGGGGAAGCCCGGAACGTATGAAGGCACCTACGTCGGGATGATCGACCACAACGCGACGACGATCGCGCGGGCGCTGGGGGGCGAGGCGCCGCAACGCGGGATGAGCGGAAAGCTTGCTGAGGCGCTGGGGGGCGACGAAAGGTAAGGAAACATGCAACGAATCCTGAAGGAGGAGGCGTCGCGTGATGCGCGGTCTCATGAGCCGGCGGAGCCGTCGAGCGAGTCCGACGTCGCGTCTTCGCAGGTCGACGTCCGAGGAGCGCAGGCCGCGGTCACGGCGGCGACCGCGGCTTCTCCGCGCATCGCCAGCGGCGAGGAGCATCCGTCTAACTCACCCTTGTCGATTCATGACATGACGGTCGCGTATCACCGCAAACCCGTCTTGTGGGACGTGGACTTCGACGCTCCGGAAGGCCGGTTGATCGGCATTGTCGGTCCCAACGGCGCGGGGAAGAGCACGTTGTTGAAAGCGGTGCTGGAGCTGGTGCCGAAAGCGTCCGGGCGGGTGACGATCTACGGCGCGCCCTACCGGCGTCAGCGGCGTCTCGTCGGATACGTGCCGCAGCGCGAGAGCGTGGACTGGGACTTTCCGGTCAGCGCGCTGGATGTGGTCGCGATGGGGACGTACGCGCGGATCGGCTGGTTAAGGCCGGTCACGCGGAAGTATAAAGACGCGGCGCTGGCGGCGCTTTCGCGGGTGGGGATGGCCGACTACGCCGATCGTCAGATCAGCCAGCTTTCCGGCGGACAGCAGCAGCGCGTGTTTCTCGCCCGGGCGCTGGTTCAGGATGCGAAGGTCTACCTGATGGACGAGCCTTTCGCGGGCGTCGACGCGGCGACGGAGAAGGCGATCGTCCGCATTCTTCATGATCTGCGCGACGCGGGGCGGACGGTCCTGGCGGTGCATCACGATCTTCAGACCGTCCCGGAGTATTTCGACCACGTGATGCTCCTGAACATGCGGATTGTCGCCAGCGGGCCGACGCGCGACGTGTTCACGCGCGAGAACCTTCAGAAGACCTACGGCGGGCGTCTCACGCTGCTGGACCAGGCCGCGCACGCGATGGCGCGGGGAATTGCGAATTCAGAATAACGAATAACGAAGGAAATGCAGAATGCAGAACGAAGAATGAAGAATGCAAGATGACTGGCGCAGGATGAAGAATCAAGAATGCAGAATGATGAGCGTGGATTGAAGGATCAAGGGCG
>BOJX01000348.1 GCA_016860685.1 Planctomycetota bacterium
GAATGATCCGGTGAATGGAACAGACCCCACGGGACAGTTTTGGCAGCTGGTTGGAGCGCTCGTGGTTTTACTCGGAGTCATTTTGGGTATTGCTGGAATCTTAAATAATGACCCCGTACTTGCTATTGCCGGACTTGTCGTGGGTGCTATTGGAACCTACATCATGGCTGGTCCAGGGTACTGGGCGGCCGCAGGCAGCCAATTCATGCAGCTCCTACCGGGTATTCAGTGGATAGTATCGAATCTTCTTGGGCCTGCTATCCTCGGATTGATTCTCGGAAAAAAGATTAGAAATGGTTGCTTACAGATGGAATAGCAATCGTCATGGATACCGGGCTTTTCTTCCGCGAAATAAGCGATCAAGCGTGGGATGAAGGAGTGTACAGTTGCGCCATAAAAGTCTTGGTTTCAGTGAGCGTCTTTAGGTTTTGTTATGTTGAACTGCCGGAGTTATAGCGGGTGCGATTATGGGCGATTCTCAGATTCGAATCCAAAAGAAGATGCCGCGCCTAGAAGTACATAGTAGATCGCTTCTCGCCAGGAGGGAATGAAAGCGATCAGGAGTTCAAATGCTTCGCGTTCCTTGGTTATCAATAGGCGCATGGTACGCAGATCAACGGTAATGCTCGCTGAACTTAGATCGACAATTTGCATGACTTTAACGATGTTCTTACTGGTCCCGAAGCGAAGCACTTCCAATTTTCCGGGAACAACTCGAATAACAGCTGGATTCATAGCTTCCGCAGCCGCTACCGCCCCTACTGCGGCGATCCAAAGGTTTGTAAGCGAGATTCCTAGAAAACGAGGACCAATGAGCCCGATAGCGTTCAACAGAGGATGAATTAGAAGATAGAAGAGTGGCATTAGAGCGATAGACAAGAAACACATTCCACCGGTGAATGAGACGGCAAGGAAAGGCGCGCGAAATAGTCGTGGCTCAAATGGAACGTCGGGTAATCCTCGGCCCTGAAGGATCGTTTCCAAGCCACCAGTGATGGTGATGTGCGCTCGATGATGTTTTATTGTCTCGCACTTGTCTGGAAACCTGGAACACCGAACTTTCCAACCAATGAACAGCACGGCTTGAACGACGCCAGAAACAACAGAAGCAAGAATTATCTGATGAAATAGTTCCAGTGGCCAGAGAATGCGCGCGATCGCCAGCGCTAGAAACGCTACGATTAGCGAGACCCAGAAAACTGCGTTGGCAAGCAGAAATATGATCCACAAATTCCGTCCAGTTCTGAAGAACTGAGTGGTATTCGAGGGTAACTGTCTACGGGTGCGAAATTGTATAGGGTGTCTGCTCGGCATTAATGCAGCGTGTACGATAATCAAGGGTAGGAGCTTTTGCAAGAATTCTACGCTTGAC
>BOJX01000349.1 GCA_016860685.1 Planctomycetota bacterium
CTTTCCGGACACAGCGACGCCGACGTCGTGCTTCATGCGGTGACGGATGCGCTGCTCGGCGCCGCCGGGCTGCCCGATATCGGCGAACTCTTCCCCGACACCGATCCTGCTTTCCGCGGCGCCGACAGCGCCCGGCTGCTCTCGGAGGCGGTCGAACGCGTGGACCGCGAGGGGTACGCGGTCAGCAACCTCGACCTTATCCTTCACGCCGAGCGCCCGAAGCTCTCGGCGTGGAAGCGCCCGATCGCGGAGCGCGTCGCCGAGTTGACCCGGTGTTCGCCGACCTGCGTAAGCGTCAAGGCGAAGACGAACGAGGGTCTGGACGCCGTCGGACGGGGGGAGGCGATCGCCTGCACGGCGGTCGTGCTGCTGCGCAGCAGCGTTCCGTAATGAGGCATCGGGGGGTTCCTGTCGGCGGGAGGGCGCAGGCTTTGCGCCCGGTTCGGGGATCGTCCTCATTATCCGGACACGACAACCTCGGTCCGTCGAGCGCGGCGCACCAATTCGTCGATAACCACGATGACGTGCCTTCCGGGGATCGAGGATCATGTTGCTTGCAGGACCGTCGGCGACAGGATAGATTCAGAGGGATCATGCGGTCTTGCGGCCGCTCTGTCGTGCGCCCGGCGGAGGTTGGGAATCGGGGGTGCTCTCGTGAAAGTCACATCGCGGCGGTTCGGGCGGGTATGTGCGGCGCTGGTTCTTTCGGCGACGGCCTCCGTCGTCCGCGCGGACATGGTTGATCTGGAGGACTTCGCGTTCGGCGACGTCGCGTACGCGCTGGATTTCGTCGGGTTCGAACTGATCGGGCGCGAGAATCCGCTGACCAACGGGATCGACTTCGCGGCGGTGGCCAACTTTCCGGGAAGCACGGTCAACTTCGGCGTCGCCCAGTTGGCGCTTTCAGGACCGGTGTCGTTCGACGTGTCCTACGGCCGGCGGCTGCTGCACACGGTGGACATCGGGTTCACCACGGCGCTGTCGTCGAACTCGACGGCGACGCCGCTGACGTACAACTGGACACAGCGCCTCGCCAACCAGACCACGACGGTTTCCGGATCGATGCTCGTCGACGGCGATCTGCGGATCGACCAGCTCGGGTTCTACAACCTGAACCTCCGGTATTCGTCGCGGGGGGATTACACGAGCGACGGTCCTTTCGGGCCTCAGTCGGACTCCTTTGATGCCGACCTCGGGCCGATCAACGTTTCCGGAAACGTCTTCGTCGATCTGGCGGCCGTGGTGTTCGGTCCGGTGTTTGACCGCGCCGGGCGGGAGAACTTCTTCGAGCCTTTCAGCGGCATCAAGCAGATCGAAAGCCAACTCGCGGCGATCGAGTTTCCGCAGGCGTCGGCCTTGTCAGGAAGGGCG
>BOJX01000350.1 GCA_016860685.1 Planctomycetota bacterium
GTCGCGGGCGGGTCGTACTACCCGATCACGGTGAAGAAACATCTCCGCGCGCAGGAGATCGCGGAAGAGAATCACCTGCCCTGCATTTATCTTGTGGACTCAGGCGGGGCGTTTCTGCCGCTTCAGGCCGAAGTCTTCCCCGACCGCGATCACTTCGGACGCATTTTCTACAACCAGGCGCGGATGTCGGCGAAGTGCATCCCGCAGATCGCGGTCGTGATGGGTTCCTGCACCGCCGGCGGCGCCTATGTCCCCGCGATGAGCGACGAGACCGTCATCGTCCGCAAGCAGGGGACGATTTTCCTGGGTGGTCCGCCGCTGGTGAAGGCCGCCACCGGCGAGGACGTCAGCGCGGAGGATCTCGGCGGGGCGGATGTTCACTGCCGGACATCCGGCGTCGCCGATCATTACGCGATGAATGACGAAGACGCGATCCTGATCGCCCGGTCGATCGTCCAGCACCTCAATCGCCCGCCGCGTACGCCGATCGAGACGCGCGAGGTCGAGGAGCCTCTTTATGACGCGAGCGAGATTTACGGCGTGATTCAGAAGGACGTCCGCCGCCCTTACGACGTCCGTGAAATCATCGCCCGGATCGTGGACGGCAGCCGGTTTCACGAGTTCAAGGCGCTTTACGGCGCGACGCTGGTCTGCGGGTTCGCGCATCTCTGGGGCTTCCCCGTCGGCATCCTGGCCAACAACGGCGTGCTCTTTTCCGAAAGCGCGCTGAAGGCGGCGCATTTCGTCGAGATGTGCAGCCAGCGCGGCGTGCCGATCATCTTCCTGCAGAATATCACGGGTTTCATGGTCGGTCGGCAGTTCGAGGCCGGGGGCATCGCCAAGGACGGGGCGAAGATGGTGGCGGCGGTCGCCAACGCCAACGTGCCGAAGTTCACGGTTATCATTGGCGGCTCCTACGGCGCGGGCAATTACGGCATGTGCGGCCGCGCGTATCAGCCGCGGTTCCTGTGGATGTGGCCGAACGCGCGGATCAGCGTGATGGGCGGGGAGCAGGCGGCGGGCGTTCTCGCGACGGTACGCAACGATCAGCTCGCGGCGAAGGCGAAGGCGGAAGGTCGCGGTCCGTCACGCATGACCCCGGAGGAGGAAGCGGAGCTGAAACGCCCGATCCTCGAGAAATACGCCCTCGAAAGCAGCGCCTACTACAGCACCGCCCGCCTCTGGGACGACGGCGTCATCGACCCGGCGGAAACCCGCAACGTCCTCGCCCTCGCCCTCTCCGCATCGTTCCACGCTCCGCCGCAACCCCGGACGCACGGGGTGTTCAGGATGTGACGAACTTGCCGACGGGGGAGGCGTATCCTCCGGCCTGACTCGCACCTGCATCGGCCGACCGC
>BOJX01000351.1 GCA_016860685.1 Planctomycetota bacterium
TCATGCAGTTGATGGACCGCGTGGCGGGGACGAGCTTTTTCATGCCCGAGGGGCTGATCGTCGGCGACAAGCCGACGGAGTGGACGGGAGGCGGAAGCCCGCTGTTGTGGCAGCACCTGTTCTGGTTCCTGGCGCATCCGGAGGTGTACGTCCTGATCCTTCCGGCGATGGGGATCGTGGGGGAGATCATCGCGAACAACACGCGCAAGCCGCTGTGGGGGTACACGACGCTGGTGTACTCGATCATCTTCCTGGGGTTCATGTCGTTCATCGTGTGGGCGCACCACATGTACATGACGGGGATGGGCACGGCGCTGTCCACGTTCTTCCAGGCGACGACGATGATCATCTCGATTCCCTCGGTGATCATCCTGACGTGCTTCATCATCAGTCTTTACGGGGCGCGGATCCGGTACAACACGCCGATGCTTTTCGCGCTGGCGTTCCTGCCGATGTTCGCGATCGGGGGGCTGACCGGTCTTCCGCTGGGGCTGGCGGCGTCGGACATTCATCTGCACGACACGTATTACGTGATCGGGCATTTCCACTACGTGGTGGCGCCGGGGACGATTATCGCCTTGTTTGCCGGGATTTATTACTGGTTCCCGAAGGTGACGGGACGGCGGATGAGCGAATTCCTGGGGAAGCTGCACTTCTGGCCGACGCTGATCGGGATGAACATGGTGTTCGGACCGATGTTCTTCGTGGGGATCGTCGGGGTTCAGCGGCGCTTGTGGACGCAGACGGATTATCAGCTCGGTCAGTTGACGCAGTACTGGGTGGTGTTCTCGTCGGTGGGCGCGGCTGTGCTGGGGCTGGGCCAGCTTCCGTTCATCTGGAACTTCTTCAGCAGCATCTTCGCGGGCAGGAAGGCGGAGCAGAACGCGTGGGAGGCGACGACGCTGGAGTGGGTCGCCGCTCCGTCGCCGCCGCCGCACGGCAACTTCCTCGCCGACCCGGTGGTGGTGTGCGGGCCGTATGAATACAGCGTTCCGGGCAGTCCGAAAGATTACTGTCCGCAGTGTCAAACGTCGGAGGCGTAACCCTTGTCGCACGAGCTTCTTCCTTACACGGTCAAGGCGCATCCCGTCACCGGGATGTACAGCGGAAAGCTGGGGACGTGGCTGTTCCTGGCGAGCGAGGTCATGCTCTTCGGGGCGTTGTTCTCGTCGTACATCCTGCTGCGGATCGCTAACCCCGGTGTGTTCGATCATCACGTGACGGGGCTGAACGTCTGGATCGGGCTGGTCAACACGTTCGTGCTGATCGTCTCGAGCGTCTGCATGGTGCTGGCGTGGGCGAAGCTGCACGAGAACAACCTTCCGGCGTGCCGGGCGTACCTGGCGTGGAC
>BOJX01000352.1 GCA_016860685.1 Planctomycetota bacterium
CCGCCGATCGTGGACTGGTTTTCGTCTGCCCGCAGCTCGGCACGATCGCCGCCGTGTCAGAAATCACCGGCGATGTGGTCTGGTTGCGCGTTTACGAACAATCCGCTCAGCGCACGCGCGCCGGGCGACCGAGTTCCGAGGAAATTGCGGCGTGGACTTTCTCCCCACCGTTCTGCCTCGGGGATCGGATCGTCGTGCTGCCCTCCGACGCGGACGACCTGCTTGTGCTGAATGCCGCCGACGGTTCCACTCTGGTGCAAATCCCGCGCGCCCAACTCAGCGACGCGGAGTGTCTTGTCGGCGTTGCGGACTCGGTCGTCGTGACCACCGGCGCGGCGGTGTGCGCCTACGACCTCGGCGCTCGGGAACTGCGCTGGTCCACGTCCCTCGGCGACAGTCTAAGCCCGCTCGGCAGGCCGGCATTGCTTTCCGACCGGGTGCTGGTTCCGACCGGAATGCATCTTTCTACGTTCGACCTTCGAACCGGCGCGCGGACCGACCGTCCGTGGGACGCGGACGGAGGCGGCGGGAATCTGCTGGCGCTGAGCGACGTTCTTCTCGTGGCGGACGATCGTTCGCTCAGCGCTTACATGCGCCGAGAGGACATCTGGGGGGAAATGCGCGACCGGATGCAGCGCAACCCGGATGATCCCGCCGCAGCGCTCGATTTTGCTGAAGTCGCCCTGCGCGACCGGGCGTGGTCCGACGCCGAAGCGCTCCTCATCGAGGCGGACCGCCGCGCCGCCGCCGCGCCCTCTGCCGATGACGCGCTGCGTCGCCGGCTTTATGCCGCAACGATGATGATCGCCTCGCGCTTCACGACCGCCGGTCTGGTCACGCCGGATCGCCTCGAAACGTGGCATCGGATCGCGTCGGTCTGGACCTACGATCCCGCCTCCGGCGTGCAATACCGCCTGAAATTCGCGGAATTGTATGAGACGCAGGGCGACGTCGCGCGCGCCATCAATCTCTACCAGCAGGTGCTCGCGGATCGATCCTTAAGAGACATGGCGCTGCCGCATTCCGGACC
Organism: Planctomycetota bacterium; assembly: GCA_016860685.1. Classification (GTDB taxonomy): domain Bacteria; phylum Planctomycetota; class Phycisphaerae; order UBA1845; family UBA1845; genus JABWBH01. The sequence continues at coordinate 1,031 of BOJX01000352.1, forward strand.
GCTGCCCCCGAAGGCGGGCCGAGCAGCAATGACCGCGATCGATCGGATTCTCGCGACACGCGGGCGCGAGGTCTACGCTCCCTTCGAGAAGCAGGCGCTCCGCGCCCTTCAATCCGCCCGCGCCGCCGCTGATGTTGCATTGATGGACGCCGTGGTGGACCAGTATCCCAACGCCCGCGCTGCCGCTGAGGCGACGCTCCTGTCCGGCGATCTTTTGCTGAACGCCGAAAAGTACGAGGACGCGGCCCGTCGTTACATCGACGCCTACTACCGCTACCCCGACCTGTCCGACCCGGTTGACACGATCC
>BOJX01000353.1 GCA_016860685.1 Planctomycetota bacterium
CGCCCTTTCCGCACGTTCCCGGTGCAGCCTGGGCGACCACGCCGGACCGTCCGCCAGACCGGAACCCGACCTTGATGCCTTCCCCGCCGGGCGTCGTCGCGTCAGAACAGCGGATACAGGAACGGCGCCAGCGGCGAGGACGAACTGAACACCAGCAGCGCCGCCACCAGCACCAGCACGATCAGCAGCGGCGCCAGCCACCACTTCTTCTCATGCCTGATGAACCACCAGAATTCCTGAAGAAGGGACGCCTCGGTCTCGGGCAGTTCGTGTTGTTTCGCCTTCTCATCGGACATGCGCGACCCCTTCCGCCCGCCCCGCGACGCCGGACTCCAACGCGATACTGCGCCGCATTCCCGCCTGAAAGTCCACCTGTCCCGGTTTGTTCGTCACCACGAACGAGCCGATGACCAGGGCGTCGATCCCGGTGTTGATGAACGTAGTGTAAGCGTCCTTCGGCGTGCAGACAATCGGCTCGCCGCGCACGTTGAACGACGTGTTCACCACGACGGGCACGCCCGTCCGGCGGTGAAACGCGCGGACCAGCCGGTAAAACCTCGCGTTGACGCGCTCGGTCAGCGTCTGCACGCGCCCCGTGCCGTCCTCGTGCGTGACCGCCGGAATCTTCTCGCGCATCCGCTCACGCACCTTCGGAACCAGCAGCATGAACGGCGCGTCCATCCCCGCGGGCATGTCGAAATATTCGTGAGCGTGCTCCTTCAGCACGGCCGGCGCGAAGGGGCGGAACGCCTCGCGGAACTTGACCTTCGAGTTGATCACGTCCTTGATCTCCGCCCGGCGCGGATCGGCGAGGATCGACCGCGCCCCCAGCGCCCGAGGGCCGAACTCCATCCTGCCCTGGAACCAGCCGATCACCTTGCCCTCCGCGATCAGTTCCGCGGCGCGATCCAGAAGTTCGCCTTCGTCCGGGAGCCACGTGAAATCCGCGCCGGCCTCCTGAAGCGCTTCGCGCACCTCCTCATCGCTGAAACCCGGACCCCACAGCGCATGCTCCATCACGAAACCGCGCGGACGCCCCAGCACCGTATTGTAAAGATAAAACGCCGCGCCGATCGCGCCCCCGCTGTCGCCCGCCGCCGGCTGAATGAAGATGTCGTCGAATCCGCACTCCTTCAGGATGCGCCAGTTGGCCACGCAATTGAGCGCCACGCCGCCGGCCAGGCAGACGCGCTTCATCCGTGTCTCGCGCTGCACATGCGCCGCCATCTTGATCATGATCTCCTCGACGATCTTCTGTCCGCTGTGCGCAACGTCGCGGTGAAAGTCGGTCAGTTCTGACTCGCGCGGGCGCTGCGGCGCGCCGAA
>BOJX01000354.1 GCA_016860685.1 Planctomycetota bacterium
GGGCTGCTGGTGGACATCGGTTACCCGGTGTTCCTTCCGGCGTCGCAGGTGGACATCCGTCGTCCGGGGGACATTGGCGAACTGATCGGGCAGCGGGTCGAGGCGGTGATCCTGAAGGTGGACGTCGAGCGCCGCAACATCGTGATCTCGCGCCGCAAACTGATCGAGGAGAGCCGCAACGCCGCGAAGGAGGCGTTGTTCTCCAGTCTGGTCGAGGGACAGGTCCGCAAGGGCATCGTCAAGAACATCGCGGATTTCGGGGCGTTCGTGGATCTCGGCGGGATCGACGGACTGCTGCACATCACAGATATGAGCTGGGACCGGATCGGACATCCCAGCGAGCTGCTGCGGATCGACGACGAGATCGAGGTGAAGGTTCTGAACATCGATCGGGACCGGGAGAAGATCGCGCTGGGCCTCAAGCAGCTCGCGGCGAATCCGTGGGACCAGATCGAGCAGAACTACCCCGTGGGGCGGCGGATCAAGGGCGAGGTGGTCAACATCATGAACTACGGCGCCTTCGTGAAGCTCGAGCCGGGCGTCGAGGGGCTGGTGCATATCAGCGAGATGAGCTGGACGCGGCGGATCAATCATCCGTCAGAGGTGCTCAACCCCGGCGACGTGATCGACGTGGTGGTGCTGGAGATCAACAAAGACAAGCAGGAGATCTCGCTGGGCATCAAGCAGACGCAGGTCAACCCGTGGACGCAGGTGGCGCAGAAGTATCCGCCGAACACGCGGGTCAAGGGGCGCGTCCGGAACATCACGAACTACGGCGCGTTCATCGAGATCGAGGAGGGCGTGGACGGACTGCTGCACGTTTCGGACCTGAGCTGGACCAAGAAGATCACGCATCCGTCCGAGATTCTCAAGAAGGGCGAGGAGATCGAATGCGTGGTCCTCAAAGTGGACGAGGACAACCAGCGGATCGCGCTGGGTCTCAAGCAGCTTCACGAGGATCCGTGGGTCCGCGCCGTGCCCGAAAACTACATTCCGGGGCAGATCGTCGAGGGCACGGTCACGAAGATCACCAACTTCGGGGTGTTCGTCGAACTGGAAGCGGACCTTGAAGGACTGTTGCACGTCAGCGAACTGGCCGATCATAAGGTCGAAGACCCGCATCAGGAGGTGAAGCTCGGCGACCGCCTGCAGGTAAAGATCCTGCGGGTGGATCCGGTGGACCGGAAGATCGGTCTGTCGAAGAAGCGTGCCGAGTGGAGCGCGGATCAGGACCAGGAAAGCGTTCAGGAGCGTCGTCCGAAACCGCGTCGCGGCGGTCTGCACACGGACGGCGACCAGCAGATGGGTCTGGTCTGAAGCC
>BOJX01000355.1 GCA_016860685.1 Planctomycetota bacterium
CTGGACACGCCGCTCGGCTGGCTGAACACCGACCGCCCCCTGCGGTTCGACGGCGAGCTGCGCGGTCGCGTCGTCGTCCTGGATTTCTGGACGTACTGCTGCATCAACTGCATTCACATTCTCCCGGATCTGGCGTTTCTTGAGGAGAAATACGCGGCTGACCCGGTGACCTTCATCGGCGTCCACAGCGCGAAGTTCACGAACGAGGCTGACCGGGAGACGATCCGCGCCGCGATCCTCCGCTACGAGATTGCGCATCCGGTAGTCATCGACGACCGCATGAAGCTCTGGCGAGCGTACGCGGTGCGGAGCTGGCCGACGGTCGTCGTCATAGACGCGACGGGGCGGGTGGCGGCGGTCGAGGCAGGCGAGGGGCGGCGCGAGGCGCTGGACCGTGCGATTGCGGAAGCGCTGTCGCAGGGGCGCTCCGCCGGAACGGTGGCGGACGGACCGGTGCTTGTTCGGCGCGAGGCTTCCGCGGCGGGGACATCCCCGCTGTGTTTTCCCGGAAAAGTGTTCGCGGACGCGGAACTTCGCCGGGTCTTTGTCGCCGACTCGAATCATAACCGGGTCGTCGTCGCGGACTGGCCTGACGATCGCGGAAAGTGTCGCGTCGTGAAGGTTGTCGGGAGGGGTGTCGTGGGCGCGGCGGACGGGCCGGCGGAAGAAGCGACGTTTCATCATCCGCAGGGGCTGGTCACCGGGCAGGGCAAGCTTTACGTCGCCGACACGGAGAACCACCTGATCCGGGCGATCGACCTCGACGATTTTTCCGTCGCGACGGTCGTCGGCACGGGGCGAATGACGTACGACTTCGCCGGGGGCGCGATGGGCGTCGATCAGGGGATCAACTCTCCCTGGGATCTGACCCGCGAAGGTTCGACGCTTTACGTGGCGATGGCGGGCGAGCACCAGATCTGGCGGATCGACATGCCCCTCGGGTTCGCCCGGGCGCTGGCGGGCACGGGGCGGGAGAACCTGGCGGACGGTCCGACGGAGCGCGCGGCGTTCGCCCAGCCTTCCGGCATCTGCCTCCATCACGGGCATCTTTTCATCGCCGACAGCGAGGTCAGCGCGATCCGCGGGATCGACCTGGCTGTCGAGCGCGTGTACACGGTGATCGGCGAGGGGTTGTTCACCTTCGGTGACGTGGACGGAGCGCATCCGAAGGCGCGTTTGCAGCATCCTCTCGGCGTGGCGTCGTGGGGCGCGGGGTTGCTCGTTGCGGACACGTACAATCACCGCATCAAGGTCGTCGACCCTGCGGCCCGGACGGCCCGGACGATCTTCGGGAGCGGATCGCCGGGACG
>BOJX01000356.1 GCA_016860685.1 Planctomycetota bacterium
GCGGCTGGCCGCGCGGGGACCGGCGATGACGGAGAGCGAGCGATGAGCGACGTTGTGCGGCTGATCGAGAACAACCGGCGGTGGGCGGCGCACCGGACCCGCGTTGATCCGGATTTTTTCCCGAGACTCTCGCGGCAGCAGGCGCCGCAGTATTTGTGGATCGGATGCGCGGACAGCCGGGTTCCGGCGAACGAGATCGTCGGGCTGGATCCGGGGGAGTTGTTCGTGCACCGGAACGTGGCGAATCTCGTGCTGCACACGGACCTGAACTGCCTGTCCGTCCTGCAATATGCGGTCGAAGTGCTTCGCGTGAGGCATGTGATCGTGTGCGGACATTACGGATGCGGCGGCGTGCTGGCGGCGATGCAGGACCGGTCGCTGGGGTTGATCGACAACTGGCTGCGCCACCTGCGGGACTTGCACCACGAGCACGAGGCGGCGCTGGCGGCGACGGCGCCCGAAGCCCGGCCGGACCGGTTGTGCGAGCTGAACGTGATGCGCCAGGTGGAGAACCTGTGTCACACGACGATCGTGCAGGACGCGTGGCATCGCGGGGGGGCGCTGAGCGTTCACGGGTGGATTTACGGACTGCACGACGGACTGCTGCGTGATCTGGGCGTCAGCCGCAGCAGCGCGGCGGAGGTGCGCCGCTCGCATCGCGTGCGCAGCTAGCCCGGCGTGATGCAGATCCGCCGTTTCAGAACCGGTCCGTGATGCTCAGGTCGGTAAGCGCGGACCGGAGGCTCGGGATCCGGGTTCGAACAACGAACTTGCAGGTTACGTCGCCCGAGGGGGGTCAAGCCCCGCCGGAAGTCCGTCGCTTCGGCGGGCGCGCCAGCCACAGCCCGCGGACGATCAGGATGACCCCGACGGCGGTTCCGATCCGCTGCCACCATCCGAAGCCCTCGACCAGCCCGATCTGGATCCAGTCGGCGAAGGCGCTGAGCCCGGCCATCAGAAAGGCGACGACGGCGACGCTGGGGGTGCGCATGACCAGCCCGGAAAGGAAGAGGACGACGGAGACCAGCAGCGCGGCGAGCTGGTAAAGACCGAATCCGGGTTGTTCGCCGAGTCGGACCCAGTCCGCGGCGGCGCAAAGAGCGGCGACAAACGCGCCGGTGGCGATGTAGACGGCGGCGAGGGACAGCGGCGGCGGGGCGGCGGGCTGGACAAGGTCGCACGTCTGCTCGGCGCGGTCGGCGCAGGCGATGCAGAAAGCGCGAACGACTTTGCCGCGTCCGGGAAGCTGGTTGGATACGAACACGCGTGCGGGGGCGCCACAAGTCTCGCAGGCGGTGTTCATGTGC
>BOJX01000357.1 GCA_016860685.1 Planctomycetota bacterium
CCGGACCGGTTGAAGTACCGGTTGCCGTCGGCGGCGTACACGCGGCCGGACCTGACGGCCGATGTGCGACGCCATCCCGGAAGGCGGGAAAGCGTCGCCGCTTCTCGCACGGCGCGATCGAGGTCGAACCCGCAGGGCATGACAACGATGAACTCGGGGTCGAAGGCGATGACGTCGTCCCACCGGGTGACGCGGCTTCGCTCGCCGGGACGGGTCAGGTCGCACTGCCCGCCGGCCAGATGCACGAGTTCGGGCATCCAGTTGGCGGCGATCATCAGGGGTTCGATCCACTCGATGCAGGCGACACGAGGTCGATCGGCGTCGGGTCGTGACGCGGTGCGGCTTGCGACGGCGTTGATGCGGGTTTGAAGGCGCTCGACCGCCGCGTATCCCGCTTCGGTCACGCCTGCGGCGTCGGCGACGCGCTGAAGATCGGCGAGCATGTCGCCGAGCGAGACCGGATTCAGCGAGACGACCGTCGCGCCTTTCAAAGCCGGGGCGGCTGCGACGGCGGTCTGCACAGCGCGGACATCGACCGCGCAGACCTCGCAATGCGCCTGCGTGAGGATGAGGTCCGGGGCGAGTCGGGTGAGGGCGTCAAGGTCGATGTCGTAAAGCGGAAGCCCGGCGGCGAGGGCGGCGCGAACCTGCCGGTCCACGTCGGCGCTGTCTCGCGACGGATCAATGCGCGTGCGCGTGACGCGGGGGCGCGACAGCGCGCCGCCGGGACGATCGCACTCGTGACTGATCGCGATGAGGCGGTCGAGAAGGCCGAGTTCAGCGACGATCTCGGTTCCGGCGGCGAGCAGCGATGCGATGCGTTCAGCCGGCATGCGCGAGTCGCCCGGGCGCTTCGCCCTGGTTAATCCTTCAGGCCGGAGATTTTTCCGTGTTTTTCGAGCAGTTCAATGAGACGGACCGCAGCTTCCTGCGGCGTACACTTCGAGTTGTCGATCACGAGTTCCGGGTTCAGCGGCGCTTCGTAAGGGTCGTCGATGCCGGTGAAGCCCTTGATCTCGCCGGCGCGCGCCTTTTTATACAGGCCCTTCGGGTCGCGCTGCTCGCAGACTTCGATCGGGGTGTCGCAGAAGATCTCGAAGAAATTGCCTTCGCCGACGGTCTTGCGCGCCGCGTCGCGGTCCGACCGGTAGGGGCTGATGAAAGACGTCATCGTGATGACGCCCGCGTCGACAAAGAGCTTGCCGACTTCGCCGATGCGGCGGATGTTCTCCGCCCGGTCCTCGGCGGAGAAGCCGAGGTTCTTGTTCAGGCCGTGGCGGATGTTGTCTCCGTCCAGGACGTA
>BOJX01000358.1 GCA_016860685.1 Planctomycetota bacterium
CCCGCTCGGGCCTTGCATGGTCAGCAGCGAGGGAACATGCAGCGCGTGGTACAAGTACGGCGTCCGGGGATCGGGCGCGGGGGTTGGGGTTCTGAGCGAGTGAGGAAATGTCGCGCCGGAGGCCGGGTCGCCGGAGCGGCGCTGTCGGGAAGAATCATGACGACCACGGTTACATCATCGGCGTTGCGGTCCACCGCCGTCACGGGCGCGGCGCAGGCGTCGCGCGACGGGATTGTCGTCCTCGCCCACGGCGGTGGCGGGGAACTGATGAGCCGGTTGATCGGCGATCACGTGCTTAAGCAACTGGGCAACCCGTTGCTGAACGCGCTGACTGACGGCGCGATCCTGGAGTGTCCTTCGGCGCGGATCGTGCTGACGACGGACTCGTTCGTCGTTCAACCGCTCGAGTTCCCCGGCGGCGACATCGGGCGGATCGCGGTGTGCGGAACGGTGAACGACCTCGCTGTGATGGGAGGGAGGCCGCTGGGGTTAAGCCTCGGACTGATCCTTGAGGAAGGGTTTCCTCTTGCTCGGCTGGATCGGATTCTGGGGTCGGTTCGTAAGGCGGCGGACGAAGCCGGAGTCCACGTCGTCACCGGAGACACGAAGGTCATCGAGCGAGGAACGGGCGCGGGGATGTTTATCAACACGGCGGGCGTGGCGGCGCTGGACGAGCGCATCCGCGTGGGGTTCGACGGCATCCGCGAGGGCGACGTCCTCCTCGTCAACGGCACGCTCGGCGACCACGGGATGGCCGTCATGTCGGTGCGCAACGGCCTGGAGTTTCAGACGCCGATCGTCTCCGACGCCGCACCGCTTGCCGGGATGATCTTCGCCCTGGCGGACGCCGGCGTCGATGTGCGCTTCATGCGTGACGCGACGCGCGGCGGGCTGGCGGGAGTGCTGGCCGACGTGGTCGAGCGCAGCGGTCTGACCGCGATGATCGAGGAGTCGTGCCTGCCGGTGCGTCCTGAAGTGCGGGCGGCGGCGGAGATGCTGGGGTTCGACGTCCTTTCGATCGCCAACGAAGGCAAGGCGCTCTTCATCGTCCCGCAGGAACAGGCGGATCGGGCGCTTCAGGTGCTCCGCGCTGATCGCTGGGGTCGGGACGCCCGCCGCATCGGGAGGATGTGCGACAGCAGGCCGGCGATCGTCGAGTTGCACACCGTTTCAGGCGGCAGCCGCGTCGTGCAGCGCCCTTACGGAGAGGAACTGCCGCGCATTTGCTGAAAAGCGGCCGATGCAATCCGCCGTTTCAGAACCTTCAGATCCGGGCGGGACAAGAACGCTTCCTGACC
>BOJX01000359.1 GCA_016860685.1 Planctomycetota bacterium
GCGGCGTCATGCTCCGCGAGGGTCGGATGCGAACGTAATTCGGTTAGCAACGCCCTGGCCTGGTCGTAACGTCGGTGCAGCGTGTGAACGTCGGCGAGGCACTTGCGGGTCACCAAGGTCCGGAGGTGATCCGGCCCGAGGACGCGATCCATCCTCGGCAGCAATTCAGCCAGAATCGCGGCGGCTTCGGTCCGCTCCTCTAAGGCGATCAGGGTGCGCGCCAGCGCCGCTTCGCTGACCAGGGCCTCGGGGCTGTCGGGACCGAGCGTGGCGTTCCACAGCACGACGGCGCGTCGTCGCTCCGCCTTGGATTCGCGACACAGGTTCAGGTTGGAGTAGACCTCGGCGAGCATGTCGCGCACCGCAGCCTCCTGCGTCGGGTGATCAGCGAAGCGTTGGCCGGCGGAGCGGGACGCGCTGCGGAGTACCTCGACCAGGCGGACGTCCGCACCGCGGTTTCCGGGTTGGACGCTGGTGAGGATTTCGCGCATGAATTCATTGACGGCGATTGCCTGCTCCGCCTCGGTGTTAGCGCGTCGAGCCTGGAGGAGCGTGGTAGTGACCCCGGCGGCGGCAACCATCGTGATCGCCAACGCGGCGAGCACGAACCCCTTCCGCCGCTGGACGAACTTGCGAATCTGATAGACCGCGCTTGGGGGTCTCGCCAGCACCGGCTCCCGCCGCAGGTAGCGGCCGATGTCGTCCGCCAGGGCGGTCGCCGTTCCGTAGCGTCGGCGTCGATCCTTCTCAAGGCATTTCATGACGATCCAGTCCAGATCGCCGCGAAGCGCGCGCGCGAGCGATTTGGGTTCGGACCGGCGGCACCGCGCGATGTCCATCGCCGACGAGCCCGCATCGCGCGACGGTTCGTCGGGGGAGTCGAACCGCCCGGCATCGGACGACGACGTCAGGGTCGCCAGGCGCAGGCTGGGCCGGGGCGCCTCTTCCTCGCGGATGATTCTTTGCATCTCCGCCAGCGGCGTGGCGCGAAGCCTCCCGCGGTCCAGCGGAGTGGTGCCGACCAGCAGTTCGTAGAGCAGAACGCCGAGACTGTAGAGGTCGCTGCGGGTGTCGATGTCCACGCCGTGAATCTCGGCCTGCTCCGGGCTCATGTATTCCGGCGTCCCGATGAGCTGATGTATCTCGGTGAACAGAGTCTTGTCGGTCAGTGGCGTGGCGGTGGCCTTGGCGATGCCGAAGTCGATCACCTTCGGCAGCGGGCGTCCGTCCGCCACGCTCACCAACACGTTGGACGGTTTGAGGTCGCGGTGGATAACGCCCTTCT
>BOJX01000360.1 GCA_016860685.1 Planctomycetota bacterium
TAGGCATGCATCAGGTGCAGCAGGTTGTTGCCGTCGATGATCAGTCGAGCGTTCATGCCTCGCTCCGCCGCCGGCGCACGCGCGGAACCGCGACCCCGAGGAGGCGTTCTCCTCCGGCTAGCCCGCCCGAGACGCCGCGCGCTTCCGCAGGTAGGCGTCAATGAAAACGTCGATGTCGCCGTCCAGCACGCTCTGGGTATCCCCGACCGTCACCCCGGTCCGCGTGTCCTTCACCCGCTGCTCAGGATGCAGGAAGTAGCTGCGGATCGCGTTGCCCCAGCCGATCTGACCCTTTTCGCCGTAGGTTTTCGCCAACTCGGCATCCCGCTTGGATTGCTCCAGCAAGTAAAGTCGCGCCATCAGCATCTTGCGCGCCGAAGCACGGTTCTTGTGCTGGGAACGGTCGTTCTGGCACTGCGCCACCAGACCGGTCGCCAGGTGCGTCAGGCGCACCGCCGACGCGGTCTTGTTCACGTGCTGACCGCCTTTCCCCCCGGCGCGATACGTGTCCTCGCGCACGTCCTTGTCCCAGTCCACCTCGATCTCGATGTCGTCGATCTCCGGTTGAACGTCCACCGACGCGAAGCTCGTCTCCCGCTTCCCCTGGGCCGAGAAGGGAGAAATCCGCACCAGCCGATGCACGCCGGATTCGCAGGAAAGGCGTCCGTAGGCGTACGGGGCGCGGACCAGCAGGCTGCATGACTGGATGCCGGCCTCCTCGCCGTCGCGCATCGACAGCTCCTCGACTTCGTACTCGTTCTTCTCAAAATACCGCAGGTACATGCGCAGGAGCATCTGCGCCCAGTCACAGGCGTCGGCGCCGCCCGTCCCCGCCTGAATATTGAAGTAGCAGTTGCGCCCGTCGTTCTCCCCCGACAGGAGGTTCAGCAACTCAATCCCCTCCATCTTGCGCGTCAGGTCCGCCGTCCCCTTCAGCAGTTCGACGCGCACCTCCTCGTCGTCGGATTCGCGCAGCAATTCCGCGATGGTCTCCAGCTCCTCCAGCCGCGCGGCCGCCGCGTCGACCGGCTCGATCACCGCCTTGAGCCGCTTCAGTTCCGCAACCGTCTCTTTCGCCGAGTCCGGGTTGTCCCAGAACCCCGGCGCCGACATCCGGTCTTGGACCGATTTCAGTTGTTCCTGCTTTTTCGGCCAGTCAAAGAGAGTCCCGCAGCGCAATGATGCGTGCGGAAAGATCAGGCAGCGTGCGGACAGCTTCTTCGTAGGTCATGTCTCGCATTGTCGATCCGGCCCGCCGGTCTGTCAACGCAGTTTGCGACCC
>BOJX01000361.1 GCA_016860685.1 Planctomycetota bacterium
TCTGGGCGCTTCCGTCGCCGAGGATCAGCGTGGAGCTGCCCCAGATCTCGATCTTCCCCCGCGTGCCGCCCGAAACGTTGATCGTGACCTTCCCGGCGCGCCGCGTCTCGCCGTTGTTAAGGCGGGGATAGCGGTTGCCGGAGGGGCTGTGAGGAATCGTTACATGATAAGTCTCATCGGGAACCGCCGCTTCGCTCCAGTTGGCAGTATTGCCCCAGTCGCGATTACTTGATCCTGTCCACGTGATTTCTTCAAGCTGGGCGAATAGCCTATCGGCATTACTCCAAAGAAGGGCGACCGCGATAAGAACATACGTCGAACGAATCATTTTCAACTTCCTTTCACAAGGCGGCTCTGTAGTCAGTCGCCTTCCCGTTGATATGAGTTCTGGAATCGGGCATAATCGGCCATATCCAGATCTCCGTCATAATCCAAATCCAAGAACCGATCATCACACAATCTCGACTTCAAGAGAGGGCCTTCTAGCTTTCGAGAAAACCTCGCATAATCCAACAAACCAACGACTCCATCCAAATCAACATCTCCAAATCTTTGTCGTCGCAGATAAAGCACGCCACCAGCCCAATCGCTGTTGGGGGGATCCTTACTCCAAGTCCAAACGCATTCCCCATGTTCGTTGATTGAGCCGGTTGTAAACGAACCCAATCCCGATTCAATCAAGTATCGCCTATGGTCGCGACTGACAATGTCGAGAGCAATCGGCTGCCATTTTCGCGTCACATGGTTAAACTCCGCGAAGCACACGCGACCGAAGCCGTTGAGGTCCGTCACGGCGCCCTTCGAGGGCAGACGAAACGTAGCGCCTCCCCGCCGCAGCATGGTAAATGGAGCCGAACGCCAAACGACATCACCGGTGTTTGAGATCCGCGGGACTTGGTTCTGAGCGCCGGGACTCTCAAGGATTTGAAGTTGCTCTAACTCTCGAAGAACGATCTCTGAGTTCCAAGGATTCTCGCAGAACAGGGCGCGAGTCCAAACCATAGCGCCTGCATCATTCAGGCGCACTTGTACGTTGCTCACGTCGTCATCAAACGTGAGCTGACTCGACGCAATGCCATTCCAGAAAAAGATGTTCTCTTTCCTCGGGCATCGCCGCCAGCGTTGGCTTCGCGTCCACGCGACGTGGCCGAGGTTGTTCAGCGACCAGCCGTTGAAGCTTTTCTTGAACTCGTCAATGAGGGTCTCCTGTCCGTCATCATAGAGGACCAGTTGCGTCACACCATGATTACGGAGGCCCCGGCCCCAGAGA
>BOJX01000362.1 GCA_016860685.1 Planctomycetota bacterium
CTTCCGCTGGAGCTCGACGGCAGCCCGAGATTCATCGACAACGAGGAGGTGGACGACACCGGGCGCGATGACGGCGCCGGCGACGGCATCGTGGACATGGGTCCGTATGAGTTGTTCCCTTACTGCGTCGGCGACGAACTTCCGCCGCCGGCGGACATCGCGTCCAAGGTGGACATCCTGGCGACGGTGGAAAGCGGGGGTGTCGCGCCCGCCACGGCTGCGTTTTATCACGACTGCGTCACGGACGCCGGCGGCGACTGTGTGCGCCAGGCGATCTTCGCCGCACAAGCCGGGGTCACGGTCACGATCAACTGGAAATACAAAGAGAACCCGAACGATCACGTCTACCTCGAGCGAGCCGCGACCTACCGGGTCGGCAAGTGCGTCCGCGAGGACGTGGACGGCGCGGTCCGGGGGTATCCGGTAGCCGGGGTCAGGTTTTACAAGGCCTACCCCGAAGCGGGGGTTACGCTCAACCAACTGTATCACGTGTCGGTGCAATACAACGCTCTGATCCGGGAGAACGTCCCGGAGGACGAGAACGGTCCGCCGCAGGAGCCGGACGTGATGATCCTCCCGAGCGGGCAGGTTCAGGTGTCGGCTGACTGTCCGGACGGGATGGTCGTGCTGCGGTATGATCGATATCGTGGCGGCCCGCTGGTCGGACTCGAGGTGCTGACGGTGACGAGCGAGGGGGCGACCCGGTATGACGGACCGCTCAGCAACGGCGCGATCCCGATCGGGCGCAAGGTCAGTACGCCGAGCGGTCCGGGTGATTACTGCCGGGCGGTCGTGATCCGCAATCACCTGCGCGAGGGCGTGCCGGTGGCGTGGCAGCACGCTCGCAAGGGGCTGGAGCTTTACCCGATCCGGCCGGAGTCGGACTCGTTCGCTTTCATTGTGGGCTGGTACGTGGAGACGGGGATCGCGAACTGCTGGCCCTCGGCGGTGCTGCGGTACACGACGGACTGGCCGCTCGATCCGCAGCTTCACGTGATCGACGTCGCGGCGGAGCGCGGGGAGATTCCCGCAGGCTCGCTCGTGGACCTGCGGCAGGCGGACCTCTACTGCAGCGCCGAGATCCTGTATCAGCAGGGATTCACCGGCGGCGAACCGCCGCTGGCGCACTTCACCAACGGGTTCTTCGCGGCGCGGAAGCCCGGTTACACGGTCCTGCGCATCGATCGTCAACCGGACGAAGTGTCCAACTGCGGCGACGAAGTCTTCTTCGAGGTGATCGAGTCGTACGATCGCACGCATC
>BOJX01000363.1 GCA_016860685.1 Planctomycetota bacterium
GCTCTCCAAAATTGAAATGCTCGCTCATGCGCCTCTGCTTCCTGCCGCCGCGCGGTTGAAGGTCCGGACCGGCGGGGTCTTTTTCATGTTATCGGAAAACACGACGTGCGGATCATCTCACGGCCTCCGGAAGCGGGCGACGACGGCGTCCGCCGTGCGCCAGCCGTCGATCGCGGCGCTGATGATACCCCCGGCATATCCCGCGCCCTCGCCGATCGGATAAAGTCCGTCCACATCGCAGGCGACGCGCGTCGCCGGGTCTCGAACAATCCGGACTGGAGCGCTGGCCCGGGTCTCGGGCGCCGTCAGGATTGCCTCCTCTCCCGCGTAACCGGGCATGCGCCCGTCCAGCATCGGCAGCCCGCGGGCAAGTGCCTCCGCGACTTCCGCCGGGAGGATCGACCTCAGGCGCGTCCACGCGGCGCCCAGCGGAAAACTCGTCTCCAACGCGCCGTCGGACGCCCGGCCTGCCAGGAAATCCGTCGCTCGCTGCGCGGGAACGCGGTAGGTTCCCGCCGTCGCCTCGTACGCGAGACGCTCCCAGCGCTCCTGATACGCCAGTCCCTCCAGCGCCGACAGCCCGGCGATGCTGGGATCGACTGTGATGACCAGCCCGCTGTTGGCGAAGCGCCCGCCGCGCCGCGACCGGCTTGCCCCGTTGGTGGCGATCAAACCGGCGGATTCGTTCGTCGGGAGAATCTCGCCGCCCGGGCACATGCAGAAGCTGAACAAGTCTCCTGCGTCGCCGCAGGCGCCCTTCGCGACGAGATGATACTCCGCCGGTCCAAGCCGGAAATGTCCCGCCGCCGCGCCGTACTGCCACCGGTCCACCAGCGCCTGCGGATGCTCGATGCGCACGCCGATCTGAAACGGGCGCGCCTCAAGGCGAACTCCGCGGCGGTCGAGCATCCGGTAGGTGTCCCGCGCGGAATGACCGATGCCCAGCAGCACCGGACCCGTCTCCCACCACGCGTCGCCCACCCGAAGCCCCGCAAGCCGGTCTTTCTCGATCCGCACATCCTCGACCCTCGCGCCGAAGCGCACCTCGCCCCCGAGGTGCTCGATCGCCTCCCGGATGCGCCAGCAGATGCGCGGAAGGCGATCGCTGCCGATGTGCGGCCGGGCGTTGACGAGGATGTCGGGGTCCGCGCCGTGCTGATACAGCCGGACGAGGATTTCCTTCGTCAGCGGGTCGTGGACGCGCGTGTAAAGCTTGCCGTCACTGTAAGTGCCCGCGCCGCCCTC
>BOJX01000364.1 GCA_016860685.1 Planctomycetota bacterium
CCTTTGTCGTCGAGCCTGGGGCGATTGTTTGACGGGGTTGCGTTTCTGCTGGGGTTGTGCGGGGTTTCGCCGGCGCCGGGGACGGCCCCCGGGATGCTCGAACACGCCGCCGCTCCAGCGGAAGCGGATCGGTTGTATCCGCCTGAGATTCTCACGGCAGGCCGGACCCGTCTTCTGGACTGGCGACCCCTGATTGCCGGTCTGCTCCGCGATCGGGGCGCGGGACACGAGGTGGCGCAGTTAGCTGCGCGGTTTCACGCAACGGTCGCGGAGATGTTCGCCCGGGCGGCGTCGGCGTCGGCGCACGATCGGGGGACGGATCGCGTTGTGCTCTCCGGGGGGTGCTTCTTCAATGCGCGGATGCGAGCGGAATTGACCCGGAGACTGGAGGTCGCGGGTTTGCAGGTCGCCGTGGCGCGTCGGGTTTCGACGGGTGACGCCGGGGTTTCGCTGGGGCAGGCGGTGGTGGCGGCGCACCGATGCGGCGCTCGCTCAACGTCGGCGCGCGACCTGATCGAAGGCGAAATTGCGGTGTCGGTATGACGGGAGTCCGCCTATGTGCCTCGCCGTACCGGGAAAAGTGCTGGAAGTGTCCGAGGACCGGGCGCGCGTTGAATTCAACGGCAACATCGCCGAGGTCTGCACGGCGCTGACTCCCGGCGTGGGGCGCGGAGAGTGGGTGCTGATTCACGCGGGGTTCGCGATCACGACGCTCGACGAGCGCGACGCGCTGGACACGTGGAAGTACCTTCGCGGAGTCAGTCCTTCGGAAGTGGAAGAAGGAGTCGGAGGAGACGGCGCGACATGACGGGCGACACACATTCCGAAGCTCGATCGGAGCTGGCGCGGGCAGGCGCGCGGCTGGGGCGCGACGTGCGTTTGATGGAAGTCTGCGGAACGCACACGGTGTCGATCTTCCGGCACGGACTGCGGGGCTTCCTTCCGGCGAACGTGCGTCTGATCAGCGGACCGGGATGTCCGGTCTGCGTGACCGCGCAGCGGCACATCGACGCGGCGATCGACCTTGGGCGGATTCCGGGGGTGATTCTTACGACTTACGGCGACATGCTCCGCGTGCCGGGTCGCGGAGGGAGTCTCGAGTACGCCAGGGCGACCGGCGCGGATGTGCGGGTGGTGAATTCCACGTGGGCGGCGCTTCGCACGGCGCGCGAGAATCCGACGCGGGAGGTGGTGTTCATCGCCGTCGGTTTCGAGACGACCGCGCCCGCGACGGCGGCGG
>BOJX01000365.1 GCA_016860685.1 Planctomycetota bacterium
CGGCGTAAGCCGCGCGGACGGAGCGGAGACGCTCTTCGGGCGCCTTTGAAGCGCTTTCCGGAGACGTGGGCGCTCGCAGACTGGCGCGGTTCGGTCCTTGAAAAAACGATACAAGGGTTGGCGGCGTGGACCTGTTGTGGAAGGACAGGTCCACCTTTGTCTGGGAAATAAGGAACGTCTCGCTCGGGGGGCGTGCTCCGCCGTCGCGGGCGTTGGATTCATGTTCGCGGTCCGACGGACCGTCACCGCCGGAGCGTTCTTCGCACCGTGCGAGGCAAACTGGAGAGTCTTACTGACATGGCTGCGATTACCGCCGAACTGGTGAAGCAACTGCGGGAGACGACGGGTCTCCCGATGATGGAGTGCAAGCAGGCCTTGAGCGAGAACAACGGCGACTTTGAATCCGCTAAGGAGTGGCTGCGCAAGAAGCACAAGGGCAAACTCGAGGACCGCTCCGACCGCGCCACCGGCGAAGGGCGGATCGGCATCTTCATCAGCCCGGACCGCAAGATCGGCGGCATCGTCGAGCTTCAGTGCGAGACGGCTCCGGTCGCCAAGAACGAGCTTTTCATCGAACTGGCCAACACCTTCGCCCGCAAAGCGTCGCAGGCGTCGTCCGCGGCGCCGGACGTGGCGGCGCTTCGCGCGGACCCGGAGATGGACAAGAAGTTCGTCGAGACGTTCGGGAAGCTGCGAGAGACGATGAACCTGCGTCAGGCGCGCCGCGTCAAAGGCGAGTGCCTGACCCACTACGTTCACCACGACGGCAAGAGCGGCGTGATGATCGCGCTCAACGCCGTTCCGACAAGCGACGCCGTCGCCGCGGACCTGTGCATGCACGCGGTTTTCGCCAAACCGATCGCCATCGAGAAGGACGCCGTGCCGGTTGACGAGGTCGAGAAAGTCCGGGCGCTGGCGAAGGAAACCGCGCAGGCGGAGGGCAAGCCGCCGCAGATCGTGGAGAAGATCGCCGAGGGGCGCGTCGCCGCGTACCTGAAGGAAAAGGTTCTGATGGAGCAGGAGCACGCCCGGGCGGACGTTTACGGAAAGAAGACCGTCCGCGAGGTGCTCAGGGAGGCCGGCGTCACGGCCGTCACCGACCTCGTGCTCATGCGCGTCGGCGGATGACGCGGCATTGAAAGGAAACGCGGGGGCGACGCGCGGCGGCCGTCCGCTTCGGCGAGGACGCCCGGACCAGGTCCGTGACGGGCGATCGGGCGCCGGTCTCGGGGGGGG
>BOJX01000366.1 GCA_016860685.1 Planctomycetota bacterium
GAGAAGAACGGCGCGCCGCAGCGCATTGATCGGGCGACGCTCGGCGTGCAGTGGGGCGAAGACAGCATCAAGGAGCAGGAGGAGGAACTCGCCCAGCTCGAAATCACGTACAAGGCGGACGAGATCGCCACGGAAACCAAGGAGATCGTGCTGGAGCGCGCCCGCCGACGCCTCGAGCGGTCCCGGCGCGACCTCGTGCTCCAGAAAAAGGATCTGAACACACTCAAGACCGAAACGATCCCCCGCGAGAAAGAGGAGATGAAGCTCGGCGTCGAGAACAAGGAGCGGGAGATCGCCGCGGCTCAGCGCAACATCCAGTCCTCCCGCATCGACCGCAGGATGGAGCTGATGAACGCGGAGAACGACCTGGCGAAGATCGAGCAGGAAATCTCCGACCTTGATCCCGAGGCGCTGAAGAAGCTTCAGGCCCAGCCGGACAAGGACGAACCGGTCAAGACCGACGCCGCCGAAACGAAGCCCGCCGGGGAGAATTGAACAATGTCAGCGATCCGGTTCCGCAGAGGTGTCGCGCCGGCGCGGGCGGAGCGCCCGGCGCATCCGTCTTTTTCCCGGCGAAGCGCGTGGGTTCCGGCGCTTTGCCTCGCCGCCTCCGTCGCGGCCGCCGCCTCAGCGCAGGAGTCGGCGCCACCCGTCGACGAAGCGCCCGCCGTGACGGCCGCCGAGTCCGTCAAACCCGAGCCTTCCGTCGAGCAGGTGCGGACTGCGATTACGCGAGGGCTGGTCTTCCTCGCGAAGGATCAGAATCCGGACGGGTCGTGGGGCGGGCTGAAGGACGGGACGAACACCTTCACCGGCGACGTCTGGAGCAACCCCGAGACGCACCTGACGTGGAAGGTCGCGACGACCGGTTTGTGCGTGCTCGCGCTGCTGGAGGCCGGAGACACGTCGGAGGACGCGGCGTCGCTGAACAAGGGGATCGGCTACCTTCTGGCGAATCCGGTGCTGCGGCGGCCCAGCGACTGGGACACGATGAACTGCTGGGCGAACATCTACGCGCTTCAGGCACTGGCGGAGGTTGCGGCGCACCCGCGTTTCGCCGAGTCGCCGCAGCGCAATCGGATCCGCGAGGTCGCCGCAGGACACGCGAGGCAGCTTACGCAGTATCAGTCCATCAACGGCGGCTGGGGGTATCTTGAGTTCGATATTCCGCGCACGAGGCGCCCGCAGTGGTCCACGAGTTTCACGACCGCCGCCGCCGTCATCG
>BOJX01000367.1 GCA_016860685.1 Planctomycetota bacterium
AGCATCGCGCGGTCGCGCGCGCCCAGCAGCGTGCCGTCGTCGGGCGTGGACAGAAGCGTGTTGATCTGCTCGACCGTGAGACACTTCGGCAGGCGCTTCTCCTGCTTCGGCGTGCGGATCGTGGCGAGCGGGTGCGTCTCGATGTACCCGCGGCGCACGCAGAACTTGTAAAAGCTGCGCAGCGTGGCGAGCTTCCGCGCGGTTGTGGACTTCGAGTAGCTCTGCGTTCCGAGGAACGCGAGGAACGTCTTGACCCGCTCGGCGTCGATGCCCAGCAGTCGCGCCGGACCGGCGGCGTCAGCGAGGGCGACGCTCGGACCGCTGGTCACGGGGGCGGCGGAACCGGCGCCGGCGTCCGCGCGTCCGGCGACCGCGGGCCGGGTGAAGTTCTGACGTCCCGTGGCAGCCTCCATGTCGCCGTGGATGTAAGCGCAGAACTGGTACAGGTCCGCGGCGTAGCACTTCGCCGTATGAGGGGAGAAGTGGCGCTCGAACTTGAGGTAGTTCAGGAACTCGTCAATCAAGGCGATGTCTTTCATAATGCGCACACACCGTCGGCGAATGCACCTTGACGTACCCGGTCCGGGTCAGGGAACCGGGGGGCTTTCCGCACGCCCGTCCAAAACCTCATTGGACGACTTGATCGAGCTCCGTCTCCAAACGTCGACCCATCTGATACGAAAGCACCGCGGCGTCGAACCAGTCGAAGTCGCTCTCCCGCGAACCCGCAAGCCGCGTGAACGCGTCCACGACGTCAACCTCACGACCGGCCGGATATCGAAAGATGAAGCGCTGAGATCCCTTGACCAATGATAATTGCCGAATCACGTTCATGCCACGCGCCTCATCCCTGATCCCCGCCGCAGGCTTCGGCGCGGCCGGTTCAAAACCGTCCGCCCTTCGCCTTTCCGCGGTCCAGGCCTTTTCAGCCTGCGTCCCGCCGGCGCGTCCATCCCGTGGACCGCCGGTTCAACGTTCATGTCCCCTCTCCTCATCGCTTCGCCACGCGATCCGCAGACTTCTCCGCGTCTTCCCGCGCGGTTCCTTCCGACGCCTCGCCGAACAGGCTTCGCAGCGTCGCGTGGCAGCAGTACTGCAAGTACCGCCGCTGGCTGACCAGGTACCAGCGGTGTCCGTAAGGGTTCTTCCCCGCGTTGCGCCGCGCCGCGAACGCCTTCACGTCCGCCAGCACGTCTTCGCGCGACGCATCGAACACCG
>BOJX01000368.1 GCA_016860685.1 Planctomycetota bacterium
ACAGGGTCGCAATCCAGTGGCGCGCACATCCGCGCCGGGCTGAAACCCGCGGCTCAGGGGTTACATCAGCGCGATGGTGAGCATCGTGATGTCGTCGCTTTGCGGCGCCGTCCCGCGGAACGACGCGACGGCACCGCGCACCGACTGGAGCACTTGCCGCGGTTCCTGATCCGCGGCGGCAGACAACGCCTCGATCATCGCGTCCTCGCCAAACAGGGCATCCTCCGCGTTCCGCGCCTCGACGACGCCGTCGGTGTACGCGAACAACCCGTGCGGACCGGGACCGATCCTCACCGTCTGCGCCGTGAACTCCGCCTCGTCGATGACCCCGAGCGGAAAGCCCGGCTCGACGGCGAGCGGGCGCACACGGCGGCCGGCGACGTCCACCAGACATGGCCCCGGATGCCCCGCGGAGCACATCCGCAATTCCCGCGACTTCGGGTCGATCATCATCAGCAGCGCGGTGACGAACTTGGACGCGTCGGTGTTGCGGTGGATCAACTCGTTCCACCGTTTCATCAGCGCCGCCGGATCGGCGGAGTCGTGCAGCGTCACGCGCACCGCCGCCTGAAGGTTCGCCATCAGCAGCGACGCCGCCACGCCCTCGCCGGTCACGTCCGCGATCAACGCCCAGATCGACCCGTCCGGGCGCTGCCCCGCGTCGTAGTAGTCGCCGCTGACCCGGTTGCCGGGCTCATTCAGCGCCGCGACGCGCACCGCCGGTCCGTCCGGCAGCGATCGAGGAAAAAGCCCCGTCTGAATCCGCCGCGCCAGGGCGAGATCCTTCTCCATCTGCGTCTTGAGCTTGTACTCCTCCAGCAGCCGCGCGTTGATCAGGCCGATGCTCACCTGCCGCGCGATGCCCGCGAGGAAATCCGCGTCCTCCTGGGAGTACACGGTGGACGTGCTCGTCCGGTCGCCGTAGATGACGCCGAGAATCTCATCGTTGTACATCAGCGGAACGCACATCGCCGAGCGGATGCCCAGTTGCACCATGCTGACCGTCGGATCGGCCTCGCGCTGGCGGTCCTCCGTGATGATGACGTATTCGCCGCGCTCCAGCGCCCGGCTGAGCGTCGTGCGGCTGATCGTCAGCTCCCCCTCCCGCCCGCGCAGGTGGCGGACGACGGGCCAGTCCACGCCGCGCCCGCCCGGCTTCTTGACCGCCACCGCCCCGCGCTCGAAGCGCAACATGTCGAAGCAGATGTCCATCGC
>BOJX01000369.1 GCA_016860685.1 Planctomycetota bacterium
CGCCACGAATTCAGATGAAGCTCGTAAATCAGCATCGGTTCGCGGGTGACGTCGCGCGCCGCCCGCGACCGCATCCACGCCTCGTCGCTCCAGGCGTATGCGCTTTCATGAACGCGGGAGGCGGTGCGCGGCGGCATCTCGCACCACCGCGCCATCGGATCGGCCTTGAGGATGACGCGCCCGTCGGCGGTCTTGATCTCGAACTTGTAAAGGTCGCCGTGCTTCAGTCCCGGGACGAACAACTCAAAGACGCCGCTGGCGCCAAGCCGCCGCATCGGGAGAAGCCTTCCGTCCCACCCGCAGAATTCACCGACCACGCTGACACGCCGGGCGTTCGGAGCCCAGACCGCGAACGCCACGCCGTCCGCCCCCTCGTGCAACATCCGGCGCGCGCCGAGTCGCTCCCACAACCGCCGGTGGGTCCCCTCGCCGATCAGGTGCAGGTCGATTTCGCCCAGCGTCGGGAGAAAGCGGTAAGGGTCATCGCGCTCCCAGGATGCTCCTGAAGGAAACTCAAACCGAAGTTGATACGCCAGCGGCAGCGACGCTTGCGGCAGCACTGCCTCGAAAAGCCCTTCCTGCCCCGGCGTCATCGCGACCCGTCGCCCCCCGGGCAGCAGGCAGGAGGCGGCTGCGGCATCGGGATGAAACGCGCGGACCACGGCGCCGCCGCCGTCAATCGGGTGGATCCCCAGCAGGCGATGCGGTTCCGGGTGGTCCCCGTCGCGCAAAAGTCGCCTCTCGGCGTCCAGCGGATTCAAAACCACGGTCGGCGGCGATTTCGTCACGTCCATCATCCGGCGCGGCGGCGCCTCGCCGGCGGCGCAAGACACAAGTCCTGCACTCCGCCCGGCGCTCTTGTCGCTTAACGACAATCCCGATAATACCGGTCGAGGGTCGGGACGCATACTCGCGAGGCGTTGGCGCAGGCAGGGTCTTGGGGATCTTGCACAAGCGCACTTTCCGCACGCGCGACGCAGACGGGCGGCGCCGACCGCAGAGTTTCCGTTTATGCATCATCCGCGACGGATCGCTTATTTCTGCATGGAGGTCGGGTATCAGGCGTCGATGCCGACGTACACCGGGGGGCTGGGCATTCTTGCGGGGGACACATTGCGGTCCGCCGCGGACCTGCATCTTCCGGTGGTGGCGGTGACCCTGCTGCATCGGAAGGGATATTTCCGACAGGTGCTGGACGCCTGGGGCGG
>BOJX01000370.1 GCA_016860685.1 Planctomycetota bacterium
CGCATCCACGTCGAGCACGTCGATCACTGGATCGTGCAACTCGGACGCGCCGGCGGCGACCCCGCGACACGCATGCAGGCGTCGCTCAACCGCCTCGCGCCCTCCGCCGTGATGCTCTTCGAGCCGACCGCGGGGCTTGCCGACCTCGAACGCGCAGGGCTTTATCCCGACGGCGCGGCCGACGGAACCACGCCGGACATGTTCCAGCGCTGGCGCGACGACCTGCTCCGCGTCACGCAGAACGCCGGTCTGAAACTCACGCTTGCCGCCCCGGACCTCAACGCGATCGGAGGACGCCGCGGACGACATGACCCCTCGTTCGGAGCCTTGTTGGACGAACTGACGGAAGTCTACCGCGTCGAACCGACCGCCCGCTGGTAGACGGCGGCGCCTCGGATCCACCGCGATCCGCGCCTGGCGTCACCGCGCGCTGGAAGGATCCGTCGCCGTCGCACCGTGGTCTACGCCGCCGCGCCGACTCGACCGGACGGCGTCGCCGTCCCTCGATCGCCCTGACGACTGAGTTGCTCGCGCACCGCCGTCGGCACGCCCTCCCCGTATCCGATCCGCGATGACCAGCCGAGCTGCTCCTGAAGCTTGCGACACTCGAAGAAACATCGCCGCCCCATCAACCACACCGAGTACCGCGTGATCAGCGGCGGTTTCTTCCGCTTCAGCAGATGACCCGCGCACTCCAGGGCGAACGCCAGGCGCCGCGCCACCGCATAAGGCACGCGCCGCGTGATCGCCGGCGCGCCCATCGCCGCCGCCACCGTATTGAAAAAAGTCTTCTGCGTGATGACGCCGTCGTGGCAGCAGTTGTACGCCTCGCCCACCGCCCGCTCATGATTCGCCGCCAGGACCGCCGCCTCCCCGACGTTCGCCGCGTTCGTCAGATTCAGCCGGTTCTCCCCATCGCCGATCAGGCGCAGCTTCCCCCGGCGGATCGAGTCCATCAGACGCGGCAGCGTCGCCCGGTCCCGCTCGCCGTACATCCAGCTCGGGCGGATCACCGTCAGCGCGACGCGACCCGCGCGATGCGCCTCCCACGCCAGCTTTTCCGCCTCCACCTTCGCCCGGCTGTAGTAGCTCCACCGGTACAGGTTCTGACCCAGCGGTTCGCGCTCGTCGAACACCCGCCCTTCGCCGTCAAGGTGTCCGTAAACGCTGATCGAGCTGATGTGCAGAAACCGCCGCAC
>BOJX01000371.1 GCA_016860685.1 Planctomycetota bacterium
GCCCTGCTGACAGCCCGCGATCAGCCCGAGCACACAACCGGCCGCCAGCAGTCTTTCACGCGACGACATTTCGGCGATTCCTGTTGAACCCCTTGAACTTCCCGCCCGCACCGTAACACCAGGATGTGACCCCGACAAGCCGCTTCGGATCCGCGGGGCAACCGTTATAATGCGTATCTCGCGGCATAACGCGAGAGGGGCGGGTCGAAGGTCGTCGCGACGCGGAGGGGCATGAACGTGGAATATCGAGGATTGTATTGGGGGATCGTGATCGCGCTGGGGCTTTGCACGGCGCGGACGTCGCGCGCTCAGGAGTTCCGCTCGGACAAGGTCGAGCTGCTTGCCCGAGTTTCGCTGGCGCAGTTCGGCTCCCAGCACGAAAACGGCAACGATTGCTGGGGATACGTCGCCCCGTCAGGCCGGGAATACGCTTTGATGGGCGTCTCCGGTGCGATCGCCGTCGTCGAGATTACGAATCCGACGGCACCGGTCATCGTCGGCCAGATCGCCCACTATGACAGTCTCTGGGCCGACGTGAAGGTCTACCGCTCCTACGCTTATGCAGTCAACGAAAGCGGCAACGGCGTGCAGGTCATCGACCTCACGCGGGTCGACGACGGCGTCATCTCGCTCGTCCGCGAGGTGCGCAGCAACGGGTTGTGGACCAGCCACAACATCGCCCTCGATCCGGTCAGCGGGTTCGCCTACCCCGTCGGCTCCAACATCGCCAACGGCGGGCTCATCATGCTCAATCTGTCCAACCCCTCCAACCCGCAGTGGGCCGGCGCGTGGACGGACAATTACGTTCACGATGCGCAGGTGGTGACGTACGAGTCCGGACGTTACGCCGGGCGCCAGATCGCCTTCTGCTGCATCGG
Organism: Planctomycetota bacterium; assembly: GCA_016860685.1. Taxonomy (GTDB): domain Bacteria; phylum Planctomycetota; class Phycisphaerae; order UBA1845; family UBA1845; genus JABWBH01. The sequence continues at coordinate 879 of BOJX01000371.1, forward strand.
CGGCGGGCTGAAGATCGTCGACGTGACCGACAAGGCGCGCCCGATCACGCTTTCACACTTCACCTATCCGAATCAGCGCTACACCCACCAGGGCTGGCTCACCGAGGACCGGACGCACTTCCTGATCGACGACGAACTTGACGAGCTTCGCAGCCAGCCCTTTACGCGCACAATCATCGTCAACGTCGAGGATCTGGCCAACCCTCGACTCGCCGTGGAATACTCCAACGGTGTCCGCGCGACGGATCACAACCTCTACATACACGGTCTTTTCGCATACGAAGCCAATTACAAGAGCGGCTTGCGCGTT
>BOJX01000372.1 GCA_016860685.1 Planctomycetota bacterium
TCCGCGGATTCAGACTCCGACGTGGAGGAGCGCCTGCGCGGGCTGGGGTACATCGAGTAAGGGCGAATGATGAATCGCGTATCACGAATGACGGAGAAAGGGTCCGGAAGGCGCCCCCGCCTGACCGGCGCCACCGGCCGTCGTCGTTGCGAATCCTGAAACCATGTCCGCTTTGAACCGACTCAGCAACTGGCTTTTCGACCTGACCTACGCCCCGATGGCGGGGCTTCCGCCGTGGGCGTCGTTGGGGGTCATCAGCGCCGTGATCGGCGTGGTGATGCTGCTGGCGTACAAGTACACGTCGTGGCAGTCGCAGATCGGCAAGGCCCGCGACGAGATCAAGGCGCGGATGCTGGCGATGAAGCTTTTCAAGGACAACCTCGGCGTCACGCTCTCGGCGCAGGGCGGCGTCATCTGGTCGAGCTTCAAGATCCTGCTGCTGTCGATCCCGCCGATCCTGGTGGCGATGATTCCGATGGTCCCGCTCCTGGCCCAGCTCGCCGGGCGATATCAGTTCGCCCCGCTGCCGACGAGCGCCGTGTCCGAAGTGAAGGTCGCGCTCTCAGACGCCTTCGCCGAGAAGGAGCAACATGGTGAGGTGGAGGTCGCGCTTGAGGCGAGCGACGGCGTCGTGGTGCTGGACCGCTGGCGCAGCGGCGACAGTCGGCAGGTGTGGTGGCGCGTCCGGGCGGATCGCCCCGGGATGCACACGCTCACCGTGCGTGCCGGCGATCAGACGTTCACCAAGCAGTTGCCCGTCGGCGAACCGGGGTCGATCCCGGCTGCGATCAGCCCGAAGCTCACGAATCATTACACGGGAATGCTCGACAACACGATGATGCTCCCGCGGGAGCCTGCGCCGCCCGCGGACGCCCCGGTGCGTTCGATCGAGGTCGCAGGTCTGATGACCTCCGTGGCGCCGGACGTCCTGCCGATCCCGATCCTCGGTAACTGGATCGTCTACTTCCTGATCGTGTCGATCCTCTTCGCGTTGCTTTTCAAGCCGTTGTTCAACGTGAGAATCTGAGGCGCTGTCCACGACTTTCGGGAACAGGGTCGCAATCCAGTGGCGCGCACATCCGCGCCGGGCTGAAACCCGCGGCTCAGGGGTTACATCAGCGCGATGGTGAGCATCGTGATGTCGTCGCTTTGCGGCGCCGTCCCGCGGAACGACGCG
>BOJX01000373.1 GCA_016860685.1 Planctomycetota bacterium
AGTGAAGGACATCCACGTTCCTACGCCCGGCTCGGGGTCACACTCGTCGGGCACGCCGTTTCCGTTGGCGTCCTGGCTCGTCCCGTTGGCGATGTCGCACTCGTCGGGCACGCTGTTTCCGTTGCAATCTTCGCTCGTGCCGTCCGCCAAGTCGCACTCATCCGGGACGCCGTTGCCGTTGCAGTCCTCGCTGGTGCCGTTGCCGATGTCCTCGGCGTCGTCCACGCCGTTGTTGTTGCAGTCGGTGATCCCGCCGCCGCCGGCGTTCTGCATCGCCAGCAGAAGCTCGATGCGTCCGTACCCGAACGTGTTGTCCACGCCGGAGGCCCCCAGATCATCGCACGACGCCTTGAGGATGTCCTCGACCTGATCCGGCGTCAGCGATGGGTTCGCCGACCAGATCATCGCGCACATCCCCGCCGTGAGCGGACAGGCGAAGCTCGTACCGCTGACCGCGACGTAGGACGTGTTCGAGCTGGACGACGTGGTCGCCACGCTCACGCCCGGCGCGACGACGTCCACCATCGGACCGTAAGCGGAGAAGCTCGCCTTGGCGTCGTTCGAATCCGTCGCGCCCGCCACGATGATGTCGTCGCTGTCGCGGTTTGAGAACGTGAGATTGCGGTTGTCGTTCCCCGCCGCCCAGACCAGCAGGCCCCCGATCGACTTGATGTACGTCGCGGTCGTCAGGTTCGTGGAGGAGTCCACGCCGCTGTAGGACACGCTGGCGACCTTGCATCCGTTTTCGACCGCCGTCCGCGCCGCGTGGTTGAGGATCGAAGAGCTCGATCCGCCGCCGCTGCTGTTGCTCACCCGCATCATCCGATGCGACAGGTTCCAGCCCACGCCCGCGACCCCGCGACCGTTGTTGCCGTTGGCGGCCGCGCAGCCCGTCGTCTGCGTTCCGTGCGGATGCACCGGACCGATCTGCCCGCCCTGCGACTCCCAGAGCTGATCGACGGCGTTGTAGCCTTCCAGCCGGTGCAGCAGCAGATCTTCGTGGGTCGTCAGGATGCCCGTGTCGCAGATCCCGACGCTGACCGAGGGGTTGCCGGTGTGCAGATCCCAACCGGCGCACGAGTTCATCCGGTTCGCGTTGTGGTGCCACTGATTTCCCAGCAGCGTGTCGTTCGGACACGCGATCGGATAAAGAATCCAGTCCGGCTC
>BOJX01000374.1 GCA_016860685.1 Planctomycetota bacterium
TGGGAACGCAGCGCTCCGGTTCCCGTCAGCGCCTGGCCGATGCTCACCTTCGCCGTGATGAGCCTCGCCTTCCTGATCGACCTGGCCGACGGGGCACTTGCCCGAGCGTCTGGACGTGTGTCCGCCTTCGGCGCGGTGCTGGACTCGACGCTCGACCGGTACAGCGACCTGCTGGTCTTCGGCGGATGCGCGATGCATTTCTCGATGCGGGGGAACCTGACGTTGACGGCGGCGAGTCTGCTGGCGGGCATACACGCCGTCGTCATCAGCTACGCCAAGGCGCGGACGGAGAACTTCGTCCGAACCGGAAATCACGGGTTCTGGCAGCGCGGCGAGCGCTGCATCCTTTTCACGGCTGGCGTGGCGACCGGACACGCGGCGGCGGCGCTGGCGATTCTCGCCGTGCTGCCCGTCACCACGGTGATCCTGCGCCTGCGCCTCGCCAGCGACGCTTTGCGCGACCGCGACGGCCGAACCGGCGCCGGCGCACCGCCGACGACGCGCGAACTGCGTCGAGGAGGACCAGCGTATCTTGCGGCGATGACGGCGATGATTGCGTGGATCGGGGTCGCGCCGCGGGTCTGGCCGGCGTGGTACGGAACACCGGATCCGCTGCGGACCTTCCTCGTGCCCCTCGCATCGGGTGCCTGAGGAGGTTCCGCGTCGCTGAGCATCCCCCCACCGGTTACCGAAAGGAGCGTAAACCCTGGCGGATCAGGTTTGCCGGACGGATCGAAATGCCCGCTTCCTCACGGGTGCGGCTCGGTTTTGCCGCGACGTCTCACGGACGTGGGTCGGGAACGCAACTCAATCTCAGACCGCAACCGGTTCGGCGGCGCTTGGCGCAAGACTCGTGAGCGAGACGATCGCGTCCACGACATCCTCATAACGGATGACGCCGTCGATCATCCGACAGGGACAGCCCGGCGGCGGGGTGAAACCGCCCTCGAGCGGCGCCCAGGCGCAGACGAGCATCGGACACGTATGACCCGTCCGTCTTCGCGCGTCCACGGCCTCCTTGACCAACCGGTCGCACTCGGACCGGGACGAGGCGCTGACGATCTCGACGTCGGGCGCGCCTCCGGTCATCCAGCCGAGGCGGCGGAAAAAATGCACGAGGGGATCGAAGCCCGGAGTCGAAGCGCGGACCGACACCGTCGGCGCGC
>BOJX01000375.1 GCA_016860685.1 Planctomycetota bacterium
CCGGAGATCGGGGCGCTGTGTCACGAGAAGGGCGTTCTGTTTCACACGGACGCGACGCAGGCGTTCGGAAAGGTTCCGGTGGACGTGGAGGCGATGCAGATCGACCTGCTGAGCATGTCGGCGCACAAGATTTACGGGCCGAAGGGCGTCGGGGCGCTGTATGTGCGGCGGAAGAAGCCTCGCGTCCGGCTTGAGCCGGTGATCTACGGCGGCGGTCATGAGCGTGGGATGCGGAGCGGAACGCTGAACGTGCCGGGCATCGTCGGGTTCGGGGAGGCGGCGCGGATTGCGAAGGAGGAGATGCCGGCGGAATCGAAGCGGCTTGCCGGTCTGCGCGACCGGATGTGGGCGGGATTAAGCGAACACTTGACGGACATTGCGCGGAACGGTGATCCGCAGCACTGCCTGCCGAACATTCTGAACGTGAGCTTCCTTTACGTGGAAGGCGAAAGCCTGATGATGGGTTTTTCGGACATTGCGGTCAGTTCGGGGAGCGCCTGCACGAGCGCGTCGCTGGAGCCGAGCTACGTGTTGAAGAACATCGGGCTGGGGGACGACCTGGCGCACAGCTCGATCCGTTTTTCGTTGGGGCGGTTCACGACCACGGAGGAGGTGGATTACACGATCCAGTCGGTGGTGCGGACGGTGAACCACCTTCGGGCGATGAGTCCGCTGTATGAGATGGCGCAGGCCGGGGTCGATCTGTCGAAGGTGGAGTGGCAGCATCATTGATCGAGTCGGGTGAATGAGACGAGCGTGCGACGCGTGAGGGACGAACCGCGGCAAGAAGCGACGCGGGGGATAGCGAAGAAAGGTGAAACATGGCTTACAGCAACAAAGTCATTGATCATTATCAGAATCCGCGGAACGTCGGGTCGCTGGACCAGAACGATCCGCAGGTGGGGACGGGGATCGTCGGGGCGCCGGAGTGCGGCGACGTGATGAAGCTACAGATCCGCGTGGACGATCAGGGGCGAGTGACGGACGCGAAGTTCAAGACGTTCGGATGCGGCAGCGCGATCGCGAGCAGTTCGCTGGCGACGGAGTGGGTCAAGGGGCGGACCCTGGAGGAGGCGGAGCAGCTTAAGAACACGGAGATCGTGAAGGAACTGGCGCTGCCGCCGGTGAAGATTCATTGCAGCGTGCTGGCGGAGGACGCGGT
>BOJX01000376.1 GCA_016860685.1 Planctomycetota bacterium
CCAACGCGCGGCGGTTCATCACGCCGCACAAGGCGTCGGTTTGCGCAAGACGCCGCCAACGCCGCTGCCGCCGGGAGGCGCGAAGCAGGTGTGCGGACAAAGCCGCGTAGACCTGAAGCTTCTCGGCGTCATCCGGCCGGTAGGCGCCGCGCATTCTCGGGCCGACGCGAAGCTCACCGAGGGATCCCGCGTCGTCGGCGACCGGACACACGAGCACGGGCGTTCCGACATCCGGACCGCTGACGACGTGACGGCGTGGCGTCACGAGGGCGGCGGACTCGGCACGGAGCGCAGTGCGCACTGCGGCGACCAGCGCTTCGAGGAGCGGCTGCGGCGGACCCCCGACGCGGACCAGCGCCCGACTGAGCGCTTCAAGTTCTGCGGAGGACGCGCCCGGAGGAACGCGGGTCAGTCGGCCTTCTTCCCACGTGAGCGGCGTTGAAAGCCCGAGCGCCGCATCGATCTGCGTGCCGCACAGCGGATGCAGTACATAACCGTCCGCGCCGACGCGCAGCGCCCGGCGTGCAGCCGGCTCCGCCTCGGGGACGCAGCAGAGAAGGATCCTGGCGCGCGGACCCGTCAGGCGCCGCGCGGCGCCGACCGCTTCGGTCAGGCGGGGATGCGCCGCCTCGACGCCGATGACGACGGCATCGGCGGGTCGGCGTCCGAGGGAAGCGATGCCGGAAAGCATTGTGTCCTGCGTCTCCACCTCTCCGCTCGGGTATCGCCGTGACAGGTCGGCCCGCAATTCGTCGAGGAAAGACACGGCCGGGAACACGACGATCCGGAAACATCCCCCCGAAGATCGAAGCGCCGTCGTCGCCGCGCGGTCTCGGTCCGGGTCCGGGGTGGGCGATCCGAATCCGCTCATGTTGACCGCTCCTGGCGAGCTTGCGCGGTCGCAGAATCCGTCAAATCGGAGAGGAGCGCGTCAAGCTCCGCGCGGGTCAGCAGCGGCGGGTCGAATGAGGTGGGATTCGAGCCGGAGTCCGCTTCGGCCTCGATCCGGGTCGCGCGGGGGCGGTCGGTCGGCGGAACCCGCCGCGGGGCGTCCGCATACCGCAGCCAGGGAACGCGCACCGCGAATTCCGGGGTTCTGTCGTCGCGGGTGTCCGCGATCGGTGCGGCGGGGGCTTCGGCCTTGAGTCGCAGGATGGCGGC
>BOJX01000377.1 GCA_016860685.1 Planctomycetota bacterium
CCTGTCGGAATCCGAACGAAGTTGCGGATCGCCGTCGCCGGAACCCCGCCGTCCTCGTTCCAGAGCTTCCAGTGCCAGCCGATCGTCACGTCGCCGTTGCCGTCGATCCGGCCGTCGCCCAGGTGAAGGTCGTCCAGGTGGATCAGCAGCGTGTGATTCTCCACCATCCCCCACTCAATCTGCGCCGCATACGAGAAGTCGTCGTCCCCGTTGCCGCGCAGCGTCCGCCAGCCGAACACATTCTTGAGATCCACCGTGCCGGGCGCCATCGCATCCGCGACGCGCAACTGGATCGGACCGGTGATGCCGCGCATCCCGCCGCTGGTGTACGTCGTGACCGTCGTCGATTCCGCGACGACCGTCCCTTCGTCCTGCATCGCCGCAAGCGACAGGGTGGGCGCCACGAACGTCTTCTCGTTCCCGTTCGACCCGGCAGACACCGTCAGCGCGGCGGCGCAGAATACCGGCACCGCCAACGCAAGGATGTTTCCGCATCCGCGCATAATCATTCTCCTTAAAATGAGACCCGATGTGTCGGGTTTGTTTCTCCGCTTCCGAGCATCACGAAACCGCGCCAGTGCGATGCCCGTTCACGGGGTACAGTGATTCCCGCAACGACGGAAGGCTACTTCCCGCTCACGCCGATGTCAAGCGCCATGCCCGTCTGTGAAAAAAACCATTAATCATTTGTAAATAAAAACATTACGCGATAAAAGATCCCGTGCGCATCAGCCTCCCCCAAGGCTCGCCTGCTGGGCGATGTCCTTTGAATCAGCCTTTCCTGACTCTTCCAGCGCCATGTCCGCCACCCGCTCCGCCACTCCGGATCCGTTTAAACCGGCGGCAAGAATCTCGATTTCGGCGATCATGCGCTCGCGCGTCGAAGCGTCGGTGAGAATCCGGGAAGCCGCCTCGGCGATCGGCGCCGTCGAGCGGTAATACGGCATGAACTCCGGAACAATGTCCCGACCGGCGATGATGTTCGGAAGCGACAAACGAGGCGCCCGCACCAGCCACCGCCCGACGGCGTGATAAAACAACCGGGATGCCTGGTACATGACGATCATCGGCTTGCGGTAGTGGGCGATGTGCAGCGTGCTCGTCCCCGAGGCCGTCAGGACGAGGTCCGAAGCGGCGATCAAGGCGTCGGAATCCCCGC
>BOJX01000378.1 GCA_016860685.1 Planctomycetota bacterium
CGGCGGCGGCAACAACGGGTTCCTCAACACCGTGTACGAGTTCAACCCCGACAACAACACCTGGTCCCCCCGCGCGCCGATGCCCACGCCCCGCGCCGAAAGCGCGGCCGTCGCGCTCGACGGACTTATCTACGTCATCGGCGGGTACAACGGCGTCTCCCCCGCTCTCGCCGTCGTTGAGGTGTACGATCCGGCCGCCGACGCGTGGTCGGTGGGGACGCCGCTTCAGACTCCCCGGGACTACCCCGCCGCCGCCGTCCTCGACGGTGCAATTCACGTTTTCGGCGGCTGGGACGGGCTTGTCTACTCAAAGACGCTTGAAGCATACGACGCGGACGCGGGAACCTGGTCGTTCAAGGCGCCGATGACCGTCGCCCGTTACGGCGCGGGCGCCGCCGTGCTCGACGGGAAGCTTTATGCGCTCGGCGGGTACTCCGGCGCTGCCGACGAGCGGACCGTCGAGGTCTACGACGCGGGCGCCAACACCTGGACCTCGCGCTCGTGGATGCACGCGCCGCGCGAGGGGATGGGCGTCGTCGTCAGCAACGGGCGCATCTACGTCGTCGGCGGGTTCAGTGACGTCGGGGGCGTCGTCCGCATCCTCGACAGCGTTGAGGAATACGACCCGATCGCCGAACTCTGGACGCCGTCTACGCCGCTGCGCACCCCGCGCGCCAATCTCGCCTCGGCGGCGACTTCCGAGGGTCTTTACATCTGCGGCGGAACCGACCGCTTCCCGGGCACGACCTACCTTTCCCGCGTGGAGGTGTTCACGCCGCCGACCATCCTGTATCTGCATGAGAAGCAGTAGGCATCCCGGTCAGCCGCATCGCCGAGTAGCGGAAAAGCGGTCGAGCGAGTTTCTTTGCGCGCTCAACGGCTCAAGGCCGCGGGCAATTGCACCCTGTGTATCTGGCGTCAGCCGTGCATTCGCCGATCAACCAGCCGTTGTCCTTGTCGGTCCAGCACGCCTGCCAGATCACGACCCAGCTTTCGGCGGGACAGTCCCCGTCTCCGCGACAGACGCGCCCATTGAAATCGCACAACCGCGCGCCCTTTTTCATGGTGCATAGCGCTTTATCGCATCGGCCCCACCAGACCTCGCCATCCGTGGTCAATTCGATCTCGCACCACTTCTCGGAGGGCGATCCGCAGGCGA
>BOJX01000379.1 GCA_016860685.1 Planctomycetota bacterium
GAACAACCTCGGCCACATCGCGTGGACCCGAAGTCAGCGCTGGCGGCGCTGCCCAATAAAGGAGAATATGTTCATCTGGGACGGATTGACCACGCGACAAGTGACGTTCGACGAAGAAGTCAGCAATATCCAGGCACACCTGAACGACTTAGGCACTATCGTCTGGACTCGTGCTTTGTTTTGCGAGAACCCTTGGAGATCGGAGATTGTTCTTCGTTCCAAAGAGCGCACACTGGAGCTTGACAGCCCGGGTTCGCAGAACCAGGTTCCACGACTTTCAAACATTGGCGATGCCGTGTGGATGTCAGTGTCGTCAATCATGGTGTGGCAGAAAAATAGCACATTTCGACTGTCTTCCTCGGGTGCGGCTCCTGATCTTAACGAAAGCGGACGTGTTTGTTTTGTGGAGTTTGACCACGATTCAAGGCATTGGAACCCGATCGTTCTCGACATGATCAATAACACTTTCGATCGGTACTTGATTGAAGATGAACTTGGCTCATTTTCAACCGGCTCGATCAACGGGCACGGTGAATGCGTTTGGAGATGGTATGAGGATCCTATGAACGGCAATTGGAGAGGAGGCGTGTTGCTTCTACGGCGACAACGAACTGGGGACGTCGACTGGGATGCAGACGTTGATCTGATGGATTATGCTGAGCTTGCACGTGGGTTAAGAGGCCCACTATCCGATTCATCGCTATGTGAGGATCGGTTCTTGGATTTGGATTACGATGGAGATCTGGATATTGCGGATTACGCTAAATTCCAGAACTCATTTCAAAGAGCAGTGAAATAATATTTCATAGGAAGGAACTTTATCATGAAAAAATTTGTGAACATCCTCATTGTCGCCATTGCACTTTTGGCTAATGTGAATGACTCGTTAGCCCAGCTTAACGATGTCTCATGGACAGGAAACCAAAACCGAAATTGGGGTAACACCGCAAACTGGGATCCGGCCGTTGTGCCAAACGAAACTTATCATGTAACGATTCCTCACAACCCCACCGGAGGCGTTTTCCCCCGCCTTAACAACGGCGAGACGCGGCGCGCCGGGAAGGTCACGATCAACGTTTCGGGCGGCACGCGGGGGAAGATCGAGATCTGGGGCAGCTCCACGCTGATCCTCGGCGACGGAAGCGCCCAGA
>BOJX01000380.1 GCA_016860685.1 Planctomycetota bacterium
GCCTCGGGGGACGCCACTGTCCCCAGCGTGGATCGCGGCGGGCGTGTCCGCGGCGTGACCACGCGGGTCGGGCGCTCGGGCTTCACCGACGGCATGCCGGTCACGCTCAGGAAATACTCGACGCTGAAGGACACCCAGATCCGCGGAGAGATCGTCGAGCAGGGACACCTCGTCGCCTACGCCGACGAGCAGGAGCAGGGCGGCAGCGCTCCCGTCTCCTACTTCAAGGTTCCGGACGACATGCGCCTGCTTCAACTGAACGTCATGAACCTCAAGGCCGGGAGCCTCTTCGGCAAGGCGATGCAGCAGGCCGTCGTCACGGTGCAGAACTACACCGTGATGGACGACAAGGGCGAGCGATATCAACTCTGCGGGAAAATCGCCGCCGCCTTCGTCGGGGACCGCGAGGTCATCGAGGTGCAGTATTTCCCCGAGCAGGTCGGGTCGATCGGCGGCGTCGGCCCCTTCTCGGTCATCAAGGAACGCGACCTCGACAAGGACGAGACGCTGATCCTCCTTTTCCTCGTCAAACCGGGGGTGAAGATCGTCGAGTTCTCCACCGGCGGGCAGGCGAACCGGGTAGACGATCTTAAAGGCGAAGACCTTATCTCGCCGGAGTGACGATCGAGGCGCCGGCGGGGTGGGTGGTACGTTACCTGCATTGGACTCGGAGCGAGCAACACTCCTCCACCCGTGCGGATCGGAGGCCCGCGATCCCTGCCGGTGCAACGAACCTGCTCACCGCGAAATCTAGGCGCCGAGAGCCTGCGAGGTCGACGCTCCCGGCGGATGAAGCGACGACATCCCGATCTGACGAAGCAGCGCCATCAGTTCATTCTGACATTCCGTCAGGTCTTCCTGCGCCCGGGTCAGGTCAAAGAGTTGCCCGCGAAGCGCCGCATCCAGGGCGTCCAGTTCGGCGACGCGGCGGGCAAGATCCACGCCCCGGTCGATTCCTGTCCCGCTGCCTGCCCGCGCGCCCTGTGAGTCATTGAGACGCGCCCACGACCGGGTGAGTCGTTCCCGGATCTGCTCCAGCCGGTGTGAAAGCCCGAGCACGGCCTCGAGGTCGACGGGCGGCGACGGCGCAGATCGCGCCGACGGCGTGCGCACCGGAAACCCGCTGCGACCGACGGACGGCGCCGAGA
>BOJX01000381.1 GCA_016860685.1 Planctomycetota bacterium
GTGTCTCGCGCTGCACATGCGCCGCCATCTTGATCATGATCTCCTCGACGATCTTCTGTCCGCTGTGCGCAACGTCGCGGTGAAAGTCGGTCAGTTCTGACTCGCGCGGGCGCTGCGGCGCGCCGAAAAGCCGCTCCCACCGCCGGTTGAACATCAGCTTCGTCGAGTATCCGTGGGCGAAGTACTTCAGGTTCAGGCGGAAGCTGCCGTCCTCCCGGAGGTCCACCACCTCGCGGAACTTGTCCACCAGCGTCGGCTTCCCGTAAGGCGCCAGCCCCATCACCTTCCACTCCGCGTCGTTCACGCGGAATCCGAGATACGCCGTGATCGCCGAAAACAGCAGCCCGACCGAGTGCGGAAAGCGGATCTCCTTCTCAAACTCGATCCGCGTGCCGCGCCCTACGCCCCACGCCGTCGTCGTCCACTCCCCCACGCCGTCCGCAGAGAGGATCGCCGCCTCATCGAAAGGTGACACAAGAAAGGCACTTGCCGCATGCGAAAGATGATGCTGGTTGTAGAAAATCCGCAACGGGCGGGGGGACGGCGACGTCTTTCGGCCTTGAGCATTCGACGGCGCCGACCGGTACAGGTGCTCCCGGATGTCCTTCCCCGTCTTGAGGCGCTGCCCCAGCCACAGCGGCATCGCCTTCAGCCACGCGGCGCAGGTCAGCGGCCAGTATCCCAGGATCGTCTCGAGAATCCGGTTGAACTTCACCAGCGGCTTCTCGTAGAAAACGACCGCATCCACGTCCCCGACGTCAATTCCGCCTTCGCGCAGGCAATACCGGACTGCCTCGTCTGGAAAGTCGCTGTAGTGCTTGACGCGGTTGAAGCGCTCCTCCTCCGCCGCGGCGATCAGCACGCCGTCGCGGATCAACGCCGCCGCGGAGTCGTGGTAGTAGCAGGATAGACCGAGGATGTTCACGCTGGACGCTCGATCGGTTCAGAACGGCCGCGCCATCCGTTGCGGCGTCGGGTCATAAGGCTTTACGTCCTCCCAGTACGACCCGGACGATCGCAGGGTTCGCCGCAGCGGGTCCGAAAGGCGGATGATCAGCGAAAACACCGGCAGCACCGTCAGAAACATCAGCGTCAGACCCACCGTGAACACCGCGACGCCCACCGGACGCGTCGCCCGCA
>BOJX01000382.1 GCA_016860685.1 Planctomycetota bacterium
CATTCATCCTCTGATGAACATCAACCCCCGTCCGCAATTACGGACACGTCACCGTCGTCGTCAGCCCACATGCCGGCTGGGTCAGCGCGACCGTGTGATTGCCTCCGCTGAACGGACCGGCGAAGAGTTTCGCCTTGCCGTCGAGCACGCCGAGGTTGAAGGACTGCGCGTCGATCATCACCGTGATCGTCTGTCCGTCGAAGCTGTTGTCGCGGAACTTGACGACGACCTTGATGTCGCGGTTGTCCTTGCACACGGCGCGGAACTTCTTGACCTTGTCGCACGGGCACTGCCCGCGGCAGGTCGTGCCTTCCCCGGCGAAGCTGCCGTTGCAGTCGCGCTCGAGAACGATCTCGCAACGCGCATCATCCACGCAGCAGGCGCCCGGTTGCGGGCAGGAGTGCGTCCCGCACTCGGTCCCGAAGTTCCAGTTTCCACCGGCATTGACGCATTCGAGCAGAAGCAGGTCCGCGCACGATCCGTCGTCGAAGCAGCACGCACCCGGTTGCGGCTCGGAACCGCCCGCGGCCACGACGGCCTCGTAAGCGTCCACGCGGCCGTAGCCGAACGTGTTGTCATTGCCCGGTGAACCGAGGTCCACCGCCGTCTGCTCCAGGATCGCCTTGACCTCGAAGTGCGCCAGCCCCGGCGCGGCCTCAAGGATCAGCGCCACGGCGCCCGCGACGTGCGGCGTCGCCATCGACGTCCCCGACAGGTTGGTGTAACCGTTGCACGGGCTGTGCCGGCAAGACGTCGTATCTACGCCCGGCGCCGAGATCGTCGGCTTGATGCAGCCCGGCGGATGCGGGCAATCACGCCACGGATCGATGTTCTGCCACGTCACCGGCCCACAACTCGAAAAGCTCGCGATCCGGTCGTTGCAGTCGGTTGCCCCGACCGTAATCACGTCCGGAACATCGCCCGGCGTGCGGACGTTGTCCGGCGGATTCCCGCAACCTTCGTTCCCCGCGGCGTAAATCACGATTACGCCGGACTGAATGCTGTTCTCGACCACCTCGCGCCACGTCCGGCGGTCCGGGTTCACGCTGTGAGGCCAGCCGAGGCTCGCCGTCGTCGCATGCGCGCCGTTCTCCAGGGCGTACTGATGGCACAGCCAGACCGACAATTCGCCCGAGAA
>BOJX01000383.1 GCA_016860685.1 Planctomycetota bacterium
CCGAACACGTACACGACGGTCGAGGAAGTGGATCGGTTCGCCGACGCCTTCGAGCACGCGGCCCGCGAGGGAATCGCGTAGCCGTCGCGGGGGCGGCGCCCTCGCTCGTGATCGGAACCGGATTCTGCCGATGTTCCCCTGTCGCGCGGGCGGACCGGAGTGGCGGTTCGCGCGCCATGCGGGGAGGAACTGCTTTGAACGTTACTCGAACTCAGCAAGGCGCGGGGGTTGAACCGATCGCCTTTGTCGACCTGCGGCGCCAGTACGCCGAACTTGCTCCTGCGATCGACGCGGCCGTGGGGCGCGTCCTTCAGACCGGCGCGTTCATCCTCGGGGACGAGGTTTCCCGGTTCGAGGCTTCGTTCGCGGCGTACTGTGAGGCGAAGCATTGCATCGGCGTCGCCAGCGGACTGGACGCCCTGGCGCTGATCCTCAAGGGGCTGGGCATCGGGGCGGACGACGAGGTGATCCTTCCGGCGAACACGTTCATCGCCACGGCGCTGGCGGTCTCGCAGACCGGCGCCACGCCCGTCCTCGTCGATCACGACCCGCACACGTACAACATTGATCCGGTCCGCATCCGTCAGGCGATCACGCGCCGGACGCGGGCCATCATCCCGGTCCACCTTTACGGGAGGCCGGCGGACATGTTTCAGATCCAGCGCATCGCCTCCGAATACGGCTTGATCGTCATCGAGGACGCCTGTCAGGCCCACGGCGCGACGTACCGCAGTCACCGATGCGGATCGCTCGCGCGGGCGGCGGCGTTCAGCTTCTACCCCGGAAAAAACCTCGGCGCGGCCGGGGACGCGGGGGCGGTCGTCACCGACGACGACGAACTGGCCGACCGGATTCGCCTGGCCCGCAATTACGGATCCCAGGTCAAGTACCGGCATGACGCACAAGGCGGGAACAGCCGGCTCGACAATCTTCAGGCCGCGATCCTTAACGTGAAGCTTCCGCATCTGGACCGCTGGAACGACCGAAGGCGTGCAATCGCCCAGGCCTACCGGACGGGGCTGGCGAATCTCCCGCTTGTGCTTCCGGAGGAGAGTCCGGAGTCGCGGCACGTGTACCATCTTTTTGTCATCCGGTGCGAGGCGCGCGATGCCCTGGTGACGCATCTGAAGGACCACGG
>BOJX01000384.1 GCA_016860685.1 Planctomycetota bacterium
CTGATGCTTGCGGTGGTGAGTTGGAGCGCAACGTGGTACGTGCTGACGAACCGCCGGGTGCTCGAGATTCACGGAGTGCGGGCGCCGCGCGTGACGTCGACGGCGCTGGTCGACATCCGCAACACGTATCTGTCCTCGGGTCCGCATGAGAAGTTGCTGCATCTGGGCACGATCACGTTCGTGACGCAGCACGAAGACCGCACGCCGTGGAGCTGGGTCCACCTTCAGCGGGCCGAAGACGTTCATGCCCGCATCCGGCGGGCGATCGAAAACGCGCTCGACCTTCTCCCCCACGTTTGATCGGCGGCAACACGCCACGGCGTTGCCGGAACGCGAACCCCGGATCTGAAAAAGCGGCGCCGCGGCCGAAGTCTGCATGTCTTTGTCACCGTCGCGGGAACAGACACCCGCCTCATGCAGCTTCCGACCGCGGCGCCTGACACGCTGTTTCAAAACCGAACCGCGCTTGCAAGGAGGCGGGCCTTACACGCGGGGTTTGATGCCGCGTGTAAGACCCCTCCCTCTGAAGATTACGTGTCCGGACCGCCGGACGCCTTGAGCACCGTGCGCAGACCCTTCACGCCGTCGGCGCCTTCGGGAACCTGAAGCGTCGAGTCGTTGATGTTCTCGCTGATCGGCTCGAAGCGTCCGCCGATGTGCTCGGAGAGGAACGCCTCGGTCACCGCGTTGAACGCCATCCGGTTCACCGGGCGGGCGAACCCGTGCCCCTCATCCGGAAAGAGGCAGTACGTCACCGGGATGTTCTTCTTCTTCATCGCGGCGACGATCTGGTCGGACTCGGCCTGCTTGACGCGCGGGTCGTTGGCGCCCTGCCCGATGAGCAGCGGCTTGCTGATCTTGTCCACGTGCGTCAGCGGCGAGCAGTCGGCAAGGAGCTTGCGCCCCTCCTCAGTCCGGTGATCGCCGACGCGGGTGGTGAACATGTCCACCATCGGCGCCCAATACGGCGGGATGGACTCGAGCAGCGTCTGAAGGCTGGACGGTCCGACGATGTCCACGCCGCAGGCGAACGTGTCAGGGGTGAAAGTCAGTCCGACGAGCGTGGCGTACCCGCCGTAGCTGCCGCCCATGATGGCGACCTTGCTCTTGTCCGCGACTTTCTGCTCGATCGTCCA
>BOJX01000385.1 GCA_016860685.1 Planctomycetota bacterium
ATGCTGCGCGTGTTCCTGACGGGCAGTTACAAGCCGCCGCGGGAGTTCAACTGGACGGTGGGGGTGATTCTGCTGGTGCTGACGATGCTGCTGTCGTTCACGGGGTATCTGCTGCCGTGGGACCAGTTGGCGATGTGGGCGATCACGGTGGGGTCAAACATGGCGCGGGCGACGCCGCTGGCGGGGCATGAAGGGCCGGGGGCGTCGTTCCTGGTGATCGACGGGGTGCCGCTGATTCATGCGGGGTCGGACGCGCGGTTTCAGTTGCTGGCGGGGACGTTCGTCGGGCCCAACGCGCTGCTGCGGTTTTACGTGCTGCATTGCGTGTTCATTCCGGTGGTGGTGACGGTGCTGATCGCGGTTCACTTCTGGCGCATCCGGAAGGACGGCGGGATCAGCGGGCCGTTGTGATGGGATGCGGGAGAGGCAAGCGGCAAGAGGCTGTAGGCGGCGGACGTAGGGCGGGTTTTGCCCGCCGAGGTCCATCGAACCGTGCGGAGGGTGGGGCGGCGGGCGGAGCCCGCCCTGCGGCTCGACGTGTCGAAAGTCAGAAGTCGAATGTCGAAATACTGGGATACCCGGACCGCGGAATCTGAAACCCGAGCACCTGAGTCGCCGAATACCCGAGCACTCGATTACCCGAGTACCGGAGTACTCGAAACCTGTAGCAACCGAGACGCGACGTGATGGATTACCTGCTAGCTGAATCAGGAATTGATCGGATCAAGCACGCGATCAACGTGATCTGCGAGCCGGCGCCGTTTTTTGTGCTCAGTTGCGTCGCGCTCGCGGTTTTCCTGATCGGGTATCGGTTCTGGACCAAGCCGGTCGTGGCGGCGATCTTCGGCGGAGGGGCGGTTCTCTTCTACGCCCTCAGCGCCCTCGATCCCAACTTTTTCCTCATCATCGCGAAACCGGACAACGTTCCCATCTCGATGATGATGCTGCTGGTCGGGTTCTTCACCTGGCTGGCGTTTCGTCAGGCGGCGATCAACGACGAGCGGCTGGAGAAAGGCGAACCGCTGCTGGAGGCCGGCGCGGACGACAAGGTGCTGGTCTGGCCGGACCTGGTGTACACGGAGTTCATCGCGCTGATTCTCTGCACGGCGTTCCTGATCGTCTGGGCGATCTACCT
>BOJX01000386.1 GCA_016860685.1 Planctomycetota bacterium
CAGCGGCAGGGCATCGAAGACGAACCGCTCGAACTTGATCGCGTTCGGCGCCGCCGGTTCGACAAGGCGTCCGGTGTCAGGATCGACATGCGGAACCTTTTTCAACGCCCGATGCCACGGCAACTCGCCCCCCGCCCGCGTAATCCTCTCCAGAAAGGACCGCGCGAAAACAAAGATCGACAGGTTCGCCGAGTCGAACACCCGCCGTCCCGCGGCGTCCCGGCGTCGCGCCAGCGCCTCGGGCATCTCGGTGTACTCGATCACATGCACCCGGTCCCCGATGCGAACGAAATGCCCGACGCGCTCGAAATCGTCCGCCTTGCTGATCGTGACGGACGTGACCTCCGCTCCGTCCTTCACGTGTACGCCGATCAGGACCGGATCCACCGGACGCACCAGCGGGTTGTCCACCTGAAAGTAGCTGACCGACTCCACGCCTGACGCCTTCATCTCCTCCAGGCATCCGGATTCGGCCAGCGCCATCAACGATCCCCCGTGACCGTTCGGCGACAACGCCGCCCGATGCCGCTCCGCCAGAAGGATCCTTCCGTCTTCCGCCACGGCGGGCATCGTCCCCTGCACAAAAAAGCGCACCGTGCCCGCGTCACGCCCGAAGTATCCCTCGGATCGGAAATACGCCCGCGTCGCCTCGTCGTTGGCCGGGCTGGTCATCACGTACCACGGCACGACGACGCCGCACCGCCGACGCACTCCCTCCAGCGCTTCCGCGAACCACCGGAACAACGTCGCCCCGCGCACTGGCGAAATCGGGAACATCCCTTTCGGGCCGTCGAATCCCAACCTCGTCCCCTGCCCCCCCGCCACCAGCAGAGCCGCGACGCGCCCCGCCCGAATATGTTCCCAGCCCGCCGCCCTAGCTTTCACGAGTTCCGCCTCGTTGGCGCTCAGATCACACTCAAACAGCGTCGGCGGTTCGGGCTCTCGGGCGGTCACGGAGGGATCGGGCTTCCCCGCAACGCGGCAAAGCTCCTGAATCTGGGCGAAATCCAGCCCTTGTATGTCTCCGATCAGTTGATCTTGCTCGTCCTCGGTCAGACGATCCCAGAAACGGAACAAGTGACCCTGCCCCGCCGCTTCCGCACGGCGCCGAAGTTCCCCTGAATCCGCCCTC
>BOJX01000387.1 GCA_016860685.1 Planctomycetota bacterium
CGGTGGATCGTCTCGCCGTCCGGCGACTCGGGAATCAGGACGTAGAACGACGATGTTGCGGCGGTCGCCGGTCCGGTCGTCGGGTCGGCCGCTTCGCAGGATTCCCACGGCGCGGGCGTCTCGACCTCGACATTGTAAAGGCGGCGTCCGCCGGCGGCGTAAGCGACGACCGAAAGTCCGCCCGCCGGGTTCGTCGCGGTCAGCGCGCCGCGCTCGACGCGGGTGATCGGGTCCAGGTGCAGTTCGCCGGTGGCGTGGACGTACACGCCGCTGAGGCGCAGGACGGCCCCGGTGTGTTGCGGAGCGGGATTCGCGCAGCGCAGGCGGCTGTCGCTCATGATCGAGTCGAACGTGGTGCGATCGATGTAAGCGGTGTTGGTGAGCTGGCCGGCGACCATGATGTCCCACTGACTGGACGGATGCAGAACCGGAAGGTCTTCCGTGTCCCACAAATGATGCTCGACGTCGATCCCGACGGTGCCGATCGTGCGGCTGTTATGAGTCTGGCCGAGCAGATGTCCGCACTCGTGCGCCATCGTCCGCTGATGCCGGCTCGTCTGAGAGTTGCCGAACGCCACGTCGCCAGGGATTCCGATGGCGCGTCCGTTGCCGCCGTAAGGATTGCCGGGCAGCCAGCCGTAAACGAAATCCGGTTGCGGAAAGCCGTTGCGCGGAAGCTGATTGATGCGGATGTCACGGAGCGTGTTCAGGAGGGCGGTGTCGGAGTTGTTGACGTCCAGCGTCCAGATCAGGTCCGGCAGGGGGGATTTGTGATAGTTCCACTCTCCGGCCTTGTAGATGGCGCGGTGAAAGCCGTCGCCGATGCCGGGCTTGATGAGGTCCGGGGGGGGCGGGTTGCTGCCGCCGCCGCCGGGACGGTAGTCGATCGGGACGTAGACGATCTCGGTCAGCTTGCGGCACGCGAACACGCGGTCGTTCAGCACGCCGATGTTGTTGCCGTAGTTGGTTTCTCCGACGAGGCGATTCGGGTTGACCTCGACCTGAAAGTCCACGTTGTTGCTCTGCGGCACGATGAGCAGGAAGTTCACTGTGTCGTCGAGATCTTCGCGACGGGGAGAGAGCGGAGCGCGGATGTAACCGTTAAGCGACCGGATCGGCGACTCGGGGAG
>BOJX01000388.1 GCA_016860685.1 Planctomycetota bacterium
CACTGCTGCGTGGCGTGGAACATGCCGACGTGACGGACGGCCTCAACGTCGTCCTCGACGGACTCGATCCGGTGCAGCAGGTCGCGGGGGATCGCCGCGCCGCACATCTGGGTGAAGCGCTTGACCTGCTTGACGCTGAGGATCGGCATGATGCCTGCGAGGATCGGGACGTGAACGCCCGCCCGCTCCGCCCGGTCACGAAACCGGTAGAACGCGTCGTTGTCGAAGAAGAGCTGGGAGATGAGAAAGTGGACGCCGGCATCGACTTTGCGCTTCAGGTTCTCGAGGTCGATGTCCAGGGTCGGGGCTTCGGTGTGCCCCTCCGGGTAGCAGGCGGCGCCGACACAGAACCGGTAACGTTCGCGGATGAACGTCACGAGTTCGTTGGCGTAGCGGAACCCGCCGGGGACCGGCGTGAACGCAGACGTTCCCTCAGGCGGGTCGCCGCGGAGGGCGAGGACGTTTTCGACGCCCTTGATAACCAGTTCGTCGAGGATGCCGGCGATCTCGTTGCGCGACGCACCGACGCAGGTCATGTGCGCCATCGGTTCGAGTCCGATGTCGGACTTGATGCGCGCGACCAGATCGAGCGTCTTGCGGCGGGTGCCGCCTCCCGCGCCGTAGGTGACGGAGACGAAATCCGGCGTGAGCGGGCGCAACGCCTCGACCGTCCGGTACAGATCCCAGAACCCGACTTCATCGCGCGGCGGAAAGAACTCGAACGAGACCGTCGGACCGTGTTCGTCAATCTGCTCGCGTATGCGCATGCGCCGATCCGTCGGAAGGGCCTGCGAACGCGCCCGCCGGGAACCCCGCACCACGACCGCGTCGCTGTCGCGTTACGGACCGGGCTCGTCCTGATCCGGTTGCAACGCGGCGGCAGTGTAACGGGGCGGGGAGAAGCCGCAAAGCGGGATCGAAGGAACGTGCGTCCCCGGAACGCCCCCTGCCGAGGCGCGACGGGGCGGCTTCGGACCGGCAGGCGCGGATTGCTCGCCTGACCGGACTGGGCGCGGAAGGATTCGAACCTTCGAAGGCTAACGCCAACGGGTTTACAGCCCGTCCCCTTTGGCCACTCGGGCACACGCCCCCTTGCGGGTAGTCCCGCATCGTATCCGTCCTCCGC
>BOJX01000389.1 GCA_016860685.1 Planctomycetota bacterium
CACGTCCGCGCGAACCTGCTCCGCGCCCATCGTCGCCAGCATCAATCCCAGACCGATCCACCCTCGCTTCCCACCGCGCATACCGCACCCTCCACGCCGGGACCGAACTGCGGTCTTGCCGCTGGGTCCCCTTGTCCTTGTAACGTCCGCGGACCCGGTGGGTTTCAGCCTCCGGGGTTGCCTATCATCCTACGATCGTTACAGTGCCCCTCCAAGGTCCGTCCGCCGGGCCGCAGCCAGTGAAGGGCGCCACGGAAAACGAAAGAGGCGCACGGACAAGTCCGTGCGCCCCTCCACGAATCCGCCGCCCGGTTCCGGGTCTTACGTTGGCTAAGCGTTCCCCCGGTCTCCTCTGGCTGCGGCCCGTTTTTCGTCACCTCAGGGGCCTTTGCTGCGCGGCGGCGGCGGACGCCGGCCGCCTCCCCGCTCGCTTCCCTCGCCTTCCCGCATCCGGGCTTCGTCCGGCATCGTCACGGGAGCACCGCCGTAGCCAAGCCCCTGCACCGCTCCGCGCCCGCGACCGGTCGGCGCTGTGGTCACCGTCGGTTCCGGTTGTTTCGGCTGCGGCTTGAACACTTTCGCGTCAATCTGCTTTTTCCGCGGCGTCACTTTGTCCACGTCGATGATCCGCTCGACGACGTTGCCCGAGGCGTCCACCAAGGCGATCGCCGCAGCGCCTTCCGGAAGCGGCTCGAATTTGAACCCGGTCCGCGATGACCCGCGCTCCCGCCCGCACCACGGGCGGTCAAACTCGACGTCCAGCAGCACCGCGTCCGCGTTGAACGTCACCAGCTCCTTCTTGTCGTCCGCCACGTCGCAGCGGAAGTCGGAGACCAGCGCGTCGCCGACCGTGAACTTCGGGTTGTGCTTCACCCACACCCCCTCGAACCAGCGGAACATCTCGAGGTAAACCTCGTCCTTGCCCTTTGTCGCACTGCGGGCGAAGACCTGCGTGTCCGGTTCGATGTACAACGGATCCGACGGCTCCGACCACTCTCCGCGCACAAAAGGAATCTTCGCGTCCTGCGGATTCTTCAGCGCTTGCGGATTGCCGAAATACGGGTTGTAGAGCAGCGGGCGGATGCGGTACTGATACGTGCGCCCGCCCACCACGCTGCCGCGGTT
>BOJX01000390.1 GCA_016860685.1 Planctomycetota bacterium
ATCCAGCCCTTGTATGTCTCCGATCAGTTGATCTTGCTCGTCCTCGGTCAGACGATCCCAGAAACGGAACAAGTGACCCTGCCCCGCCGCTTCCGCACGGCGCCGAAGTTCCCCTGAATCCGCCCTCAATATCACCCTCAATCCCTCGCTGAACGCCACCTGGGAATTTACCCCGGCGGACAATACCTCCGATAAACCAGAAAGCTGGGCGTTTCCCACGGGTTTCCGAACCCCGGCCGCATGACCGTAATGAGCCAGCGCACATCCAGCAAGACACCGCGCGACCACGCTCCTGACGCTCCTTCGGAAGTTGGGGTTCCTCTGCGCCGTCGAGAGTTCCTTCAAACCACCGGAACTGCTCTCGTTGCCGGCGCCAACCTCCCCGCACAGGCTTCGACCACCGTTCGGTCCACCCGGAGCAACCCGCCCCAGCAAACCAACGACGAACTGGAGCTGCCGCCGGGTCGCGAACCTTCACGGGTCATTCGCTGCCGGGCGGAGGGCGTGTTCTCGAACGCCGGGTTACGGGAGGACGTCATCCGCGAGGCCCTGGAAAAATCCCTGTGCGCCTTGCTGGACGCCCGCGAACCGGGCGACGCCTGGCGAATGATCCTGAAACCGGGGGATATTCTTGGCGTGAAACTCAACCGGTCGGGGCAGACCCAGATCGGAACCTCCGACGCTGTCGCAACAGCGCTGGTGAACTCGCTCGAAAGCGCGGGCTGGTCGCCGCGACAGATCGTTCTCATCGAGGCGCCGCAGGGGCTTGCGGAAACGCTGGGAACCCTCCCGATGACCGAGGGTTTTGAGCGGTCGGCGACGGACTTCGGCAGCGGACAGGACGAGCTGGCCCTCGTCCTTCGACAGGTCTCCGCGATAATCAACGTCCCTTACCTGAAGACGCACCGCATTGCGGGCATGAGTGGATGTCTCAAAAACGTCACTTACGGTTTGATCCGCCACCCCGCACGCTTTCATGCCGCAAACTGCTCCCCCTTCCCGGCGGATTTGTATTCTCTGCCGTGTTTCCGGGACAAGTGTGTCCTTCATCTGATGGACGCCCTTCGGGTTGTTTTCGACGGAGGCCCCGAGGTCGTCGCCGGAACAGTGCATGACGCCG
>BOJX01000391.1 GCA_016860685.1 Planctomycetota bacterium
AAAACATATCCTCGCGCCCCTTTGACACTTCTCCCCCCTTGTCCTATCCTTTCTTTGGTGCGAAGCCAGCACAAAGGGGGGCGCGATGAGCGAGCCGAAGGGCCGCCAGATTATGCAGGTCAAGAAGTACCCCAACCGGCGGTTCTACGACACGACACAAAGCCGGCACGTCACGCTTCAGGAGCTTCATGAGGGGCTGCTGGAGGGCAAGACGCTCGAGGTGACGGATACGCGCACCGGGGAGGACATCACGAATGTCATCCTCATCCAGATCCTGCTGGAGAAAGATCCCCCGAAGCTGCATCTCTTCCCGACGTGGATCCTTCACGCCCTGGTGCGCTCAAAGCCTTCGGCGTTCCGCACCGCGATGGAAGGTTTCCTCGCCCCGCTGACGCATCCGATGGTGCAATCCCGTCGGCAACTCGACGACGTGATGAACCGGGCGATGTCCGGCGAGATAATCAGCCCGATCGAGTGGGCCCAGGCGATGATGCGCTCCTTCGCCCCGAAAACACCGGACACGGTTCAGAACGGGCGGACCGACGCCGACACGGACGCACCCGAACCGGCGCCGCCGGACTCCGCCGCCGAGGTGGAGGATCTGCGACGCCAACTCGCCGAACTCGCCCGACGCCTCGAAGCGATCCGCCCCGAGCCGCCTTCAGACCCACGCCCGCAACAGGGACGGGGATGAAGGCTGACGGTCCGGGAGGAGTTTCCCTACAGCGCAAATACAGGCCTTTCCCCCGAGGCTGGAACCCGGCCCGACTGTTCCGCCCGACGTCTTAAGCCATCATTACAGTTCATCCGTCGTCTCCTGTGAGCCGACAGGTTTCCCTTGATCTGTCGTTCGTATGTTCCAACGATCAAGTCGTTGGGGCCGCCGGCGTCGGCGCGCGTGCGGTGGTTGACCGCGGCGCGGGGGCGTATGCTGGTGTGTCGAGAGACACGCGGGCGTTCGGGGGGGGATTCGGCATCTGGGCGCGACGATGCCGCGCTCGGTCGTGAGGACGCGGGATTCGGGCTCGCGGATCGGGCAGTTGGGTGACGTGCGGCGCGGGCGAGGGGAAGGGTGCATGAAGCTGCGGGCATGCGGGATAGAACGAGCGGCGAAGGGAC
>BOJX01000392.1 GCA_016860685.1 Planctomycetota bacterium
CGGTTTCGCCGGCCACTCCCACGCCTTCGATCCCTCCGTCGGCGGCGCCGCAACCTGCAGCGCCGAGGGCGCTGACGATGGACGATGCTCATGAACGGCCGGCAACGGACCCGCCCGCAACATCGTCGAGCCTAGTTCGATCTGGTCTCCCGGAAGAATATTCGTCAGCCGCGTGGGCCAGCCGTTGACACGCATCCCCCCTGCCGGCGACAGGTCAAACGCCGCAACCCCTTGCGCATGTCGGAAAATCACGACGTGCAGCGGCTGCGACATGCCGCCCGACAGCACGACATCCGCGTCGTCACGCGACCCCAGCACCGCCACCGGAAGCTCGATCGTCCACGCCCGCTCGCCGCCCTCCTCGTGAAGGACGAGCGGTTTGTCCGTCAGCGGCGCGACGCCGCTTCCCCCTGCGCGCCGCGGCGGTCCCGACAGACCGGCGGGGGACTCGTTGAACGAAACCAGGATCCGGGCGTCCCCCAGTTCGACGCGGTCGCCTTCCGCCAGGATGCGCGTCCGGCAGGTCTCGCCGTTGCAGCGCGTTCCCGACGCGGTCCGTAGATCGGTCAGCAGCGCCGAGCGCCCGTCGGTCGTGATGACGCAGTGCGCCGGTTCGACGTCCGGGTGATGAATCAGGATGTGCGCGGGCCGCTTCGAGCCGATCAGCGTGATCGGTCGGGTGACCAGCCACGTCTTCTCGCTCGATGTCCCCGCCCCGACCGTCAAGGTCAGCGTCGGCGATCCTCCGGGAGGCGTCCGGTGTTCCACTTCCGTCCCGCGCGTCTGCATGACGAACTTCCCAAGGTTACCGGTCGCACGAAACGCGGACGCACGGTAACATCTGCGCTCCATGAAAAACCTACGATTGCATCCGCGCTGGGGCAAACCCCCGAGCGCATTTCGCGCCGCGAACCGCGCCGTCCCCCAACCGGCGGGTTGATCGGACCTTCTCATGTCGGACCCGCTGATCCTCATCACCAACGACGACGGTTACGACGCACCGGGACTGGTCGCCCTCTTTGAGGCGGTCCGCGACCTGGGCGACGTTCGCGTCGTCGCGCCGCGCCGGGAGCGTTCCGCGTGCAGCCACATGATCACGATGCATGAGAGCATCGTGGT
>BOJX01000393.1 GCA_016860685.1 Planctomycetota bacterium
CGCCCCCTCGAACGACGCCGCGGCGGAAGCGACCCCTCGTCCGGTTCCGTCTTCCGGACACGGTCATTGACGTTCAGGAAATCCAATCATGTTCAGGAAAACTTCGGAAATACTCCGCCCGATCCCGCGGCTCGCCGCAACCGTGTTCGCCGCCTCCTCGCTGACGGCTTCCACCGCCACGTCCGCGATCGTGTGCGGCGCGGCGGCGCGGAGTCAGGATTCGACACCCCCGTCGCCGGCGGTCGGTCTGGCGGACGCGCGGTACGCCTGTCCGATGAACGCGCATCCGGATGAGACGGACCCCGCACGACAGGGCGCGTTTTTCTCGCTTGAACCGGGGGACTGCCCCTGGTGCGGGATGAAACTGGATCCGGCGGAAGAGTTGACGTGGGTGCGGGCGCGCCGCGCGGCCGGCGGCGGCGAGATCGCCTTCACCTGCCCCGACCACCTTCATGTCTTCTCGAAGTCCGAGCGCGATTGTCCGCGCTGCCGGCGGATGCTTGAACCGTTCCGCATCATGTACACCTGTCCGGACGCCGCACACGCGACGGTCGTGCGAGGCGCAGCCGGCGCATGTCCGCACGACGGACGAGCGCTGGCGGCGTACAAGGGGCCGTGGCTTTCCGAAGCGATGTCGACGAAGAACGTTCCCCCGTCGGGGTCGCAGGCCCGGACCAGCGGCTGGACTTGTCGTGAGCATCCGGCGGTCGGCAGCAGGCGCGCGGGCAATTGTCCGGTCTGCGCCGCCGACCTGATCGACGCGTCGCCTGCGGCTGCGACCGCGCCTGCGCCGACGATCATCCCTCCCGATGCGAAGTTCACGTGCCCGATGCAGGAGTGCCATCACTTCGCCGCCACCGACGCGGAGCGCTGCCCGGAGTGCGGCATGAAGCTCAAGCCGATTTCCGACGTGCCTTGGGTGAAGGCGCTCTCAGACCGCGCGCCGCCGCCGGCCGCGTCGCCCGGCGGCGAAACCTACGTCTGCCCGATGCATGCCGAGGTGACCGGGGCCGCCCCCGCGACATGCCCCACGTGCGGCATGAAGCTCGTGCGTGCCGACGAAGTCGCCCGTCCCGGAACACCGGCGGCGGCGATGCAGAC
>BOJX01000394.1 GCA_016860685.1 Planctomycetota bacterium
CTGCTTTGCAGATGAGAGGTGGACCTCAATCGCAAGGCTGATTGGTTTTGGCGACGAATTGTGTCGGCCCGGACGCGCTCTCAGCGCTGGTGCTGCCGGTCGCCGACCCCGGACCGGAGAGCCTGAACGCTTGCATACGTCGCAACGCCGTACGGCACACAATAGGTGAGCAGAATCTGGGCAATCCGCGTGAGGGATAACAAACCGCTGAGAATCGCGTCACCGTGATTGATCAGTACAAGCAAACTCCCGACCACGATTGCAATCCTCGCCGAACGGCGCACGACGTCGCCGCGAAAACAGATCGACAGAGTGGCGCTGACTCCGACCGATTCCGACGACTGCTTGCGCTCGGACATCCCGCGAACCCCGAAGAACGCTTACCTGTTGGATACTGCGACGAACTCGCGAATCGCCTGCGGAACGCGATCGACAGGCCAGTTTGCGAGTGCCGACGCGATTTCGGCAAGCGGCTGGCCGCAGCGGTGTGGATGCGCTTCGCAGCCCGATTCACAGTCTGCCGCATGCACGAGCGATTGAAAGTCCGCGTGGGACCACTCGACATTGACCGCGAGAATCGTGCCGTTCTCAGGAACGAGGATGGCCAACGGCGCTCGTAATCGAATGCGTTCGTTGCGATCAGGCGTGCGGACGCTGAGGATCGTGTGCTTTCCGGTGAGCCAGTTCGTCGCCACCTGCGCGTCAACCATTACGCGACTCGCGGGCAGATGGGAAAGGAGAACGAATCCCGGTTGCTGATCCGTCAGGCCGATGGCGACGGCGTCGTCGCCATAGCTCTCAAAGCGGATCACCTGGTCGGCGTTCGCGCGCGTGCCGAGGCGTTCGTAGAGTGCGTATCCCCCGGCCGCCAGCAAGAGTGCGGAGACCGTGAGCTTGAATGCTCGCCGGGGGCGACCGGGCGCCGAAGAGGCGACGGCGGATTCCGGCACGCCGGGAAGTTCGATTGGGGCGGTGATCTCTTTGTCGGTCAGGCGCTCTGACGGATCGGTGTCATACAGGGCGCGGGGAGTGCGAGCTGTCATGAATCGACTCCAAATCGCCAGAACGGCCGCAGACGGCGCCGTCATTTGGTTATTCCC
>BOJX01000395.1 GCA_016860685.1 Planctomycetota bacterium
ACATCCTGGTGTTACGGTGCGGGCGGGAAGTTCAAGGGGTTCAACAGGAATCGCCGAAATGTCGTCGCGTGAAAGACTGCTGGCGGCCGGTTGTGTGCTCGGGCTGATCGCGGGCTGTCAGCAGGGCGCTTCGCGCGGGGTTGAGCAGGCGCCGTCGCCGGCGTCGCTGTGGCGCGTCGCCGATCCGAACGTCGCCGCGCGGCTCGGGCGGATCGAGGAGGAGATTAGCCGAGAACCGGCGCATGCGTGGGCGGGACGCTACGTGCTGTCCGCGCGGCCGGATTCCGATCGACTTATTCTTGCCCCGCGATCCGGGTACGTACTGATCTCGGGCAAGGCGGGATCCTGCTGCAAGGACGCGGAGAGCGGTCCGAAATGCGCCCCGGACTGTCCGGGCGCGCGCGAGGCGGTGGACGGCGAGATCGTGATGACCGGGCAAGGGCGCATCCGCCTGGCGCTGGAGCTTTCGCCCGGGCACATCATCCTTGCGGGCGAGTTCTCTCCGATGACGGCGGGCGGGCAGCATTATCTGATCTCCACGGAAGAGCTGGACGCGTTCCGTGAGGCGGTCCGCAAGGGTGAGGAGCCTCGGAAGGGACACGAGGGGGGATTCCTGATGCGTGTGCCTTGAGGGTGGTTGCTCGGGGGATGACTGACGGCGAGACGCCGGGAAGCGAGGGGGATTGCGTGTTCCGGATTCCGTGGATTGCGGCGGTAGCGGTGTCGGCGGCGTTTGCGTTCTGCGCGCGGGCTGAAGATCGGTTCTTTGATTCCGACGGCGTGAGGATCCGCTACCTCGATCAAGGCCAGGGCGAACCCGTCGTCCTGATTCACGGATTCACCGGAAACGCCGACCTCGGGTGGACGCTCAACCGCGTTCTCCCGACGCTGTCGCTGGAGTACCGCGTCATCGCGCTCGACTGTCGTGGTCACGGGCGCAGCGACAAGCCGCATGACCCGCAGGCTTACGGCGCGAAGATGGCCGAAGACATCGTCCGTCTGCTGGACCACCTGAAAATCGAAAAAGCGCACATCGTCGGGTATTCGATGGGCGGCCTGATTACGCTCAAGGTCGCGCTCACGCATCCGCAGCGCGT
>BOJX01000396.1 GCA_016860685.1 Planctomycetota bacterium
TGACCTCTCGCCTTCGCCCCCTCGACCAGCGCCCGCACGTTCTTGTCGGCCACGCTCGTCTCGACGAAAACGGCCCGGACCTTCCGCGCAACGATCAGGTCCACCAGGCGGTTGATGTCCGCCAGACCGGCCTCGGATTCCGTTGAGATGCCCTGGATCCCCAGCACCTCGATGTCGTACGCGCGTCCGAAGTAGTTGAAGGCGTCGTGCGCCGTGATCAGCACGCGCTGCTCCCGCGGGATCGAGGCGATGACCTTCCGGGCGTAGGCATGAAGCGCCTCCAGTTCCTTCCGGTAACGCTCGGCGTTCGCCCGGTACGTCGCGGCGTTCGGCGGGTCAAACTCGCTCAGCGAGCGGGCGACCGCCTCGACGGCCTTGCTCCACGCGGACGCATCCATCCAGACGTGCGGGTCGAAATGCCCGGCGAACGACTCGGGTTCGAGGAGGTCTTTCTCATCAAGCAGCTCCGTGACGGCGTAGACCTTCTTGCCGGACGTCGCGACCTTCACCAGCGTGTCCGCCATCTTCCCCTCGAGCATCAGCCCGTTGTAGAAGATCGCGTCCGCGGACATCAGCGCCGCCACGTCGCTGCGCGTCGGCTTGTACAAATGCGGATCGACGCCTTCGCCGATGATGTTGGTCACCTCCGCCCGATCGCCGGCCACCTGCCGCACAATGTCCGCCACCATCCCCACCGTCGCCGTGATCTTGTGCCGCTCGACGCGCGCCACTGCGGGGGTGGACGCCCGCGAGCACGACGTCCCGACCCACGCCGCGCCGATCGCCGCGATCGCCGCCGCCCCCATCCCTGTCCGTCGCATCATGTCCCTACCGCTCCCCCAGAAGAATGCTCATGACGATCGCCGCGACCGTGTCGCTGACGCCGATGTACAAACCGTCCGCCACCGCGTTGCCCGCGTCGCACCCGCCGGATGCCAGCGCCACCAGCGCCGCCGCCGCACTCGCCGGACGACGCATCCGCGATCTCCGCCCCCGCCCCGCTTGATGTCGTGCCCCGTGTCCGTCGTTCATGTCCCGAATCTCCACGCGAAACCAACTCCCGTGAAAAAATCATCCGCCTCTTCGTTCA
>BOJX01000397.1 GCA_016860685.1 Planctomycetota bacterium
GCGGGGCTGGAGTTGAAGGAGCCGACGCATGATCCGGTCCCGGGGGAGCAGGATAACGGACTGAGCAACACGCTGCACACGGTGGGGATGGCGCTGGCGTCGAACGACCCGGACACGGCGAGCACGCAATTTTACATCAACCTCAACGACGAGAACGAACGTCTCGACGGGACGTTCACGGTCTTCGCCCGCGTCATATCAGGGACGGAGATCGTTGACGCGATCACCGAGTTGGAAACGCGGGCGGACCCGATCACCGGCGGGCGGGATGAGTTGCTGGTCGATCCCGTGGTCATGACCCGCGTTCGGCGGGAGTAGGCGCGGCGGACGGACTTGCGGCAGCATCAGGGAGGGCGGGTTTGGCCGAGATCACCGGATTTGCGCTGCTGACGTTCTCGGCGGTGTTCTTCGTCGTCGATCCTTTCGCGGTGATCCCGATGTTCCTGGCGGTGACCGCGGGCGACGCGGCGGAGAAGAAGCGGAAGACGGCGTTCCGCGCCGCGGGGGCCTGCACGATCACCCTGCTGACCTTCGCGCTGGCGGGCAGCCTGATCTTCAAGGTGTTCGGGGTAACGCTGGCGGCGTTCCGCATCGCGGGAGGCGTGCTTCTTTTTCTGATGGCGCTGGACATGCTGCGCGCCCAGCGCTCGCGGACGCGCAGCAGTCCGGAGGAGGAGCGCGAAGGCGCGATGAAGGAGGAGGTGGCGATCGTACCGGTCGGGATTCCGATGCTCGCCGGACCGGGGTCGATCGCGACGGTCATCGTCTTGATGGGGCAGGCCGGCGGGTCGTGGGTGCGATCCGCGATCGTGCTGGCGAGCATTGCGGCGACGGGCGCGGCGACGTACCTGCTGCTGCGCAGCGCCGGAGTTCTGGAGCGGGCACTGAAGCAGACGGGGCTGAACATCCTCAACCGTCTGATGGGCCTGATGCTGGCGGCGATGGCGGTGCAGTTCATCATTCTGGGGGTGAAGGAGGCGGTCCCGCAGGTGCTGGGTTCGACCTCAGTTTCCCGCTAGTGTCCCGAGTTGCACATTCGTTGCTCACTTCGGGGCCGCGGCCCTCCGATCCGCACGGACGGAGCAGAG
>BOJX01000398.1 GCA_016860685.1 Planctomycetota bacterium
AGGCAGAGGCGGATGTTGTTGGGATTGAGGATCCCCAGTCCGCTGCCGATCGGGGCGCCGAGAGGCATGACGCTGGCAGCGCCGGCCTCCTTGAGACGCGCGGCGATGATCGGATCGTCCGTCGTGTATGCGAGCACCTTCAGTCCCTCGCTGACGAGGGTTTTCGTGGCCTCCAGCGTCCCGATCGGATCGGGCAGGAGCGTTTTCGTATCCGCGAGCACCTCCAGCTTGACCCACGCCGCGCCCGGGTTGTTCATTCCTTCGAGCAGGTCGCGGCTCAGGCGGGCGGAGCGCACCGCGTCCTTGACGTTGAAGCACCCGGCGGTGTTCGGCAGGATCGTGATCCGTCGTCCGTCAAGGTGATCGAGGATGCTGTCCGCGCGCGGGGCGCCGTCGTCGGCGAGGACGTCGCGGCGGACAGCGACCGTGACGACCTCGCATCCGGAGGCGTCAATCGCGGCCCGCATGAGGTCGAAGTTCGCGTACTTGCCGGTTCCCACGAAAAGGCGCGAGCGGAACGTGAACCCCGCGATGCGGTAGGCGTCAGGCTGCACAGACGTGGCGTTCAAAGTCGATCAAATCCTTTCCTGTCCCTGGCGACACTCCGCACCGGGTTGCTGCATGTCCGCACACGGTCTCATGATCTTCGGAGCGGAGCGAATAAAGAACGCTTCATGACGGGGGCGGTTCAGCCGGAAAACTCCGACTTAACGGCCCTTGATTCACATCACCTACCTCCCTTGCTCATTCCACATTCTTCATGCTTCGTTCTGCATTTCCCTCACCCACCCCCGACGAACGTCACGATCTCCACCACGTCGCCCTCCGCAAGCCGGACCACGCCGTAATCGCGGCGCGGAACCAGGTTCTCATTGATCTCGACGGCGACGCGGACCGGCGCCAAGCCGCGAGCCGCGAGCAGGTCCGCGACCGTCACACTCGTCGGGATCGCTTCTTCTTTGCCGTTAATCCTGATGAACATCGCCGCTTCGGAAGCCGCGCTCCCGCCGCCGGATTATATGCCTCTCTACCCCTGTTCCCAACCCGCCGTCGCCGCCCGCTGACGGTCGCCGCGCCG
>BOJX01000399.1 GCA_016860685.1 Planctomycetota bacterium
CCGGCGGCGCGCCCTCGGGGCGGACCGCGCTGACGCCGAGTCCTTCAACGCTGGTGCTGCTGGCGGCGGCGATTCCGATTGCGCTGCTGCGTCGGCGGCGTCGTTGAGGGCAACTCTCGGCGGCTCGAACCTTCCTCGACGCGATCTATCCCCGTGCCTCGATCGGCGGAACGCTGCGCTCCGGATGCCCGGCGTACTGGCTGAGCGGGCGGTAGATGCGGTTGTCGCTCTGCTGTTCGATGAAATGTGCGCACCAGCCCGTCACTCTGCTGCACACGAACAACGGGGTGTACAAGTCGAGCGGAAGCCCCAGCATGTAATACGTCAGGGCGCAGGGGTAGTCCACGTTCGGATAGATCGGTTTGTCCTTGTTCACGATCGGGTTCTTGATCGCGTCGTAGATCGCCACCAGATCCTGGCGCCCCTTCACGTCCGCAAGCTTGCGCATTTCCCGCTCGAGAATGTGCGCCCGGTGGTCGCCGTGCTTGTACACGCGATGTCCGAAGCCCATCACCTTCTCCTTGCGGGACAGGGCGTCGCGGACCCAGGCGTCCGCCTCCTGCGCGGTTTTGAAGCGGAGGATCAGCTCCATCGCAGCCTCGTTCGCGCCGCCGTGCAGCGGTCCCTTCAGCGCCCCGATCGCGCCGGTGACGGCGGACACCATGTCGGACATCGTCGAGGCGATCACCCGGTTGGTGAACGTGCTGGCGTTGAATTCGTGCTCGGCGTAAAGGATCAGCGTCAGGTCCAGCAGTTTGATCGAGGTCTCGTCCTGCTCCGCACCGTGCGACATGAGGAGGATCTGCGCCGCGTGTCGCAACCCGGGCTTCGGCGCAACCGGCTCTTTCCCCTGGAGGAGGCGGTACCGCGCCGCCACCACGTCGGAGCACACCGCGATCAGCCAGACCGCCCGCCGGCGCTCGTCATCCAGCGTGTGTCCCTTCACCGGGTCGAAGTGCCCGGCTATCGAGACGCCGGTGCGGAGAACGTCCATCATCGGCACATGCTTCGGAATCAGGCGGATCGCGTCGATCACTTCCTTCGGCAGGCCGTGAAACCCGTCGAGCATCTCGCGGAA
>BOJX01000400.1 GCA_016860685.1 Planctomycetota bacterium
TGAATCCGCCGCGCCAGATAGGCCCGCTCCGCGTCGTCCTCCTCCGGCTCCGGTCGCATTTCAAGGTGGCGGCGGACCAGTTCAACCAGCACTTCGCCGGCTCGCGTTCGGACGCTCCCGTCGTCCGCCCCGAGTCCTTCCGCCGTCAGATACGCCAGCGACGCATCGTTGGATTCCCGGATCAACTCCAGCGCAGCGAGTCTCGGCGCCGCCGTCGGCGCGTGCATCAGGTCTCGTATTGATCCCGAGAGCGTCGCCGTCGCGGCGGCCAGCGTCGCCCGGACAGCATCGGGATAGCTCAGGTAGTGCCCCGCAAGGTGCTTCAAAGCGTGCGGGCGTGCCCGTTTGAGCAAGACCTCGATTGCGGCGACCCCCACCGTGTCGGATAAGGTGGGCAGCGCATGAAGCAGGGCGTCCTCGACCGCCAGATTCGGCAGGTCGCCCAGATGCGCAAAAACAGAAGGATAGGACGCTGTGCTCATGCGGCTTCGATTCTTTTGTCGGCAGGAACGGCCTGGCAGCTTGGGGGGAGTAAGTTCAGATAGAGGGCTTCCCCGACCTGTAGAATTCCGCCGCGAACCTGGACGAACCGGGTCTCGATCGCCCGGCAACGACCCCGGGATGAACTGAATTTCATCGGGAAGGCAGACGCAAGGAGCAGCGGGCACGGCCGCACCTATCGGACCGCTTTGGCACCGTCCGGTCGCCGCTATCAGGCGGGTTCCCTGTCCAACGCAGGTTTCGGTGTGTTTAATCCCTTGCGCGCCTTCAACTTTCCGTATTGTGAGTTATGATAAAAGCGTCGGGATTTCAGGCGGACAGGAGGACGGCGTGGGAAGCGCTGCCCTGATGACGTCGCCGCGAAGTCCGGGAGGGTGCCTTATGCGTTCGTACCGCTGGTTGAAACCGGGACTGATGACTCTCGCGGGGGTCGCCGCGATCCTGTTCTTGCCGGGATGTCCTCCCCGAGGCGTCACCCCTGCGAACGATAACGAAGGCGGGACTGGCCGACCGATTCCGATCCGGCTGGCGGTCACCGCCGAGACGTTCACCTTGACCGAACCGGGACAAGCG
>BOJX01000401.1 GCA_016860685.1 Planctomycetota bacterium
CCCCGGTCCAGCCGCGTCGAAGGCCCCACATAAGGCACGTCCGCGAAACCCGCGGTGTCATATCCGTGACGCTGGAGCGTTTCCGCCAGCGTCGGATAGGCGCTGTCCAGAAGCTGGTGCTCGTCGTGACCCCCGTGCTTCGTCGGCAGCATCCCGGTGAATACCGACGCCATCACCGGAAACGTCCACGCCGACGGCCCGATCGCCGTCTCAAAAACCGTCCCCCGCTCCGCAATCGCGTCGATCCGAGGGGACGTCGCCGCCGCCGATCCGTAACACGACAACCACTCCGGCCGGACCGAATCCAGCATCACCATCAAGATGTTAGGTTTCGTCCCTCTCAACACATCCCTCACACCCGCCCCTCCAACCGAGCCGCGCCCCCTGTCCTAGACGTCGCGAGGCAAGGTCAAGGATAAGAAAGTGGATATCCAACATCTCACATCCGACATTGCCTACGTCGAGGCTTTCGGCACGCCCGCGCCCCCGATCCAGCGCCGAAATCGCCCGCGAACCCGCTGACGCAGCGAGTCCGTTAAGATATGCCTCCAGTAGATCGGAACCGTGACCAACGCCCCAACCCCGATCCCGGCGCCGAGTTGCGCATACGCCTGCTCCGGAAAAAACCACCGCGCCCCCGCCAAGGCCGCCACCCACGGCAGCGACGCCAGCAGCGGTACCGGAAGCACCTGCCCAAGATACGCCGCGTAGTTCATCCCCAGATGACGACACGAAATCACAGACGGCGCCAGCCCCCCGCCGCACGTCACCGCCAACCCCACCGCCAGCGCCGCTCCCCACGTCCCCCAGCCCAGCACGCCCACAAACAACAAACCCAGCACCACGCTTCCCGCCGTCGCCCCCAGTTCCCACAGCGCCGACCGGCCGTGCCGGTTCAGCCCGACCAGAATGTTGTACGTCCCACGCTGCGCGTACGACATCAGGTGACCCAGCATCATCAACGTCAGCACCAGCGGCGCTTCATACCCCGGACCCATCCAGATCTGAAGCACGGCGCCCCCGCACAGGCAGAACGCCGCAACCAGCGGCAGCGAGATCGCAAACCCGAACCG
>BOJX01000402.1 GCA_016860685.1 Planctomycetota bacterium
GGCGATCCGGCCTTGAGATGAAGGTCCGAGGCGCTCAGATCGTACACCGCCTGAAAATACTTGTTGATCTTCGGCGGTTTCTTCACCTCCGCGGCGACCGGCCGCTCCAGCGACTCCACTTCGTTTTCAAGAATGTCTGACACGTTGTTTTTGACTCCCCACCCGTCGAACGAGACGCTCCCCGGCTTCGCCGTCGGCGACGCCGGCCCCCTTTGAGTCTCCTCACTCTTCCCCCCTCGACCGCCCCGTCCTTCGTCCTGCGGGTCCGATGCGCCGAGACGCGACATTCTGACAGGTCTTGACGACGACTTCAACCCGTCACCCCCCTCGAACGCCGACAACCCCGTGATTTAACCGCGCCTGACGACGACGATCATCTCAGTCCCCCACCGCCGTCCACCGTCACGACCTGCCCCGTCAGGTACGCCGGGCCCTCCACGAGAAACCGGACGGTGTTGGCAATCTCCTCCATCAAACCGGTTCTCCCGGCGGGAATCTTCTGTATCAGACGTTCCCGGACCTCCGGGGTGAATGACTCGGGAAATTCGATGATTCCAGGGGACACGCCGTTAACCTGTATCTGCGGCGCCAAGGCGAGAGCCAGGCTCCTTGTCAGGCTCACCAGTGCCGCCTTGGATGCGCAATACGCCGGGTAGTTAGCCCAGGGCCGATCCCAGCAAGCATCGCAGAGGTTCACGATCCTGCCCGACCCGTGCTTACGCATGACCCGCGCCGCCTCAAAACACAAGCTGGCCGGGGCGATCACGTTTACCGCGAACATCTGCTGCCAGAGGTTGAAGGAGAAATCAGGGGGTGTTGGCTCTCCTTCGGGGATGAACCAGGCCGCATTGTTGACCAGAATGTCCAGCCCGCCCAGTTTGTCGCAAACCTGCCCCACCAGCGTCGCCGCATCCGGGTCAGCCGCGAAATCCCACCGGAAAACGTCGGCTTTCCTCCCGAGAAACCGAACCTCTCGGGCCGTCTCCTCAGCGCCCTCGCCGGATCTCCGGTAATGCACGGCGACATCGCAGCCCGCCTGCGCCAAGTTGAGGGCGATGGCTCGCCCGATCC
>BOJX01000403.1 GCA_016860685.1 Planctomycetota bacterium
GCCGCTTATCTTCTTGCAGTATCGAGGGTTGCAGAAGCCTGCCGCCTGCGGGGCTGGGTGAGTTCGCCGACCGGCGGAGGAACATCCGCAGCGCCCCCTTGACGAATCAGCAGGCTCCTGCACATACTTCCCGCAGCTTGGCCGGGGTCAAGGCGCGGTCAGTGACCGGCGAAGCAGATCGGTTTAGCGGCGCGAAGCACAGGCGGATTCGGTCCGTCGATCGTGCATCCGCGCGAGATTCGGGTTACTTTTGTGGAATTGGAAGGAAAACACATGCGTACCAAGAAGTTTTCGAAGCTCGCGGCGATGGCGCTGACGGGCGGTCTGGTTCTGGGCAGCGGCTGCAGCTTCAACGGCCTGGCCCGCAATGTCTGGGCGGGTTTCGGGTATGCCCTCGGCGGCATCCCGGCTGACCTGGTCACGAACCTGTTCCTCGCTGACCTGATCGACGCGGTCGACGGCGACAACAACGCCCAGTAACACCGGCGATCGGACGAAAATACAGACCCCCGGTGCCGCGTTTGCGGTCGCCGGGGGTCTTGTCGTTTCCCTGTTTCCGACCGGGGTCCGCCCTCACCAGGCGCCGCGCGCCGAGAACATCCCCGCCGGAAGCGTCAGGACGTGTCTCGACGTCGGCGGCTGACCGGCGGCGTGCAGCGCGAGCGCAGCGGCCCAGAACCGGTCTGCGTGCCCCGAAGCGCCGCGCCGCGCGGACAGCTTCAGGTGCCCGATCGGCGTAACGTCACGCTCCACGCTGTGCCAGTCGTGGAGCACCCGGTCGTCCACGGGGATCACAATGCGACGCGCTTCCACCTCCCGCCGCAGCGCGATCGCAATCGCCGACTTGAAAGGCGCTGTAAACGTCACCGCTTCAACGCGCCCCGATCCGAAGACCCGCTCCGCCTCTTCCGCCAGCGCCATCCCGATCCCGCCCGCATCGATTGCACAGCGGCGCAACCGCCCGAGCCGAAGCAATCCCGCCAGCGCCTCCCACTGCCGGGAAAACGGCACGTGACTCAACTCGAGCAGACCCACCGTCGTGTATTCCGGCGCTGCGGGCGGCGTTGTCG
>BOJX01000404.1 GCA_016860685.1 Planctomycetota bacterium
TTGCGGGCGGCCTGCGCGGCGGAAGATGTTCCGGGATACTCGGTGACGACCGTGCGGAGGACGTTCTCGCCGTCGCGGAAGCGGCCGGTGCGCTGAAGGGAGGCGGCGTATTGCAGGAGGACGCGGTCCTTCGGCGGAGCCTTCGGAAAGGCGTCGAGTCCTTCCTCGTAGCGCTGGGCGGCGGAAGCGTAGGCGCCGGCGTCGAAGTCGAGGTTGGCGAGTTGAACGCGAATTCGTGCGGCCAGCGCCTTGGACGGTCGTTCCAGGAGGGCGGCGTGAAGATCGACGCGGGCGTCATTCTGCCGACCCTGTTGCAGCGCGATCTGCGCCCGAAGATAGTAAGCGGAGGCACGGTCGTCCGCATTGCGTGCGCCGGCGAGAGCGGATTCGACCTCACGAGAGGCGGAAGCGGAATCCTGACGGCGCAGGGCGGCGGTCGCTCGGCTGAGTGCGCCGTCAGCGGTTCCTCGGCAACCGATCAGCGGGACGACGGCGAGCGTCAGCGTGAAGGCGACCGGAACGCGCGTCAGCGAGCAAGCGGCATCGTTGACGGCGAGGCAAAGGATGCGGCGCTGCAAGGTTCGCGGGCGGGGTGTTCGCGGATGACCTGTTGTTCTCAAGTTCAGAATGTGACCTCCGATGCTGGTCAACCGACTCCTTGAAGCGTACGAACATGCCGGACACGTCACGGCCATCGATGATACGTTCCGGTCGCTGACGTACAAGCAGGTGACGGCGCTGGCGGGGGTGATGCGCGACGTAATTGAGCGCCGGACGACCGGGGACCGGGTGGGGATCCTGCTGCCGGCGAGCGGCGCCTTCGCGGCGACGTTCTTCGGGGCGCAGTGGGCGGGACGGGTTCCGATTCCGCTGAATCTGCTGCTGAACGCGGAGGAGCTTCAGACGATCATCGCGGATGCGGGGATCGAGTCGGTGCTGACGATCCGGCATTTCGAGAAGACCGCCGGGGAGATTTCGGCGAAGCCGCTTTTCCTGGAGGATCTGTCGTTGCGGCGGCGGGCGCTGTTCAAGCTGCTGGGGCGGCCCGCAAAGGCGCCGGCGATGCAGG
>BOJX01000405.1 GCA_016860685.1 Planctomycetota bacterium
GGGGGAAGGGGTTGACGATCTGTCGAAATCTGAATTGCCGGAATCCCCCGAATCCCCGGGCTCAGTTGAACAGCCTCACCACGTCGTTGAACGTGACGTAGAGGAAGGCGGTGACGATGAGGATGATGCCGACGGTCTGGGTGATGACCTGGACCTTCATGTTGACGGGGCTTCCCTTGATCTTTTCGATGAGGAGGAAAACCATCAAGCCGCCGTCCACGATCGGGAGCGGAAGGAAGTTGATCACCGCGAGGTTGGCGGAGAGCACCGCGAGGAAGAAAAGGAGCTGCATCGTCCCTCGGCGGGCGACGTTCCCTCCGAGGGAGACGATGCCCACCGGTCCGGAGATCGAGTCGGCGCTGATGCTGCGCGAGAAGGCCATCCGGTCGATCGTCTGATAGACCTGCATGACCATCTCGTGCGTCTTGCGGACGCCCAGCTCGATCGCGGAGATCGGGTTGCTCTCGCGGAGGATGAACGTCTCGAGGTCGCCGTAAATTTCGCCCTTGAAGGCGATCCGGCTGTCCCACGGGTCGATCATGTCGGGCGTGATCGTCACGTTGGCGGACTCGACAGGGGCGGTGGGCGTGCGGCGGAAGCGCACTTCGACTTCGCGGTTGACGTTTTCACGCAGCAGCGCCGCCAGCCCCTCAGCGTGCGAGACGGCGTAGTCCTGCGTACCTTTGACGGAGGTGACGGCGGTCCACGACTCGCCGGCGACGGATACGAAATTCGCCTCCAGGCCGAGGGCAAGCACGGTGCGCAAGGTCGGGGGGATCGCCAATGCGGCGGTGTGCCGCTGGTCATTCACGGCGTACTCGACGTCGACGGTGCGCCCCGCGTGCTCGCGGAACGCGAGAATGACCTGACGCCAGGTGACGACGGGTCGGCCGGCGACGCTCTTCAAGACGGCGCCCGCGGGAATGCCCGCCACGGCGGCGGGGGAAGGCCGCCCGTCCAGCGTGGGCAGGACGTCGGCGACGGTAAGGTTGTCGTGGGCGATCAACTGCGGCAAAGCCTGAATCATGCCGCCCATCGCGACCGGAATCCGCGCCGTGACTTCCTGTCC
>BOJX01000406.1 GCA_016860685.1 Planctomycetota bacterium
GGTATGATGCGACGATCGAAGGGACTGGCGTGCGTGGGGATCGGGCTGGTCGGCCTGGGCCTGTCGGCGGGGACATCCTGCCGGGATGAACCACCCCCGCCGGCCTATGCGGAGGATCTCGGCGAGGGAGGACGGATCCTTCCACCGATGCCGCCGACGCAATACAGCCTGCCGGAGAAGCTGGTCAGCGGGCGGGCGGCGCTGAAGACGATCGACTTTGAGCGGATCGGGAACGCGGCGGGGCCGGCGCCTCCAGGAATGCCGTCGGCGGACGACGCCGGTGCGGCAGATGCCGGGGCGGTTGAGGCGGGCGGCGAGGCGACGGACGTGGCAGCAACGCCCGCAGCGGTTCCGGCGCCGACGGTCGTCACGACGGCGGATTTCCCCGAAACGGCGCAAGGCGTGCAAGCACTGATGACGTCGTTCAACGAGGTCGCGGCGCAGGGCGACCCGATGAAGCTTGTCGATTTTTTCACTGAGGATCAGCGTCCGGACATGACTGAGGCCTACCGGATCGCAGTCTCTGTCGTGGACCGCGCCGAGCGGTTGATGAAAGCGGTCGAGAAGCAGAATCCGCAGGCTGCGCAGATGATGCGCGCGGGCATGCCGGGACTAGGCAAGCGCGATCAGATGTTCATTGCTCACCTGGCGACGCTGACACCGGAGAGCGAAACCAAGGCGACCGGTAAGCTGGGCGGAGCGTTCGCCGGAAAGACAGTGACGTTCCGGAAGGTGGACGATGGTTGGTACATCGATCCGAACGCGGCGAAGCTGCTCGAAGAGTTCAGGAAGGAAGCGGAGAAGATCAAGCCGCTTGATGCGATCAGCGAAGGACTGGAGAACGGATCGTTGGATCTTGCAACCGCGCAGCAGCGGTTGCTGGAGTGGATGGCGTCATTGAAACCGTCCGGCGCGGAAGCGACACCGGCGACGTCTGAGGCGCCACCCGCACCCGAAGGGGGGAACCCCTAGCTTCGCGCGTCGCGGATTCAGAACCGAGCCGCGCCCGCTTGTCCCTGACGCTGCGCAGCAAGGTCAAGGATAAGGAAGCGTTCTTATTCCGCCTTG
>BOJX01000407.1 GCA_016860685.1 Planctomycetota bacterium
GGCGGGCGCGGCGAGGGTCGCGCCATGAATCGTGGCGTCGGACATGGGAGAGAGATTACGGGTTTGCGCGCGACCCGGCAATGACGGCGACGTCATCCCGCGCTGGATCAACCCGCGCCGAGTCGCGGTGTCGTGAGGATTCGCTCACCGGTATCCGGAAGGCGTACAACCACGGTGTTCTCGCATGCTTCAGGGCGCGCGGGAATCACGAGCGCGGCATGCACGACCCCACCCGACGAAACCCCCGCGATAATACCTTCCTCGCGGCCGAGTCGGCGGGGGCATGCGAACCCTTCCTCGTCAGCCACGCCCCCTCCCTCGTCAAGGATTGTGCGGTTCAGCACGTCGGGGATGAAGCCGATCCCCGACATCTGATGCTTCCCCGTTTCTCCGCCGCACAGCCGAGCGGCGCGGTGGACCCCAGCGCGCCGGCGGAAGCGAACCGGGACATAACGACGATCGTGCGGCGGTGCGTCCCGGCGTTTCTCCTTGCGGCGCTTATCGGTTGCTCGCCGCCGGAGAGAAACGACAGGCTCCTCGAAGAGGTCGTGTTGCCTGCCGGATTCCGCCTGCGCGACGGACCGGGGTCTTTGCAGGATTCTCTGCCTGGCGGGCCCGCGTCGCGCCGGGCAGGCTCTTTGTGTGTTGTCTCCGCCGGTCATCGATCCTGAAGCGCTGTGGCTCGCCCCTGAGCCGACTGTGCTGGCGCCGCATGATCCACGTTGGCCTGAAGAGGCGGAGGCGGAAGGTCTTCGCATCGCCGGGGCCTGCGGAGCGGTGGTGATCCGCGTCGAGCACATCGGCAGCACGGCGGTTCCGGGATTGATCACCAAGCCGGTGTTCGACCTGATGCCGCTGGTGGCGCGCTTCGAGGAGGGACACGCCTGCGTCTCGCCGATGCGGGCGCTGGGGTACTGGTACGCCGGCGACTTCGGCATTGCGGGGCGTCATCTGTTCATCAAGGGGTCGCCGCGCACGCATCACGCGCACATGCTCGTCGAAGGATCACCAGAGGCGCGGAGGCATCTGGCGGTGCGCGACCTGCTGCGCGCGGACAAGAACTTAGCC
>BOJX01000408.1 GCA_016860685.1 Planctomycetota bacterium
ATCATGAGCGATCACCTGGCGCAGACGAGCAAGGATCTGAAGCGCAACCCCTGGCGCCTGCTCTACCGCCCGTCCCTAGAGGACACGGCGGAGTTGAACATCTTCGACGCCTCGCGCGAGTTCGCGGACGCCTCAGGGCGGATCAACGACGCCTTGGCGAGGATGGAGGCGCTGCTGGCCACCGGTGGCGGGTCGATCAGCGTCAACGACCCCGTGTTCAGCGCGTTGCGCAACGAGTTGAAGACCACGTTCGACCGCCTCGGGCAGGCCCGGGACGCGCTGTGGGACCGTCTGAAGAAGGAATGAGCGCGTGAGCGACCGGACATTCGACGTGTTGATTGCCGGCGCCGGACCGGCGGGGCTGGCGGCGGCGCTGCGCCTGGCGTCTTCCGGACGCTCGATCTGCGTCCTCGAACGTCGGAAACCGGCGGCCGGATCCGTCGCGGCGTGGCTCAATGCTCGAGCGCAGGGAATCCTGTCCGATATCGGGGTCGCCACGGGTGCGATCCTGAAGCACCCGCTGACGACGTTGACGTTTCACAACGCTGATCTTTCCAAATCCGCCTCTCCGGCGCCGAAGGAACCGCTCGGGTTTCTCGTCGATCGGTCGGCGCTGACGGCGGCGCTGGCGAAGGAGGTGGAACGGCGCGGCGTCGAGTTGTGCTACGGCTTTGACATGACTGGCGCCGAATTGGGTGAGAAGGCGGTGCGTCTGACTGCGGCGGACGGCGCTTCGAGACTGGGGCGGTTCATGATTGTCGCCACCGGGCGCGGAACGCCGTGGCTGGAGCGGTTAAACCTCGGGAAACATGCGGCGGGGCGGGGGGCGTGGCTGGGTACGGCGACCGGTCCCCGGCCGAAGGAGGAGCCGCCCGGGGTTCACCTCGTGCTCGGGCTGGACCACGCCGGAAGTTTCGTCATGCTGGTCGCCGCGCCGGAGGGGGTCGCGGCGACGATGCACGGATACGGCGAGAAGGTGGCCGCACGACCGGCGTTCGTGCAGGTCTGCCGGCTCCTCGCTCAGCGCGGGCACGTCCCGCCTTCGCTGCCGGAGGACGCCGC
>BOJX01000409.1 GCA_016860685.1 Planctomycetota bacterium
CGGGCGCCCTGGTTGTGGTGCGTCTGAAGGCGGCTTTTGATCGCGGATTCGCTGAACGAGGGGATCGTGTTGTAACAGAGCTTGCCGAGGTAGGCGACGCCGCGTGTGTTCGCATCGGTCCCGGCGTCCCCGACCGCCGTGCCGGCGACATGCGTCCCGTGCTGGTCGTAGCCCGTGCTGGTGTTGTAGGCCTGGATCTTGCGATGATCGTTGCCGAACGCCGCGTCGTCGAAGAAGGAGCAATGATTCGGCGTGACGCGCCCGTCGAGGATGCCGACGATCTGTCCAGCGCCGCGGAGACCGGCGTCATAAAGCGGGTACACATCGGTCAGATTGCTCTGCACGATCCAGCGGTTGCTGTTGTTGCGCAGCGTCAGCTCGGGCGCCTCCTCGACGTACTGCACTGACGCCTCCATCGCCAGCAGCGCCAACTGTGCCTCAGGATACAGCACCTCCACCTGTCCCTGCTCCGCAACGATCTCCGCGTTAAGCACCTGCGCGCCCGCCGCCGCAAGCTCGTTCATCCCCTGCGCCAGTTCCACGCCGTGAAAGAGCGTGACGACGAGGTTCAGCCAGCCGGCCTTCTCCAGCTCGACGCGCTCCGGCGTCTGATACGGCGCCAGCCGCAGCCCGATCGACGGGTCCAGCTTCCACGCCTCCTGCCACCGACCTACCCAGCGTACGAACCCCAGCGCGGCCACATCAGCCGGCTTCGTCTGCGTCAAATCGGCGAGATAAGCGTGCGACGGAATGTAAGCGTGCAGGACGACACCGGCGGCCTGAAGCGCGGCGGCTCGCTCACCCGTCATCGGGCCGTCAAGTTGAATGACGTTGCCCGGTACGGCAGGGAAGGATTCGGCCGGGGGGGTGAGCAGATCCGGCAAACCAGCCGTCTCGATCGAGCCGCCGGTCAGATACAGCACGCCCGGCTCAAGCGTCTCCGGCAGCGGCGCCTGCTGCGCCGAAGCTCCCGAACTCCAACCCGCAACCCCAAATCCCGCCCACGCCAGCCGAA
This sequence comes from Planctomycetota bacterium, assembly GCA_016860685.1. GTDB lineage: Bacteria > Planctomycetota > Phycisphaerae > UBA1845 > UBA1845 > JABWBH01. Next base: position 1,016 of record BOJX01000409.1, read on the forward strand.
CAACGGTCCCGCGGCTCATACCTGCTCCCTTGATGATGCGACGAC
>BOJX01000410.1 GCA_016860685.1 Planctomycetota bacterium
TGCCGGAAAATCCTGATTGTGTCTCGGCGTCGTCTGCTGAATTGTCATGGTCGGATCGGCGGCGGATAATCAGACACGCCGGATCGATCGTCCGGCGCCGGGCCTCGTCCGCGGCTGTGGCGGAACTGGCAGACGCGCCAGATTTAGGATCTGGTGCCGCAAGGCGTGGAGGTTCGAGTCCTCTCAGCCGCATCGAGGCGTGCCGGAGGTGACACCCGCAGGATGACGTTTCCGGGCGGATGACCCGCCCCTCGCAAGGTGAAGGAACATCCCGTGCAACCGCGCCAGGTACGCATCATCGGAGCGCCGCTGGATCTGGGCGCCGGGCATCGTGGGGTGGACATGGGTCCGTCCGCGATCCGCATCGCCGGGGTGCAGCGCCGCCTTCAGCAACTCGGGCACACGGTCCGCGACGGCGGCGACATCGAGACCGGCGTCTTCGAAACCCTCGACGCCGGTGATCCCACCTTGCGCTTCTTTGAGCCGGTCTTGGATGTGAACCTCCGTCTCGCCCTCGCCGTGGAGCAGGCGCTGGAGTCCGGAGAGTTTCCGCTGGTCCTCGGCGGCGATCACAGCATCGCGATCGGCAGCGTCGCCGGGGCCGCCGCGCACTATCGCCGACGCGCCTCCACGATCGGGGCGCTCTGGATCGACGCCCACGGCGACATGAACACGCCGGACACGACTCCGAGCGGTAACATCCACGGGATGGGCCTGGCGGTCGCGCTCGGTCTGGGCAATCCGGAGTTCGTGAACCTTCATGCGCCGGGTCCGAAGGTCCGGCCTGAACACGTGGCCCTGGTCGGTGTCCGCGATCTTGATCCCGGGGAACGTCGAGCGCTGAAGGAGAACCACATCCGCGTCTTCACGATGCGCGACATCGACCAGCAGGGCATGTCCGCCGTCATGCGGCAGGCGATCCACGTCGTCACGACCGGAACCGCGGGCGTCTACGTCCAGTTCGACATGGACGTGATCGACCCCGCGACAGCCCCGGGAACCGGAACTCCCGTCCCCGGCGGACTCAGTTACCGCGAGGCGCACCTCGTGATGGAGAT
>BOJX01000411.1 GCA_016860685.1 Planctomycetota bacterium
CGAACCTACGGCGGGGCCCACGATTTCATCGACGTGACCACTGAATTCTACATCGCACACTTCGTCTCCATGCAGGGGCGGCTCGACGAAGCGGACGCCTTGTACAACCCGTTGCTAAGCCGGATCCTGGACCTGACGAAAGGCGGAGAGGTGCAGGCGCAGGTGTTGTACGGCAGCCACCTGGTGCGGTGCGGTCGCTTCGAGGAGGCTGAGTGGTCCCTCCTGGACGCAGTTAAAATCACAGGAGACGTTCGTCGCGGGGTGGGGGGGCACGTTTACCCCGACAACCTTCTCGTCGAGTTCATCGCCCTCTACGACGCCTGGGAACAGCCCGAACAAGCCGCCGAATATCGCCGTCTCCAGAACGAAGTCCTCAAACTTTCCGCGCAATCCGGTCCCGAGTAACAAACGCCGCGGGTTTGGAACACTCCCCGGAAACCCAGGTTGACCTGCCCCCGAGTTATGGTCCAGTCGCCATGAGAGTCGCTGCGGAGCGGCGAACTGCCCGATTCACGCTGCAAGCGGCGCGCTTCATGCTGAACGATAAACGACGAACGCCGCACGATCCACGATTCACGGTAACTCTTCAGCCGTTTGCGACGACGGGCGGGGGTAGTGGAGGCAGTTGGCCGGCTTGCAGGTAGGTCCGCAGCGCAGCGACGATGGTTCGGATCGGGTCATGGCCACGCAGTTTGAGCGTGCGATACACGCTCATCAGGATCGCCTGCGTGGCCGCGCCTTGTTGGGAGCGGTTCGACAGGCTGTTCTTGCGGAGGATCACAGCCGGGCGGATCATGCGCTCGGCCAGGTTATTGTCGAACGGCACGTCAGGCTTGTCCAGGAAGGTGAACAGGTGATTCCAGTGTCCTGAATCTCTAACTGCCTCCGGTGACTAACTGTCTGCACGTGATGGGTTTAGCGCCGACGGCGGCGGCGATCAGCCGTTCGAAGCGGCTCTCCTCCCGCCAGCGCCGATTGCCGCGGTAGTGGAATTCGGCGAGGTAGTGGTCGAGGGGTTTCGGGGACACCGAATGTTATGCGCCCAGGATCATGC
>BOJX01000412.1 GCA_016860685.1 Planctomycetota bacterium
GTCAGCCGCTCGCGGCGAGCACCGTGTGCAGATCCTTGTCGCCCCGTCCGGAGAGATTGATCACGATGACCGCACCCCGCGGAAACTCGTCGGCGACCTTCAACGTCAGGGCGACCGCGTGGGCCGATTCCAGCGCCGGCAGGATGCCTTCCTCGCGCGCTAGCAGGTGAAACGCGGACAGCGCCTCATCATCGCGCACCGGAGTGTACTGCGCGCGGCCGGATTCGTGCAGCCGGGCGTGGATCGGCCCGACGCCGGGGTAGTCCAGCCCGGCCGCGATGCTGTGCGCCTCGGCGATCTGCCCGTCTTCATCCTGAAGGAAGTAGGAATACATGCCGTGAAAAACTCCCGGCGCTCCCCGCGACAGGGACGCCCCGTGGCGCTGACCGTCTCCTCCCGCTTCCGCACCGAGGAGCCGGACCGACGGTTCATTCAGAAATGCGTGAAACGCGCCGATCGCGTTGCTGCCGCCGCCGACGCAGGCGACGACGGCGTCGGGGAGACGTCCTTCCGCCTCCTGGGTCTGTCGTCGGATTTCCTCGCTGATGACGGCCTGAAAATGCGTCACGATCCGCGCGAAAGGTTCCGGACCGGCGGCGGTTCCGAAGACGTAGTAGGTATCGGAGGCGTTTGCGATCCAGTCCCGGAGGGCGTCGTTGATCGCGTCCTTCAGCGTTGCGCTGCCGCCGCGCACTTCATGCACCCGCGCCCCCATCAGCTTCATCCGGAAAACGTTCATCGCCTGGCGCTCGACGTCGACGGCGCCCATGAAAACCTCCGTGGGGATACCGAAAAGCGCGCCCGCCATCGCCGTGGCGACGCCGTGCTGTCCTGCTCCGGTTTCGGCGATCAACCGCGTCTTTCCCATCGTTTTCGCCAGCAATCCCTGTCCGAGGGTGTTGTTGGTCTTGTGTGCGCCGAGATGTAGCAGATCCTCGCGTTTCAGGTAGATGCGCCGACCGGTGCGCCGGGTGAGGCTTCGTGAGAGATACAGCGGCGTCGGGCGGCCGGCGTAACGGCGGAGCAGGTCGTCCAGTTCCGTGACGAAATTCG
>BOJX01000413.1 GCA_016860685.1 Planctomycetota bacterium
GAGCAGCACTACGAGACCTTCCGCGAACGCTTCGCCGACTACCCCTTCGTCATCGGATGCCTGTCCCGCTTCCGCACCGCCGCCGAGCAACGCCGGTTGATTCAGGCCGCCCGGAAAGGCCAGGTGGACGTCGTCATCGGAACCCACCGCCTGCTCAGCAAGGACGTCGGTTTCGCCAACCTCGGTCTCGTCGTCATCGACGAGGAGCAGCGCTTCGGCGTCGAGCATAAGGAGCGCCTCAAGCAGCTCCGCGAAACCGTCGACGTCATCACGCTTTCCGCCACGCCCATCCCGCGCACGCTACACATGGCGATGACCGGCCTGCGCGACATCAGCACGCTCCAGACCCCTCCGATGGATCGCCGCAGCATCGCCACACAGGTCGTCCCCTTCTCCGCAGAGCTGATCCGCGAAGCCGTCCTGCGCGAGTTGAACCGCGAGGGGCAGACCTTCTTCGTCCACAACGTCGTCCGCTCGATCCACGCGATGGCCGACCGGCTGCGCCAGATCGTCCCGGAGGCCCGCATCCTCGTCGGACACGGTCAGATGCACGAACATGAGCTGGAAGACGTCATGTTCCGCTTCGCGCACCGCGAGGCTGACCTGCTCGTCTGCACCACAATCATCGAAAGCGGGATCGACATCCCCTCCGCGAACACGATCTTCATTCATCAGGCCGAACGCTTCGGTCTCGCGGACCTGCACCAGCTTCGCGGGCGCGTCGGGAGGTCGAAGCATCGCGGGTACTGCTACCTTCTGCTCCCCGCCGACAAGCCGATCAAGCCCAAGGCCGTCAAGCGCCTCAAGGCGATCGAGGAGTTCAGCGATCTCGGCGCGGGGTTTCGCATCGCGATGCGCGACCTGGAGATCCGAGGCGCCGGCAACCTGCTCGGCGCGGAGCAGAGCGGACACATCGCCGCCGTCGGTTACGACCTTTACTGCAAGATGTTGGATCAGACCGTCCGCCGCATGAAGGGCGAAGCCGACCCGAACCCGCCCCCGGTGCATCTCGAACTGGAAGTCGTCGCTCACATCCCCGACGACTACATCGC
>BOJX01000414.1 GCA_016860685.1 Planctomycetota bacterium
GACGCGACGGGCGGGTCATGCGGCGTCCTCCGATGAGGCGTCGACCGTCCCGCGCAGCGCGCGGATCGCGGCGGCGGCCTTGTTCTCCGTCTCGGTCCACTCACTTTCGGGAACGCTGTCCGCGACGATGCCCGCGGCGGCGCGGATGTGGGCCTGTCCCCGCTTGAACCGGACGGCGCGGATGATCAGCGCCGTGTCCAGCCGTCCGTCCGGGAAGAGGTATCCGGCGGCCCCGCCGAAGAACCCGCGCCCGGACGCCTCAAGCGTGTTGATGATCTTCATCGCCTCCAGTTTCGGAGCACCCGTGACGGTCCCCATGTTCATCGTCGCCAGGTAGGCGTGAAGACCGTCGAGAGGCTCGCGGAGGACGCCGCTGACGCTGCTGACGAGGTGTTGTACATGCGAGTACTTCTCGACGACAAAAGGATCCGTGACCTGCGTTGTGCCCGGACGGCAGATGCTCGCCAGATCGTTGCGCGCCAGATCAACGAGCATCGTGTGTTCGGCAAGCTCCTTCGGGTCGATCTTCAGTGCGGTTTCGTACTTGACATCGGTGAGCGGGTCGAGGCGCCCGTCGATGAATCCGCGCGGCTTTGTGCCCGCGATCGGGCGAAGCTCGACGACCGTGCCGGTCGAACCGGGTTCGGCGCGCACCGCCATCTCGGGCGACGCCGCCAGCAGGACGCCGTCGCCGTCATTGATGTAGAACATGTAAGGCGACGGGTTCGTGCGCGACAGGCGAGCGTAAACGTCCAGCGGCGACCCCTCAAACGGCGCGGACAGGCGCCGGCCGTATACGACCTGGTACGCCCGCCCGGCTTCGATGTCGCGCTGGATGCGGACGACGTTCGCGCAATACGTTTCACGGTCGACGTCGGATTCGACATTGCCGAAGCGCCACGTTCGTCCGCAGGCAGGGGCCGGCGCGGTCGCCGCCGGCGGCGCCGCCGCCGCGATCATCCTTCGCACGTCCGCTTCCGCTTCGTTGAGCAGCGGGGCCAGATCGGCTCCCGGAATCACCGGCACGCTGGACGCAAGATGCGTCGCGC
>BOJX01000415.1 GCA_016860685.1 Planctomycetota bacterium
TCCCGGCTGCTGGTCGAGCTGCCGCCCGGATATCGGTACAAGGTGATCTGGATGCGACGGAACATCGACGAGATCATCGCGTCGCAGAAGAAGATGCTCGTGCGGCGCGGGACGTACGACGACTCGGTCAAGGATGATGAAATCCGCCGAATGCTTCTGAGGCACGTCGAGAAGACGCTTTCGACGATCAAGGAGCGATCCGGGTACATCGACCTGATTTTCACGAATTACAACAAGCTGCTGGGCGGATCGCGTGAGGAGGTGGACGCGCTGGCCAACTTCCTCGGCGGCGGCGTCAGCGCTGACGCGATGATGCCCGTGGTGGACAAGAACCTCTACCGGAACCGCGCCGGTGCGACGGCCTGACGCCCCCTTGACATCGCCGGCCGTCCCGAGTAATCTGGGTTCCACGATGCGGATCAGGATGCTCTTGGTTGTTCATCATCATCATCACCACGGGGCCGTGGCCGGGTGATGGTGTCGCCGTTTAAAGACGAGTAATCACCACCGACGCCGGCTCCTGCCGGCGTCGTTCGTTTTCCGCCGGGTCAGGGGCCGCCGTCACAGACGACGGAGCCTTGAATGACGGTTCGGAAAGATGACCAGCAGATCCGTCTGGCACTGCCGAAGGGGCGGATGTCGGAGGGCGTCATTTCTCTTCTCGACGATGCGGGGATTCGGCTTCGCGCCGGGGCCCGTGCCTACCGACCGGAGATTTCGCTGCCGGGGCTTGCGGCGAAAACCCTCAAGCCGCAGGCGATCGTGAAGATGCTTCAGGTGGGCAGCCGCGACTTGGGGTTCACGGGCGCGGACTGGGTGGCGGAGTTCGGGGGGGGAGTCGTCGAGCTGCTCGACACCGGTCTGGATCCGGTGCGGGTGGTCGCGGCGGCGCCGGTCGAGAATCTCGTGGAGGGTCTCCTCGCCGACGAGCCCCTGATTGTCGCGTCCGAGTTCGAGCGGATCACAAATGACTGGATCCGTCGTCGCGGACTGCGGGCGACGTTTCTGCGCTCGTTCGGCGCGACTGAAGTGTATCCGCCGGAGGA
>BOJX01000416.1 GCA_016860685.1 Planctomycetota bacterium
TCGCGGAGCAAGGCGCGACCTCCGACACGTACACCCTCGTCCTCGGGTCCGCCCCGAGCGCCAACGTCATCGTGACGGTCGATCCCGACACGCAGACCAACCTCGGCAGCGGTCCGGGCGTGGCGATTCTGAAGACATTTACGACCGCCAACTGGAACACGCCCCAGACCGTGACCGTCACCGCCGTCGACGACAGCATCGCCGAGGGCAACCACAATTCAACGATCACCCACACCGCCAGCTCCGGCGACGGCAACTACAACGGCCTCGCCATCGCCAACGTCGTCGCCGCAATCACCGACAATGACGTAGCCTCCGTCAGCATTACGCAGAGCGGAGACTCGACCAACGTTGCCGAGGCCGGCCCGACATCGGACACGTACACGCTTGTGCTCACGTCGCAACCGACCGCCACCGTCACCATCACCGTCGACCCCGACGGACAGACCGACCTCGGCTCCGGTCCCGGCGTCGCCGTCACGCGCACCTTCACCACCGCCAACTGGAGCACCGCGCAAACCGTGATCGTCACCGCCGTCAACGACAACACCGTCGAGGGCAATCACACCTCAACGATCACACACACGGCCTCCAGCGGCGACGGCACGTACAACGGCATCGGCATCAGCAACGTCGTCGCCAACGTCACGGACAACGACGTCGCCGCCGTCACGATCACCCAGTCCGGCGGCTCCACCGACGTCAGTGAAAACGGACCCACCTCGGACACGTACACCGTCGTGCTCACCGCCCAGCCGAACGCGAACGTTACGCTCACCGTCGATCCGGACGTGCAGACGGATCTCGGCTCAGGCGCCGGCGTCGCCGTCCAGTTCACCTTCACCAACGGAAACTGGAGCACGCCGCAGACCGTCGTGGTCACCGCGGTGGACGACACGACTCAGGAAGGCCCGCACACCTCGACGATCACCCACGCCACCGCCAGCGGCGACACGAATTTCAACGCTCTCACAGTCCCCAACGTCGTCGCCAACGTGACCGACGACGATCTGCCTGGCGTCACGATCACCCAGTCGGGAGGCTC
>BOJX01000417.1 GCA_016860685.1 Planctomycetota bacterium
ATCGCCACCCTCCCCGAGGTCACCGTCAAGATCATCGAGATCGTCGAGGACGCCCGCAGCACCGCCCGCGACCTCCACGAAGTCATCAAGCATGATCCCGCGCTGTCCGCCAAGGTTCTCAAGGTCGTCAACTCCGCCTTCTACGGATTGCCCGGTCAGATCGCCAGCGTCGATCGCGCGATCATCCTGCTGGGGTTGTCCGCGGTGAAGAACATCGCCATCGCCACCTCGATCGCCCGTCTCTTCAAGGGCGGACGCATCTCCGAGGGCTTCACCGCGACCGACCTCTGGCGCCACAGCCTGGCCGTCGGCGTCGCCTGCCGCCTGCTCGCCAAGAAGACGCACTACCCCGTGCAGCCCGACGAACTCTTCGTCGCCGGACTCATCCACGACATGGGCATCCTCGTCGAGCGCCAGGCGTTCCCGGAGAAACTGACCGAGGTCATCTCCGCCTACTCGAAGCAGGGCGGCGACTTCCTCGAACTGGAAAACGCCATCATCGGCGCCAATCATCAGCAGTTCGGTGGCGGTCTGACCACGCGCTGGAAGTTCCCGCGCCACCTCCGCGCCGCCTGCGGGTTCCATCACAACCCCGACGCCCTCAGCGCCGAACTCCAGAAGCTCGGCAACGTCGTCAAGATCGCCGACGTCCTCTGCTGCCAGGAGAAGCTCGGCTTCTTCTACACCCACGAGAAAGGCCAGATCACCGATGCGATGCTCGAGGACATCGGGATCTCCCGCGAGCAACTCGACGAAACCCGCGCCGAACTCCCCGAACAACTCGCCGACGCCGAAGGCACGCTCACCGTCTGACGGACCCGGCGCCACCTCATCCGCTGCTGCATGACCGAGCCGCGCCCGTAAGGAAGCGCTCTTCAAGGTCGCTGGACAACCGCTTCCGCCGCACCGGGTCATCAAATCCCCACGGCCACGTTCCGTTTCACGCCGCGCGGAGTTATCATCTCTTGAGGAAGGGCGGCCCCTGGTTCGCAATCGGGATGATGTCCTCCGAATGCTGGCGGGCAACCGCGACGCGATCCG
>BOJX01000418.1 GCA_016860685.1 Planctomycetota bacterium
GCACTGGGCGAGGATCGGGTGTGCGGGACGATTGCAGATCAGTGCGGCGGGGCCGATCGAGCCGGAACGGGTGCGCAGCGTGTTCGAGAGGGCGTTTGCGGGTTGGGGCGGGGTGGGGCGCGTCGGGCGGGGGGCGCATCCGGTCCGGTTTACGCCCGGGCGGACGCATTTTCCGAAGGAACTCGAGCAGGAGCAGATGAGTATTGCGTTCCCTGGAGTCGGTATCACGGATGAAAAGTATGCCGTGCAGCGGGTTATGCTCGGTGTCTTGTCCGGAGGAATGAGCGGGCGACTTTTCACGGAAGTGCGGGAGAAGCAGGGGCTGGTGTACTGGGTGGGGGCGTGGCAGGAGACGCCGCGCGGCTGCGGGTTCATCGTGCTGGGCGCGTCCACGACGCCGGAGCGGTGTGATCAGACGTACCGGACCCTGTTTCGCGAGTTGGACCGCCTTGGCGAGGATCTCGCGGACGAGGAACTGGACCGGGCGAAGGCGACGATCACGGCGCGAGTTCAGACCCGTGGGTACACGACGCGGTCGCTCTGCGCGGAACTGGCGGACGATCTGTTCTACCGGGGTCGGCCGATGCCGCATGAGGAGAAGCTCGCCCGCGTACAGGCGGTCACGACGGGGGATATCCGGGCGTTTCTTCAGGCCCACCCGAGGGACCAGCTTTGCGTGGTGACGCTGGGGCCTAAGGCCCTCGAAAGTGCGTGATGTACGAGAAGCGGGCGGCGTCCCGGAGGATCGCAAGGAATGAGAACATCGACGTACACCTATCACACGCTGCCGAACGGACTGCGCATCGTCATTGAAGAGATGCCGGACGTTCCGAGTGCGGCGGCAGGATTTCTGGCGCGGACGGGCGCGCGGGATGAGACGCGCGAGTTGGCCGGAGTGTCTCATTTTCTCGAGCACATGATGTTCAAGGGCACGTCGAAGCGGACGTGGTACGAGATCAACAGCGCTTTTGACGCGATGGGCAGCACGTACAACGCCTTCACGAGCAACGACCGGACGTTTTACTACGGGTGGGTTCCGC
>BOJX01000419.1 GCA_016860685.1 Planctomycetota bacterium
GCGATGTGAAGGGGTCTGGGCGGTGTCGGCGTATCCGATTCCTGAGCCGCCGGGGGTTCATGCGGTGTACGCGCCGCGCTGGTTGACGCGCGTGTGCGGACAGGCCGCAGCGAGGCTGCTGATGATGGCGTGGTTGGCGCTGCGGTTGCGTCCGGATGTGATCGGCGGGTTTCACCTGCTGATCAACGGACTTGCGGCGGGATTACTGGCGCGGCTGGTGGGGGCGCGAGCGTTTTACGTGTCGGTGGGCGGACCGACGGATTGTGTAGACGGGGGTCTGCACGGAGAGAACGCGGTGTTCCGGCGGATTGTGCGTCCGGACGCGGTGATCGAGCGTCGCCTGCTTTCGGCGATCGGGCGGTTTGACGCGGTGGTGACGATGGGTCGGAAGGCGGCGGCGTTCTACCGGGAACGGGGGCTTGCGGACGTTTTTCATGTGATTCCCGGGGCGATCGACGCGGCGCGTTTTTCACCCGGGTCGGCGGCGAAGGAGTTCGACCTGATTCTGGTGGGGCGGCTGGTCGAGGTGAAGCGGATCGACGTATTCCTTGAGGCGGTGGGGATTGCGGCGAGGCGTCGGGGGACGCTGTCGGCCGTGGTCGTGGGCGACGGACCGCTTCGGGCATCGCTTCAGGAGCGAGCGGAAGCGCTGGGGTTGGCGGATCGGGTGCGCTTTGTCGGGCAGCAGGCGGCGGTGGAGGACTGGTACCGCCGGTCGCGTGTGTTTGTGCTGACGTCGGATTCCGAGGGTTTGTCGCTGGCGATGCTGGAGGCGATGGCGTGCGGGCTTCCGGTGGTGGTGTCGGACGTGGGTGATCTGGGCGACATGGTCGAGCGCGGGGTGACGGGTGAGCTGGTTCCGCGGCGGGATGTTGGGGCGTTCGCGGGCGCTTTCGTGGACGTGCTTTCAGATGAACGGCGATGGCGCGGCATGTCTGAGGCGGCGCAGTCGCTGGCGCGACGCGCGACGGTCGAGGCGTCGATGCCTCGCTGGGAGAAGGTCATCTGCGGGAGCGTAGAACGTTGACGGCGCCAACGAA
>BOJX01000420.1 GCA_016860685.1 Planctomycetota bacterium
CATTACGCCGCTCGCCCGCGCGCTGATGTCCAGCGGCTGGAACTCGCCCCCGATCCGCACCGACTCCTCCGCCGCCACGCGAAACGTGTCGATCAGCCGCGTGACTTCGCCACGGGCGTCCCGGATCGCCTTCCCCGCCTCGATGCAGAGCACCCGGCTGAGTTCCTCATGCCGCTCGCGCACCCGGCGCACGACGTGCTCAAGCACGCCCTGCCGCTGGTACGCGGGCATCCGCCGCGTCACCTCCAGCGCCGCAACCGCCGCCGTCAACGCGCGGTCGATCGCCGCCGCGTCCGCCAGCGCGACGCGGCACGCCGCCGTTCCCGTGTACTTATTCACGACGGTCAGCTCAGGCCCGTCGAAGACCGGCCGGCCCGCGAGGTAGTAAGGGTACCGCTCGTTCAACATGTGCGCACGTCTCTCCGTCGTGCTGACGGCTTACTCGTCGCCGAATAAAACGTCGCGGGCCTTGATCAGTCCGACCAGTGCGTGCCCGCAAACGTCGAGGCGAAGGCGGTTGATTGCCGGGCTGTTGCGGACGCCTCCCACCGCATCCCCGGGAACCGGACAGAAGTACGCCTCTTCAGGCCGGATCTGAAGCTGCACCACGAAGCGAGCCGCCGACCGTGTCAACGCGACATAACGATCCTCCCGTCCGCGATTACCCACCGTCCGCGCCAACTGCGCGGCGTCCGCAAACAAGCACAGAAACGACGCCGTCGACGCCCCCGCGCCCTCCTCATACGGCCCGCGCACGCCGCCCGCCAGATCGGGATCGACGCTCGGACCCGCCTCGATCACACCCCGCGCGCCCCAGTCCGCCAGCTCGAACGCGAACGCGATGTAATCCTCTCGCCTCGTTTTCTGCGCCATCCTTGCGTAAGCCTGCCCCTGCCAGATCACGAACGCCGGCGACGGGCGCTCCCGGAAGTGTTCGCGGTACCACCCGATCCCCCGGTCGAACCCGTCATTGACCGCCTGCGACGGCGCCAACGTGAAGTCCGCCGCCAGCGCCAGAAACGCCTCTCCTGGAAAATAAT
>BOJX01000421.1 GCA_016860685.1 Planctomycetota bacterium
GCGGTAATCCAGATCGCACCGCTCACCGGGTCGGCGGCGACCCACGGATCCAGGCCGAAGGTGGCAATCTGGCCGTTCGTGAACGATAGACCGCCGTTGAGCGTTACGCCGTAAGCCGTCCTTCCGGAGGGGATGTCATTGGCAGCGACGACGACTTCCTGAGGATTCCCGAGGCGCGCAGCAATGCAGCACTCGCGCCAGGTGGATCCGGACGGATTCACCTGACGCGCGGGTCCGATCACCGCGTAGGACTGCCCGAACGCTGTGATTGAAAACAGAGAAACGAACGGAATCACGCCGAAAAGACGGGTCGAAACGGCCATGGGTATTCTCCTTGTGGGCAGGAATCGAAAAACCCATTTGCAACCCGGGTTGGCGGTTGCCCCCACCTGCAAGTATAATACTCTGATTGGTGCGATCGCCTGCAAGGGGTGCTTTCCATGTTCCACAGAACCGTCACCTTCAGTGCGGTAGCGGGTCTTTTCCTGGGCACATTCCCCGCCTCTGCCCCGTGGCGGGCGTTGACCCTGCACCCCGATGGCGCCAACAAGTCCGACGGTCTGGCAGCGGCGGGACGCCAACAGGGCGGCGGGATCGAGGTCTTCGGGGACTCCATCTATTACTGGCATCCCGTCGTCTGGAACGCCAGACGGAACGACTATGTCGATTTCCTTCCCGAAGGGTGGGACTCAGGCGAGGTAGGCGGCCTTGAAGATTCTCAGCAAGCCGGATTTCTGGTGACTGGGTTGATCAGTCACGCCATCATTTGGGCCGGTGCGACGGATGATTACGCTGACCTGCACCCCGGCGGTGATTATAAAGGATCGGAGATCATGGGGATTCACCCGCGATCCCAAGTGGGCACGGCATACTATTACCCCACGGCCAGGCCCCATGCCGCCCTCTGGATGGGCACACCCGAGAGCTTTGTGGATCTGCACCCCGCGTGGGCCAGGCACTCTACCGCGTTCGCGACCGACGGCACCTTTCAGGGCGGCAGCGTCGACATGACGCAGGAAGGAGGGGGAGTTCACGCCGC
>BOJX01000422.1 GCA_016860685.1 Planctomycetota bacterium
CTGGAGGACGCGCTGCCGTACCGCGAGCGCCTGGGCATCGTGGCGCAGACGACGCATTCGCCGGAGCACGTGGCGCAGATGATCGCGAAGATCCTCGTTCGCCCGTACAAGGAGGTGAAGATCATCAACACGCTCTGTCTGGAGGTGACGCGGCGGCAGGAGGCGGCGCTGGCGCTGTGTGACGAAGTCGACGTGATGTTTGTGCTGGGCGGGTTGAAGTCGGCGAACACGCGCGAGATGGTGCGCCTCTGCCGTGAGAAGGGGCGGGAGACGCATCACCTGGAGACGCATGAGCAGCTCACCGCCGACATGACGGCGGGCAAGCGGGTCGCCGGCGTGACGGCGGGGGCGTCGACGCCGGAGTGGGTCATCACCGATTTCGTCGAGAAGCTTCGGGCCATCCCGGTCAGTCCTTCTGATTCTGAAGCGCCTCCCGGCGCCCGCCTCCGCGCAGACTGAAGCCCGCAGTTCGCTATGCGTCAGTAACCGGGGAAGTACCAGTCGGATTCGACCATCACCCTCGGATGGCGCACCTCGGCATGACCGTCGTAGAACGATTGTGCGATGCCCCCGGGGTGTCGCATATCAGCCGCGACGCGCGGAAACGCCCCCCTGGCAAGCTGCGACCCGCGGAAAACGTCGTGGTAAACGAAGATGCGATGTCCCCGGTCGTTGGAGAAACCCGACGGCATGTACTTGTGCGCTTCGGTGTTGTAGATGATGCCCGCGGGGTTCTTGATCTCCGACAGAAGTTCGGGCGGATCGTCCGGTGAGCGGTCGGCGCGCCAGTGTCCGTCCTCGTTCGGTTCGGAACGCTGGGTGTCCATCGATCCGCTGGTGTACACCTTGGGGAACCCGTTGACCACGTAATCCAGCGTCTGCTCGCCGATGCGCGTCTGCGTCTGCGGATCGGTGATGTCCTCCGGATAGTCAGGGCATTGCAGTTTCGGAACCTTGCCGAACTGCGGCGCATAAAGTTGCAGCCGATCAATCTCGTAGCCGATCATCTCGACGATCATGACCGCCCAGGGAAACT
>BOJX01000423.1 GCA_016860685.1 Planctomycetota bacterium
CCGACCCGCGCGACGACGCCCTCCGCCAGACCTGGACCGTCGCCGCCGGCAACCTCGCCCAGGTGGCGGGGCTTGTCGGCTGTCTCCTCGTAGCCTCAAAACGCGCGGCGGCGGGCGCGGCCGGCTGGTTCCTCGCAAGAATGTCGCTGAAACGCGCCGCCGCCTTCATCCTGGGGGGATTCGCCGTCGCAATGCTGACCAGCTACCCCGCTTACTGGGCGACGCAGGTCTTGATTCATCTCGCTCAACCGGATTACAAGGTCGAGTCCCACCGCGTCGTCGAACTGCTGCGCGGCGGAATCCTCCCCTCCGTCGCCGTGCTGACGCTCTGGCTGGGCGCCGTCGTCGTTGCCCCGCTCTGCGAGGAGGCCTTCTTCCGCGGCATCATTCAACCGGCGCTGGCCGACTGGACCTCACGCGGCGTTGCGATCGCCGCCTCCGCCGTCATCTTCGGCGCAGCGCATCCGCAGTTGCACGCGATCCCCCCCCTGATCGTACTCGGCGTCGTCCTCGGCGTGTTGTACGAACGAACCCGCTCCGTCCTCGTCCCCGCCGCCGTCCACGCCCTCTTCAATCTCGCCACCATGCTCGCCGTCGCCCTCGGCTGGACCTGACCCAACCTCCGGACCGCACCTCTCACGACGCGCCTTGCGCACCGAGCTTTTCTTCGTGTACCACTCCGCAACGCAGTGCGCGTTACCCCTTCCCCGGCGCCAGTCCCAGCCGCCGCGCATTCCCGATGTACATCGCCGACAATACTTCCGGCGGAAGATCAAGACCCGCCAGCCGCGGCGGATGCTCGCCGTCCGGATCCTCGATCGGCGATTCCCCGCAATAATCCGTCTCCCACATCGCCTGATGCGCCCAGTAGCGGCTCGCGTAGTGATCGAATCCCGCGTAAGCGTCGCGCACCACCAGGTCGCTCCCGAAGAGCACACGGTCCGATCGACGCAGCAGGAAGGCACGCACCGGCTCCGGCCGACGAGCAACCTCGCGCACGATCCACTTCGTCGCGCTGCTGTCGAGCACCAGATTC
>BOJX01000424.1 GCA_016860685.1 Planctomycetota bacterium
GACGGCGACATCGGCGCGGGGATCGACGCCCTCGTCCGCGCGCACGGAGGCCGGAGCATCACGCGGACGGAGGCGGAGCAGATCATGACGGTCCGGATTCATCCGCCGGCGGTTCTCCCGGCCGAGATGAAGCTCGCAGGGATGTACCTGCTCAAGATGGGCACACGCCACCGGTCGCTCGCGTTTCACTTCACCGGTCCGCGCGGACAACTGCTGCTGCTTCAATGTCCCGCCGGGGTGCGCAAGAATTACGGAAACGAGGAGTGCCTCCCCTGCAAGCTCAACGCCGGGGCGAACCACGCCGTCCACGTCGGTTCCTTGCGCCTCCTCCACCGCGACAGCGACAACCTCTGCATGTGCATCGTCAGCACGTTGGACGAAACGACGGATCTTCCGGCCGTCCTTGACGCGATACCGGTCGATTACTGATGCGCTGCTCACCTGACGCCCGGCGCGATCTTCGTTGCGTCAGGAACTGCGCGTCAGCGAGGGTCCGAACGCGATGCGGTAGCCTTCGAGCATTTTGAACGTCTTCGTACGAACGTCGTCGCGCGTCAGATCCGACAAGGACGACAGCTCCAGCGGCGTCGCGAAGTAAAAGTACTTCCCGCCGTCACGGTAATGCTCGACGGGCGGCTCGCGCCAGTCGAGGTCCGCCTCGTCGAAGCCTGCCTCGAGGAACTCGTTCATCGTGTCGCCGGTGGACTCGATCGCCTCCTCGAGTTCCTCGCTCTTCCAGCGGTCGTCCGTAACGATCGCGGCCCGGACCTGCGGAATGAAAGGCCGCAGCCCGACTTCCAGCCAGATGCGCCCGCCGGCGTCAAAGCGCGACAGCAACGTCGAGCCGTCCGGGCGGTCATGTCGCTCGCAGGGACCGTAATAACCGCTCTCCGCCGCGCGACGCTCAATCCAGGCGCGGTAGGCGTTGATGATTTCAATGTCCGCTTGCGTCAAGGCCATCGCGACCCGTGCTCCTTTGCCTCCGCCGTCCCGGCGGTTTCGTCCCGTGCAACCATCGGATCGATCGGCGG
>BOJX01000425.1 GCA_016860685.1 Planctomycetota bacterium
TGTCGCCGTGGTTCTCATAGTGCCCATTTTGGCCGCCGATCCACCGCCACGGCGACATCCGCACGGCCGCCACGCGCTGGCTGACGCCGTAGAAGTCGAACATCGTCGTCCGGGCCTTGCAGTCGCCCGACGGCCCCCAGTTGACCTCGGTCGAGTCCTCCGCGTCGCAGCGGCAGACCGCCATCCTTCGGCTCAACTCTGTTCGTGAGAGTGCCTTCGCACCTGCGCTCTGCGATCCATCATAACACAGCCCAGAATAAGCGCAACACAGAGCGCGAGAAGCAACGAGCCCGCCCGCGGTCGTAGGCACATGTATGAAAACACGATGGACGTGGTCCCTGCCAGGATGGATGAGGCCCACTTCCATGGGCGCATCGGCAGCCGATGTTCACCGAAAAACGAGAAGGGCACCTCGATCATCACCAACGAAATCATCACCAAGCCCATTATTATCATTGCCCATTGTGCGATGACCATTAGAAAGCCCCTTGCTTGCACTCACCATCAGCATTTGGCGTTTCCTATTGCACGGGACCGGCCACGGTGCAGCAAGGCAAACCTCCAATCTTCAAAGCACTCCGGCTGCAAGGAATCGGGCCGAGAAAACTTTCGGTTTCGCCGATCAGCAAGCCCGCTGTTCGCAATCTCGAGGTCAATGGCGAGCGCGTACATCGTCACCATACCAACCAGAGGCACGCCAACCAAGGCAAGGATAATTGCCGCAACGATAACTCCGATCAGGCCGAGGGCAATCAGCGGATTGGCGAGGATCCATCCGCCAAGCCATGCGAACAATGCGCCCAAGCCACGTCCAATGGCTTTCCATGGGAAGTTCAACAAGTTGTGCAGCAGAAAACACAACGCTCCGCCAATCCCAGTCGGCCAAATCGCAGCCCAAGGGTTGCCAGATAAGCCAAAAAGTAGCGCGGAGATCGCCCAAAGAGCCAGTCCCAACAACTTCAGGATTTCGGCAATCTGTCCTGATGCATCGCTCCCATTCACCGGATCATTCAAGCAATACGCATACCG
>BOJX01000426.1 GCA_016860685.1 Planctomycetota bacterium
CCCGGTCCGTTGTCGCGCACCGTCACGCGGAAGCGGTCCTCATCCGTCTGCTCGATGCGCACCTCGATGTCCGGAAGGATGCCCGCTTCCTCGCACGCGTCGAGGCTGTTGTCCACCGCCTCCTTGACCGTCGTGAGCAGCGCTTTGCGCTTGTTGTCGAACCCGAGCAGGTGGCGGTTCTTCGTGAAAAACTCGGAGACCGAGATCTCCCGCTGCTGCTTTGCCATCGTCTCGGCGCTGGCGCCTCGCCGGCCCGCGGGGCGCGCAGACTCTCTCGGGATTGACGGCTTGTCCGCGCCGCTCGGCGCGGGGGTTTCAAACTCAAACCCGAGTTGAGACGGGGGCGCGGCAGGCGTGCTGACAGCTCCGGACATCTTTCGGGCCCTCCTTGGCGCGTTCGTGTTCTTCCGCTTTCCGGTCAAGTTGATCTTACTCGGCGCGTGTTCACCTTCAACCCGGTGCTCCGCCCGTCCTTCGCAACGCTTCGTATGCGTCCGGACGGATATACAGGTGCAGCCAACCCGCTTCAAGGTGAACGTACCCGGCTTGCCGAAGAACTTCGAGCCACGCCGACCGGACGCGCGCCGTCGACTGATAATAAGGCACGCCATCGCGCTCAAGGTCGAACTCGAGAACCACCGCCGCGACGTGTCCCTCGCGGATATCGTTCATCAGCCGACGGTCGTCGAACACGCCCTGGTCCGCCAGCCCCGTGAACGTCAGCAGATCCAGCATGTAAACTTCGTCAAGATACAGCCCCAGCGCGCCCAGCTCGGTGATCACCGGCCCGTCCAGCCGGTTCAGAAGGGTGCTGACGTTGTGAAGGAGCGTCTGCTGGTCCCGCTGAATCTCGCCGCGCCGATCCACGAGCCGCAGTTGCAAAGGAAGGTCCGCGGCATGCGCCGCCGTCGGCAGTACAAGACTCGCCGCCAACGCGCAACCCGCGATGAACGTAGCGGGCGACGGTCGAAGCGCAGCCCGGCCCGTCTCGCTTCGGATACGGGAGAGCCGCATCCGCGACCCCAG
>BOJX01000427.1 GCA_016860685.1 Planctomycetota bacterium
CCCATCATCCCGCTGTCCGAGCGGAGTTCATGCGACCGGTCGTCCTGACCGCGGCGCTGGCCGGATTCCTGACGATCGCGGGACGGCTGGAGCCGGGTTTCATCGCAGGCGCGACGCAGTTGGAACTGGCGACGCAGGTCTTCGAGACAGCGCTGCTGGCCGTCCCGATGACGCTGGTGCTGATCAGTGGCGGGATCGATCTGTCGATCGGGGCGACGATGGCGCTTTCGGCAGCGGCGTTCGGCATGAGCTTCGAGAGCGGCGCGCCGATCTGGGCCTGCGCGGCGTGCGCGATCCTCGCCGCGACGTGCGCCGGTGCGTTCAACGGCACGTGCGTCGTTCGTCTGGGCGTCCACCCGCTGATCGTCACGCTGGCGACGTTGTCGTTGTTCCGCGGGGTTGCCGAGGGCGTCAGCGGAGGGCGGCCGGTGTCGGGCTTTCCTGAGTCCTTCACGGGCTTGGGCGACGCGCGCTGGTTCAGCGTTCCGCTGGCGGGCTGGGGGTTCGTGCTGACGTGGGCGGCGGCGCTGGTCTGGCAGCGTCGGACGCGCGGCGGACGCTGGATCACCGCGATCGGCTGGAACGAGACCGCTGCTCGCTTCAGCGGCGTCCCCGTGGATCGCGTCAAGCTCCTCCTTTACACGCTGTGCGGAACCGCGGCGGGGGCCGCGGCGGTCTTGTTCATCGCCCGGCGCAACACGGCGAAGGCCGACATCGGCCTGGGGATCGAACTGGAGGTCATTACCGCCGTCGTGCTGGGCGGGACGAGCGCCTCCGGCGGGCGTGGGAGCCTCCTCGGGACGCTGCTGGGTCTGGCGCTGCTGCACGAGGTTCGCCAGTTCATCAGTTGGCGGTGGAACAACGACGAACTGATTCTTCTGGTCGTGGGGGCGATGCTGATCGGGTCGATGCTGCTGAACCGGACGAAAGCGAGCTGAGAGCGGGCATCGGAGGCGGGATGGCGGAACGCCGCGGGTCCGAAGCGGCGGCGAAGGGCGAGACGTTGCAAGGTTCGGGGCGCGG
>BOJX01000428.1 GCA_016860685.1 Planctomycetota bacterium
CTACGCCCGCGGTGCGGACAACGTGGTTTACGTCGTCCGGCGCACGGACGGCACGCTGGTGCGCACGTTCACGCTTCAGAACACGCCGCCGCTGACGGCGTACACGATCGGATACAACCCGGCGACCCGGCATCTGATCACGACCGAAGCCGGTGGACGGCAGGTCTTCATTCATGACCTTGCGGGCAACCTGATCGGTACGGACGAGATCGACTTCAACGCTCCGACGGCGCACGGCGTCGGTTTCGCCAACGTGTCGTTGTTCGTTTACAACACGACCGGAAACCCGCCGGGCTGGTACGGATACCTGATCCGCGGCGAGGAGCCTGTCGCGGGGTTCGGAGCAGGCGGCGGCATCCTCATCGAGACCGGCTTGGCTTATTTCGTCAACTGCGTCATTGCGGAGAACGTCGCGGGCACGCTGGGTGGCGGCGTCTACTGCCGGTCCGGGCGCGCGGTCCTCGCCAACTGCCTGATCGTCGGCAACGCAGCGGCAAAAGGCGCGGCGATCGGCGCGAACCTCAACGACGCCCTCTTCGCGACGAACTGCACCCTCGCGGACAACGTTGCGGCGGAGGAGGGCGGCGCCCTTTATGCGTGGAACTCGACCGACCTGACGTTCACGAGCTGCATCTTCTGGAACAACGGACCGGCCCCGCTGGTCACCGATTTCGAAAGCGAGTTGTTCATCACGTATTCCGACGTGATGGGCGGATTCCGCGGCGAGGGGAACCTCGACGTTGATCCGCGCTTCGCCGACGTGGTTCCGGGACGGGACTGGAGGCTGAATGACTACCGCCTGCGGTCGGACTCTCCCTGCACGGACGCGGGCGACAACGTCGCGGTCTGGGATGACCTCTGGGATCTCGACGGCGACGGCGACACCCGGGAGAATCTTCCGCTGGAGCTCGACGGCAGCCCGAGATTCATCGACAACGAGGAGGTGGACGACACCGGGCGCGATGACGGCGCCGGCGACGGCATCGTGGACATGGGTCCGTATGAGTTGTTCCCTTACTGCG
>BOJX01000429.1 GCA_016860685.1 Planctomycetota bacterium
GCGGGTTCCCCTCCTTCGGTCCGGAGCGCGGAACGCCGCGCTGGAGGAGGCGGACCGGAAGTCCGCGATCCGTCGTGGGGTGTGCGACTTTGAAACGGACTCGACCGGTTAGCGCAGCGACGCCGTGTTGAAGCTCGCCACGAACGCGGCGTTGTCCGGGAACTTCTGAAGCGATCCGAGGAGCAGGGTCATCGACTGCTCCAGTCCGCGGTCCAGCAGCGTCCGACGAATGTGCCGCGAGACGGCCAGCTCCTGCGGCGACAGCAGCAGCTCCTCCTTGCGCGTGCCCGACTGATTCAGGTCGATTGCGGGGAAGACGCGGCGGTTGGCCAGCTCCCGGGTGAGCATGATCTCCATGTTCCCCGTGCCTTTGAACTCGTTGAAGATGACTTCGTCCATCCGGCTGCCGGTGTCGATGAGCGCGGTCGCCATGATGGTGAGCGACCCGCCGTTTTCGATGTTGCGGGCGGCGCCGAAGATGGCCTTCGGCTCGGCGAGAGCGCGGATGTCGATCCCACCGGACATCGTCCGCCCGCCGCCGGACATCGAGGCGTTGAACGCGCGGCCGAGCCGCGTGATCGAATCCAGCAGGATGACGACGTTCCTCCCGAGTTCAGCGAGGCGCCGGGCCTTGTCGATGATGAGCTTGGCGATGCGGACGTGGCTGGCGACGTCGCGGTCGTTGCTGCTGGCGATGACCTCGCCGCGGACGTTGCGGCGCATGTCGGTGACCTCCTCCGGACGCTCGTCGATCAGCAGAACCATCATGTAGGCGTCGGGGTGGTTGACGGCGATGCCGTGGGCGAACTGCTGGAGGAGGATGGTCTTTCCGGTGCGCGGCGGGGCGACGATCAGCCCGCGCTGCCCGAACCCGATCGGGGTCATCAGGTCCACGACGCGCATCGACGGGGATCCTCCGGGTACTTCAAAACGGATGCGTTCGCGCGGGTCGATCGGGGTCAATTCCTCAAACGGGCGAAGCTCGATGTTCTGATCGGGGGGGCGATCATTGATGGCGTC
>BOJX01000430.1 GCA_016860685.1 Planctomycetota bacterium
TTCATCTCGCGCGAGTATCCGTCGATCCACATTCACGCCTTCAGCCCCCCGGAAATCTGGGCGTTTCACGAGATCTTCGAGATGCCCGTGCGCGACGTGCTCCTGCGCCTGCGCGACGCGGGGCTGGACACGATTCCCGGCGGCGGCGGCGAGATTCTCGTCGACCGCGTCCGCGAGCGCATCGCCCAGGGCAAGACCGACGTTGCGCAGTACCTCACCGTCATGCGTGAAGCGCACCTGCTCGGCATGCGCACCAGCATCACGATGATGTTCGGCCACGTCGAGACGATCGACGACCGCATCGAGCATCTGCGGCGCATCCGCGATCTTCAGGACGAAACCGGCGGGTTCACCGCGTTCATCTGCTGGACCTTCCAGCCCGGCGGCACGCCGCTGGGGCGCATCAAGCAGTTCCCGCCGGAGTACGACGGCCTGCCCGACGGCAAGCACCTCATGCTCGCCGACGCCGCGGAGTACCTGCGCATGAACGCCCTGGCGCGCCTCTACCTCGACAACATCCCCAACATCCAGTCAAGCTGGGTCACGCAGGGCGAGAAGATCGGCCAGCTCGCGCTCTTCTACGGCGCCAACGACATGGGCTCGGTCATGATGGAAGAAAACGTCGTCTCCGCCGCGGGCACGACGTACTGCCTCGACGAAGAGCGCATCCGCCGCTTGATCGCGGACGCGGGCTGGGAGCCGAAGAAGCGGGATTGTTATTACCGGGTGATCGCGTAACGAAGGTCCGGGGGGTTCACGCGCCGTCGTCAGGCCGTCAGTCATGCCCGAAGCAAGCATCCATGCCGACCCGATTCCGCAGATCTTTCTTCCCGCGTCACGAGCGCGGGCCCTGGGGCGCGGCATCCTCGGGGGGACCGCCGCGGCGCCGGCGGCGCTGGTGCTCAATCTCGCCGCCCCATCCCTGAGCTTTCGTCATTCCGGCGCGTCCAACCAGATTGAGGATTATGCGCTGGCGTTCGCATTTCTGCTGATCGGGATCGCCGGACTGGCCGCGGC
>BOJX01000431.1 GCA_016860685.1 Planctomycetota bacterium
GAAGGCGCGGAGGATGACGCGGAGGTTGGCGCCGGTCTGGGTGCCGGCCGTGCGCGGGTAGTGATGCACGCCGACCTGGCCGATGCGGTAGCCGAGGCGTTTCGCCCGGGCGAGGATCTCCGTGTCGATCAGCGCCCCGGTGGATTTCATCGGGATCTGCTCGAAGAGGCGGCGAGGATACAGCTTGAACGCGCAGTCGATGTCCCGCAGCCACAACCCGAAAAGAACGTTGACCAGTGTCGTCCAGGCGAATGCGTTGAGCTTGCGCATCAGCGGATCTTTCCGATCGAGGCGGTAGGCGCTGGCGATGTCGAAGCGCGCCATCAGCGGCAGGAGCTTGTCGATCTCCTCGAAGTTGAACTGTCCGTCACCGTCGGTGTAGAAGACCCAGTCCTTCGTGGCTTCGCGGAACCCGCGCTGAAGGGCGCCGCCGTAACCTAAGTTGGGTTGGTTGTGAACGGCGCGGACGCCGGGGAGCGTCGCCGCCAGTTCGTCTGCGATCGGGCCGGTGCGGTCGCGGCTGCCGTCGTTGACGATGATGATCTCGTAGTTGGCGGGACAGACGCGACGGCACATCGCCAGCGCCGCGCGCGTCACGCGCTCGACGTTGGCCTCCTCGTTGTAACACGGGAAAAAGACGGTCAACCCGGTCAGTTCAAACGTCATACTTTCTCCGCCCGGTCCCCCGCTCCGGCGGGGATGCAAACCACGGGATCCTATCAGGGCGCGGGGGTTCCAGCGTTCGTCGGTTCGACGACCGGTTTCCTGGCCACCGCCTGAAGATGCGCCGCCCGACCGAGCGCCGCCGGGTCTCGCCAGAGCTTCTTTTCAAGAGCGATCAAGCGGCGGGCGGTCCGGGGATCGTCCAGCAGCGACCGGTAGCGGCGCATCGGCAGCACCGTTTTGCCCACGAGATCTACCAGCTCCAGCCCCGCGCCTTCGACGAGCCTGCGCACATCCTCCGGTCCGTGCGTCCAGATTTCAAAGCGCTCGGAGGGATCGGCGGTGAGCCAGTG
>BOJX01000432.1 GCA_016860685.1 Planctomycetota bacterium
TCCTCGTCGCTCACCTCGACCGCCGCCGTCTCGTACTTGATGACGTCGACCGGACATTCCTGCGCCGCCTCGATGATCGTCTTCGTCAGCGGCTTCGTAAACGCCGCCGCCAGCGCCGCCGGGCGGATGATGCACGTGTCGTCCGTGACCTCGAAAACCTCCGGACACGTGTTCTCGCACGCATCGCAGACGATGCACCCGGGGTCGATCCAGACTTTCGTCACCAGCTCTTTCGTCGGCACGTTGCACCTTCCGTTTCATGCCGGGGCGGCGACTACTATATCCGCCTCCGCACCTTCGCCAACCCGCCTCGACCCGGCTTTCAAACCCCGCCGTCGCCGCTCACCGGACCCATCCCCTTCGCCCCGCCCCGCCCCGCCAGCGCCTTCCGGACGCGGTCGCGCACCTGCAACGAAACGTCTCCTTCCAACTCCGCGATCATTGCCCAGATCGTCTCATCCTCCAGGTGCGCCGCCGCCTCGATCGACGCACACAAGGTCATCTCGATCCGCGGCTGCGACATCGCCAAAGCCGCCGGCGCCCCGCCCCCTCCCTCGGTCCGAACATGCGCTCGCTCCTCCCAGTATTTCCGGTCCAGCATGTCCTTCAGCATCGGAACGGCGCCGTCGTCTCCCAGCCGCGCCAACGTCAGCGCCGCGTTCCAGCGCAGCTCCCGGTCCTCCTCCGCGGCGTCGCAGATCTCCTTCAACCGCCGCCGCACGGACGCATCCGCCGGATCCGCCAGGAATGACAGCACGTACGCCGCCACCGTCCGTACCGTCGCGTTCTCATCCTCCAGCGCCGCCGCGACGTCCTTCGCCGTCTCCCGCGCCCCTTCCGTCCGATGCGCCGCGCCGAGACACTTCAGCGCCTCCCGACGAGTCTGCCACTGCGCCGCGCCAAGACAGCGCACCAGCGGGGCGATCGACCCCGGACGCCCCGTGTGCGACAGCGCCGACATGAAAAAATGCAGCGGCTGAAGGTGGTCGTCCGGCAGCGGTTCCGTCGCCTTCAG
>BOJX01000433.1 GCA_016860685.1 Planctomycetota bacterium
GGGGTGAACCTGCTGGGGGCTTCCGCCACGGTCAGCCCCGGACAGATCCTTCGGATACTTGTCATCATCGGGTTCCTTGCCGCACTTCTGATTCTGCTGATTGTCGGGAGCGGCTTGCTGATGCGCTGGGGGCGCAGGCTGACCCGTGATCCCGAGGCAGGACGTTCGTCGCCGACGGATTCGTCAGACGTCTGGTCGATGCACACCGTGCCGGAGTCAACGTGGCGCGGTGAGAGCAACGACGACCGATCGAAATCTGCGCATAACGACCTTAACGACCCCTCCTCCGGCGACGGCGGAGGATATGACAGCGGCAACGGAGCCGGTGGCGGGGGGGGCGGCGACGGGGACGGCGGGGGGGGCGGCGGTGGTGACTGAACGATCAAAAGTCGTGCCCCCCCTCGGAGCGGCGCGGTCGTTGTGGTTCCTCGTCGGACTGTCGGGGGCGCTTTCCGCGGTGATTCTGGCCACGGCGGCACGAAAGCGGACAGTAGCGACGGAACAGCGGATCGCCGAGCTTGCGGCTGAGAACGCACGACTCCGCTCGGAACTCTCGCAGCGGGCAGAGCGTGACGTCTTCGGAGACGGTCAGGTTGAGTCGCCTGTGAATCCTCCCGCCCCAGGTAAAGCAACGGCGCCTGGGGATGTCGATCCGGTCGCGCCGCCTCCGCCGTCGCACTTGAACGCGGTCGAGAGCCTGAGGGAATCCCTTGACAGGTTTGCTCAGAGCTCGGAGACCTCGGTCCGGGCGCGGCTGACCGCTCAACTTGCTGACGCGGAACGAGCTTATGCCGCATCGAGAGGCGCTCCGCCGCTGCCTGAGCTAGCGCTTCGAGCCGCTGTCGCGATTGAGGACGGGGCGAGCGCCTTTGTCTGGCTGGAGCGAGGTCTCGAAGCGGAGGTCAGCGCTCTCCCCTCCAGCCTTGAAGCGGCGCTCACGGCGTTGCGGATGTCATCGCAGGTCGATCCAAGGCGGCGGCTGGCCGTGATTGACCGGCTGCGTGCATC
>BOJX01000434.1 GCA_016860685.1 Planctomycetota bacterium
GCGTGGGCGTTGGGATATATCCTCCCGCGCCTCCGCGCGTCACGCGCGGGCGTGAAGGTTGCGGCGGCGGCCGTGGGACTCGCAGCTTGTTTGCCCTGGCTTCAGACGCACAAGGACCGCTGGCGTTACCCGATCTACGCCGCCGCGGCGGAGGGTCGCGCGTACGACGCTCATCCTCTGCGCTCCGATTACGCCGCGAGCTGGACCATCTGGCGTCATTTGGACGCCGCGCCCGGAGTTCCCGGGCGCGGATCGACGCCGACAGCCTCCCTCACGATCGCCGTCGCGGCCGGGTTCGACGGCATCGGGCACAACTGGTTTCGCTACCCCTTCCTCGGACGTCGGCTGTCCAACAAGGTCGTCTACGTCCCGCCGACGCGCGACGGTTCGGTGATCGACTACCGTCTCGGGGAGGAACTGCTTGCCGAGGCGAACTTCGAGACGTGGGTCGGGCGCCTGCGGGATGTCGGCGTGGATGCGGTAGCGGCCCTTCCGCCCCGCACGATTGAGGAGATCTGGATGACCGCGCGGAGCGACCTCTTTGAGCCGGTCGCGGAGGGCGTCGGCGGCGCGGCCCGGGCGTGGCGCTTGCGTTCGGGCGATCAATGAAGGTGGACGCGCGATCACCGACACGCGGTTGAATCCCCGGACCGCGACGCCTAGACTCGGGCGGGGTCAAGGGATCGGGCGCGTGGACGACCCCGCATCCGGCCCGCCCACGACGGGCGCGGCAGCGCCGACCGGTTGCGACCGCGGTGGACATCGCACATGCCCGAAAAGCTCGCACTCTTCGGCGGAAGCTTCAATCCGATCCATCACGGCCACCTTCTGATCGCCCGGTCGATCTTCGAGCAGCTTCAGCTCGATCGGATCATCTTCCTGCCCTCCGCGCAACCCCCTCATAAACCGCAGGGGGCGCTCGCTCCGCCCGACGACCGCGCCGCGATGGTCCGCCTGTCGATCGAGGGGGAGCGCGGATTCGAGATTTCAGATTACGACCTGCGGC
>BOJX01000435.1 GCA_016860685.1 Planctomycetota bacterium
GTGCCGCCGCGGACGATGTTGAGCTTCGGCTCGATGCCCAGGGCGCGGAACGCCTCGACCGCCTTGGCGATGGCGCGCGGCTCCTTCTTCAGGCCGTCGGCCATGTTGCGGTACTGCTCGGTCACTTTGATCTCGATCTTCGCCCGCGGGTGTTCGGCGCGGAGGGCGGCGGCGATGCCCTCGAGGATCGCTTCCTCTTTGCGGAGGTTGGCGGTCACGAAGTCGCGGAGCAGGATGCGTGCGCTGGCCTCCGGCACCCCGCCTTCGATCTTGTAGGGGTGCATGAAGCCGTCGCGGCCGTCGGTGGTTTCCGGCGACATCCCCTGCCACGGCAGACGGGAGATGAAGTCCGCGAGAATGCGGATCGCGTTGACCATCCGGCCCTTGCCTTCGGACGGATGTGTGTTGATCCCTGTCACCGTGACCACCGCGAGGTCGGCGGAGAACGTCTCCGCGTCGATGATGCCCTGGGCTTCGCCGTCGAGGGTGTAGCCGACCTGCGCGCCGAGCTGCTTCAAGTCCACATGATCGACGCCGTGGCCGACCTCCTCGTCGCAGGTGAAGCAGATGCGGATGCGGCCGTGAGGGATCGAGGGGTTCTTCAGCAATTCGTCAGCGGCGGTCATGATGACGGCGACGCCGCTCTTGTCGTCGGCGCCGAGCAGCGTCGTACCGTCGGTGGTGATGAGCGTCTTGCCTTTAAGCTCGGCCAGACCCGGCGACTCGGCGGTGCGGATGACGCGTTCCTTGAAGTTGGGGAGCACGATGTCGCGGCCGTCGTAGTTGCGGATGACCTGCGGGTTGACGTTCTTCGCGGTGAACTCCGGCGACGTGTCCACGTGGGCGAAGAGGGCGATCGTGGGCACGTCGGTTTTGACGGTCGCAGGGATCGTCGCGGTGACGATGCCGAACTCGCTCATGTGCACGTCCGCCGCGCCGATGGCTTTCAGCTCGTCGCGCAGGAGCCTGGACAATTCGAGCTGCGTCGCCGTGCTCGGATAGGTT
>BOJX01000436.1 GCA_016860685.1 Planctomycetota bacterium
GGCGAAGGCGACGAGACGATGGCCGTGATGGACGAGGACTTCGTGACCGCGCTCGAATACGGCATGCCGCCGGCGGGCGGGCTGGGCGTGGGCATCGACCGGCTGGTGATGCTGCTGACGAATTCGCGGAGCATCCGGGATGTGATCTTGTTTCCGTTGCAGCGGAAAGGCGGATAGAATATGGCAGCGGGGTTTCATGCTCAGGTGGGTCGCACGGCGGTCGAGGCCCCGGCGGCGCCAATGGAGAATGGCCGATGGTGTATCACGGAAAAGTCTCAAAGGGCATGATCGTTCTTGATGGTAAGCCGGAATTGCCGGAAGGCGCCGCAGTATCCGTCGAGGTTCGAATGGAGCCGGAGGCTCAGCCCGGAAAGG
The DNA here is from genome assembly GCA_016860685.1 of Planctomycetota bacterium. GTDB lineage: Bacteria > Planctomycetota > Phycisphaerae > UBA1845 > UBA1845 > JABWBH01. Next base: position 376 of record BOJX01000436.1, read on the forward strand.
TTGACGAAGACGCTCGCTCGCTCTCCGAGGAATTGCTGGAACTCGCAGGAACCGTCAAAGGTCTGCCTGCCGACTTTGCCCTCAACCATGATCATTACATCCATGGAACGCCCAAACGATGACCCTCTGGTTCGCGGACACCGCGTTCTACATTGCCTTGCTGAGCGAGAGCGATCGGTTTCATGACCGCGCCGTGGAGTTGAATGCCGTTCCTCATCGCTCTGTAACGACCCAGTTTGTGCTCACGGAGCTTGCCGATGGCTTGTCTGGCACAGCAGCTCGCGCGTCATGCGTCAGGTTGCTCGACGCGCTTCTGCGCTCAAAGGCCGTGTTGGTTGTGCCCGCAGCCGCCTCGCTGTTCGACAGGGGTTGGGAGCTGTATCGGAACCGACCCGACAAGGAGTGGAGTCTGACCGATTGCATTTCCTTCCTTGTGATGGAAGAGCGGAACCTCCGCGAAGCCCTGACGGCCGATCACCACTTCGAGCAGGCGGGGTTTGTGGCGCTGATGAAGTAGGCGCCCCGTGGGTTTGAGGAGCAGTCCGGTTGGCGAAACCCAAAGGGCACTCGATCCTCGCACGAATACCGCATGCCGCCGGCGGGAGGGCTGGGCGTGGGCATCGACCGGC
>BOJX01000437.1 GCA_016860685.1 Planctomycetota bacterium
GCGCACCCGCTCTGCTGATACAGCAGCGGAACCCGGTTTGCATACCGGATCACGCGAGCCTGAACATCCTCGTCATCCGCCTTCCCGGAGGGCGACGCGCCGCCCTCGGACGGCGCCGCGCCCTCGTTCAGCGCCGCCGACGCCAGTTCGTGCGTGTCGCGCCCCAGCTCGCCGCCGTAAGCGATGCCCACCTCCACCTGAAAGGGGTTCCCGCGGTACACCGCCGGATCGCGCGTCGTCGCCGTGTAAAACTCAGCCTTGATCTCCTTCAGAAGCCCCTTCAGGATCGCCTCCGCGCCGATCGGCGCCAGACAGTCCGTCGGCGGCGCCTTAAGCTTCGCCTCCTGAAGCGCCCGGTAGAGTTTCTCGATCTGCGGCGGCTCCAGCGCGTTGACCCACGTCGCCGTCGTCAGCCCCGCCTTGGCGCAGACCTCGCTCGCCCCTCCCGGGCTGACGCGACAGAACTCCGTCTGAAGGAACGCGCCGAGCTTCCGGCTTTCTGTCTGCTTGAGCATCTTCATCAACGTGCCCAGCTCGATGCCGTGCGGGTGAGGCTTGATCTCCTTCGTTTCGCGCGGGAGTTCCTCGGTCGCCCGCGGAAACTCCGTCGCCGCCTGACCGGGCGCGTGATACGTCATCCTCGCATGAGGGTTGGCGATCGCCACCAGCTCAAGGTATTCGTCCACGCTCGCCCGCCCCTTCTGGTAAGTCGCGGACAACTCAATGCTGACCTCCGTCCCGTGAGGCCAGTCCACCGCGTTCGTCTCCTCGCTGATGATGTCGGGCTTATTTTTCTGCGTGTCGATCGCCAGGCGGTACAGGTGCGCCTCGGCGCGCGGGCCGGTTCGGCTGACGATGCGGATCGGCTTGCCCGTCGTGATCAAGCCGTACATGCCCGCGGCGCTGATGCCGATCCCCTGCTGCCCCCGCGACATCTTGAGGCGGTGGAACTTCGATCCGTAAAGCAGTTTGCCGAACACATTCGGAATCTGGTTCTTGACGAT